>JAGWAG010000021.1:0-15613 GCA_021296535.1 Acidobacteriota bacterium | reverse complement strand
GTCGACGCCGAGGGCGGCCTCTACAAGTCGAACCGCGACGATCCGCGAGGGCTGCACACCGAGGACGCGACGCTCTACCACGGGCGGTAGCGACCAAGATGACTCCGGTCAGCGACGCAACGCTCACTCAGATGGTCGAAGCGATCGTCGCCGAAGTGAGTCCCGAGCAGGTGATCCTCTTCGGTTCCCAGGCCCGCGGCGACCAGGAGCAACAGTCCGACGTGGACCTCCTGATCATCCAGTCGGAGCCCTTCAACACCGTAGGGAAGCGCGATGCGCAGTCCGTGCAACTAAGCAAACGACTGGCCCGTTTCCCGGTCCCGACCGACATCCTGCTCTACGCGCGGGACGAAGTCGACTACTGGCGGGATTCGCTGAACCACGTCGTCGCGAGAGCTCTCCGTGAGGGCACGGTCCTTTATGAGCGACCCTAAATGCGCCCGGATTCTCGTCGAAGCCGCGGAACGCGACCTCTCCGCGCTGCGAGGCATGACAGACGAGAAGGTGTTCGCCGACGAGATCGCCGGCTTCCTGGCCCAGCAGGCCACCGAGAACACCGAGAAAGGCTCGCTTCGCGCTTGATCCCGCGCTCCCACCGGACCGGCTTCGGCCCGTCCGGCCGCTCTGTTATCGTCCTCGGAACGGCGAGGGCACGCGGTCCCGCCGTTCATGCTCAGGAGGTCTGATGAAGGCGTGCAGAGTGGCCTTGGTACTGATGATGCTGGGCGTGTCCGCGCATGGGCAGGCCGTGACGTACTCAGGAGAGATGAGAGCTTGGATTCCTGCATCCGACGTGTTCAAGAAGAACGGGGAACTGAGAGCGGAGTACCAAGTGCCGATCAACTATGACAGCGGCAAGCCCGTCGTGTATGGCAGCCCAGAATTCGTTGGTACGCCCATCCGCCGGTGGATGGAGGCTTTTGTCGCCAAGTACGGCTCAGCGAAGGAGCTTGGGTTCGCGGATGGCGACGAGGTGACTACGCGCCGGTACTGTCCCGGCAAGGATGCTCTGGTTCACGACTACGTGAATCCGGTTTGGATCCCACCTTCTCGGTTTGATGAGTGGGTTGGAGCTTCGGAGGGCATCATCGAGGGCTACGTGACTCGCGTTGATCCCGGCTTTGGTGGCACGGGCAACCCGTCTTCTCTGATTTCCGTGTCGGTAGCCAGCAGCCTCTACCCGCCTGAAAAGCCGTTTCCGTCGACAGTCGAGATTGTGGTTCCCGTCGCCGAGTTCGTGGCGGGCGATGCAATCTTCTGCGGCTTTGAGTCGTGGGGTGGCTACTACCCAAAGGAGGGAGACCGGCTCCTGATCGGAGCCTTTGCACCTCCGGAGGGAGATGCTAGCTCGTTCCTGAATCTGGTGGTTCCTAGCCAAGTCTTCGTTGTCGGCGAAGACGAGAGCCTTGAGCGTTTGCATTCCTCCCTGTACGGCGTCCGCCAGCGTCATTCGGGGGACAGAACGCTGGAAGGAAGTGGCTTCCCCGACAATCTGGCGGAATTCTACGGCTCCGTTGACGAGCTTTGGGCCAGCGGCGCCACCTTGGCTCCATCTCTCTATGACAGGAATGAGGCGGACCGATGAGGCGCGCCTGGGCCGCGCTGTTTGCGCTGAGCTGCGCAGGGTTCGTGGCAGTTGAAGAGACGAGGGCAGCCGATGCTTGTGCTCCTCACAACGGAGCCGGTTCGATAGCCGGCTCGTACCGATTCTCGACGCCTGGTCTTCTGGAGCCACAAGCCTTGATCGATGCGATAGGCATTTGGAATGGGTGTAGCGGTACTCCCAGGCTGTCTCGGAGTTCGGGTGACACTCATGTACAGGTCGTTCGTGGTATCGGTCCCAACAGCGGCTGTGCAACTCGGTCCGGGAACCGGATCACGGTCTGGTTCCGGCGAGACGATTCCAAGTCGGACGGACTTGGTCGCAGGAATTGTGGGTACGAGGACCTGAAGTCAGTTCTTCTTCACGAGATTGGGCATGTGCTTGGCCTTTCCGACACCTACAACGCTGGCGCTTGTGGGCAACGGGTGATGTACGGACATGGAGTGCCCAACCTGAACAGGAATGTCACTAGGGCTGATTGCGCATCTGCGAAGGAGAGGTATCAGCCGGAAGATGATGAGGATGGCGATCGTGGCGGTGGTTCAGGTCGCCGCAACGGTCCGAACGATGCGGATCGCCACCGTCTGAACAACGTCCGCGTGGTGGATTGTAGTACTCCCGATCTCTCCAAGGCGAGGAGGAAAAAGATGGGATGTTAGAACCTAGTGTCGTGTCACTCGTCAAAGGTCGGATAGAGGCGCTTGAGTTTGACTCGTGCGTCGTCGGTAGTGAACTGCCAGTCGACCTTTGCCTGGATCCGGTCCCTGGCGGCCTTCCAGGCGGCGACTTCGGTGCGTAGGATGTCGATGGAGTCGATGCGACGGTTGAGGCACTGTCGGATCATCACGCTGAGTTCGACCTCGGCGACGTTGAGCCAGCTGCCGTGCTTGGGGGTATAGACGAACTCGAAGCGGTCCCACAGAGCCTTGGCGCGAGCTGGCTCGAAGTTCTCGTAGAGAGCACCGGGGCGGTGGGTGTTGAGGTTGTCCATCACCAGCGTGATGCGGGTGACATCGGGATAGTGCCCGGCGATGTCGTCCAGGAAATGCGCCCAGTCGGTCTTGGTCCTGCGTTCGGTCACCTTGGTCAGGCGCCGACCGGCCAACGGTTCGGTTGCCATGAACACGTTGCAGGTGCCGCAGCGTCGGTACTCGTAGTCTTCGCGGAGTTGCCGACCAGGCGTCGGCGGGATGGGTACGCGTGTTTCGGCGATCAACTGTCGCGGCGTCTCGTCCATGCACACCACCGGGAAGTTGGCGTCGTACGGGCGCCGATAGACGTCGAGCACCCGCTCCATGCCTGCCGCAAAGTCGGCGTTGCCTTGCGGCGGAATCACCCAGCCGACGCGACGCCACGGTTTGAGCGCGTTTTTCTTAGCACCCGCCGCACCGTTTCGTGCGAGACGCTGTCGATAAAGCCGAGCTCCACCGCACGGTCGGCCAACAGACGTAGCGACCACTGCGCATGCCCGTCGGGCGGGTCGCCGCAACTGAGCGCGACCAGCCGCGCTTCAAACTCGCCGTCGGCCTTGCGCAGATACCTGGGACGCCGCCCCTGCCGATTCCCGAGCGCTGCCTCTAGACCGTTCTCCACAAACCGCTTCTTCACCCGGTCCACCCTGCGCGCACTGATCCGCAAGACCCCGGCGATCGTCTCGCCTGTCGTCCGCTGCTCGTTCAACTCGCCCTCGTCGCAGTTGAGCAGGATCAATGCGTTGATCACCTTCTGCGACCGATGCGAACCCCTGCGCGTGATCGACGCCAACTCCGTGCGCTCCCGCGCCTCCAACTCCACCACGTACCGCTTCATGCCAGACTCCCCGCCGTTGTCGAACGGTATGAAGTCTACTGCAACTCATACGACATAAGACGTGTGACATGACACTAGAACTCGATCCCGAAGCGGATCATGACGCGCCGCGGGAAGAGGTAGCCGCTCGGCACGTACTCTTCGTCCGCGGGTACAAACAGGGTCTCCCACCAGTCGTAGGTGTCTTCATTGAAGATGTTGAACATCTGGAGGTCCAACTTCAATTGGATCCCGCCGACGTCGAAGCGCCGGCCGAGGGCAACATCGAAGTTGTTCTGGTCCGGCAACCGCGTGTCGGCGGCGGCGGGAATGGCAATCACGCGCTGCGAACCCTGGGCCAGCGGCGACGCCGAACTTCGGGCGCCGACAAGCAATTGGCGACTGTACGGCTTGCCCGACATGTAGGTGTAGGTCGTCGTTCCGATCAGCTTCCACGGCAGTTCGAAACTCCCCTGAAACTGGAGCACGTGCTCGCGGTCGTTCTGTAGCGCCTGATCGGCGTTGATCCAGTTGTTCGGGTCACGACCCTCCGTCGAGGTGTAGAACGGGTTGCCCTGGGACTGGGACAGGGGCCGCGGAATGAAGCCCGTCGAGTCGGACCATGTATAGGACGACTGGAAGCTCCATCCGTCGCTGTACCGCCTGTTGAAGGTGAGGACCACGCCCTCGTACTGCTGGTTGTAGCTGACGCCCGGCGGCGCTTTGGAGCCATCGCCCGGTCGGTTCCCCTTGCGCGTCGTCGGCTGCTCGAGGATGCTGTACAACTCCTCCGTTTCGCCTGAGAACGGATTCGTCCAGGGCACCTCCTCGATGACTCCGTCGTTCAGGATCTCCCAGCCGATCAGGTTCTTCGCATCCTTGTACACACCCTGGATGCCAACCGTGTAGTTCTCGCCCAGTCGTCGTTCCCAACCCAGCGTGAACTGGTCGGTCTCCGGCGCCTTCAGGTCGGGATGGAACAGGTTTCCGTGGTACTCGAAGTTGGACGAGTAGGTCCAGGGGCCGTCAAGGGAGGGCCCGTACTCGTAGATGTACTCGGGGGGATTCGGCGGCGGCGCGTACCAGTTGCCGGTCACGTCGGCGTCGTAGAACTTGCCGTAGAAGGCGCGGAGGACCTGGCGGTCACCGATCTGGTACGCCATGCCGATGCGCGGCGAGATGAGCGACCAGTCAACTACGCCGTCGACTCCGGGGATGATCTCGGAAGTCGGGCTCCAGTCCTGGTTCAGCACCGCGTAGTCCGGAATGTCGCCGTTGTGCCTGTCGAACCGCACGCCGAGGTTGAGCGTCAGGTTCGAGTTCACCTGCCAGGAGTCGTCGACGAAGGCCGAGACGACCGCAGTCTCGGCGCCGTAATAGAACGGCCGGGCGGTGACCCGGTAGTAGTACGGGTAGCCCGGGTAGTACTCATAGCGGTAGAAGTAGACGCCGTTGGGCCCGCCCCCGGTCCGGGTGTCGCCGGTGCCTGTGCCGTAGGAGATGCCGAACTTGAAGTCGTGGTCACCGCCCAGGAGGTCGTCGGCGTGGTGCGACAGCTTGACGTCCAGCTGGTCGCGACCGAGCAGCCAGATGTAGGTGTAACCGGGGCTGCCGCTGGACTGAGGCGGACCGCCGTCGGCCGGGGAATAGTCCGTGTACGGCGGGGCCGTGCTGCCCGTTGCCGAGAGCAGGTTGTCGTCGCTGCTGTAGCCCGAGTACAGCACCTCCAGGTAATCGTTCGGGGTCAGGACCGACTGGAACTGGAGACCCCAGGCCGGGTTGTTGCCGAATTCGGTCGCGATGGCATCCGGCGTCGTATTCGGCGCCGCGAAGACGAAGTCGTAGTCCTCGTAGTGGTACTTCGCCTCCATCAGGTTGCTGTCGTTGAACGCCGCGTTGATCTTGATGTCCGAGCGCACTGTCGGGTACGCGGTCGGGAAGGACGGATCGACCCCTGGCTCGGTGTACGCATCGTCCGTGGACTGAATGGAAGCGAAGAACCAGGCCTTGTCCCGCGCGAGCGGACCGCCGAGAGTGCCTGTGAGGTCGTCGAACTCCTCGCGGTGGAACGGAAGTCCGTCGATCTCGGCATTCTCTTCCGTCAGCCCGTCGTTCATGTGGTACCAGTCCACCGTGCCGGCGAAGTCGTTCGTACCGGACTTGGTCACGATGTTGATCGCGGCCCCGGACATGCCGCCGTACTCCGCAGGCGCACCGATCCCCAGCACCTGCACCTCCTCGATGATCGCCGGGTTCGTCCACCAGAAGGCGTGGCCAGTGTCAGACGAGGTCGTATCCAGGCCGTCGATGCGCCAGGAGTTCGAGGCCGTGCTGGAACCGAAAGCAGACAACGAAGTGCTGCCCTCGGAAGACTGGCTGATCCCGGGCGACACAGCGACCAGGTCCCAAAAGTTGCGGTCCGTCGGCAGATCGTCGATGAAGTCCGCCGTGAAGCTGGTACCAACGCTGGAACTCGTCACGTCGAGGATCGGCGAGGCGGTCACAGTGACCTCCTCTTCCACCGCCTCCAGACCGAGTTCGATCTCCAGGTTGACCGTCGCACTGATGCCCACCCGGACGCCTTCGACCCGGTGGTCCCGGAAACCATCGAGAGCCGCGGTCACGACGTAGTCGTCGACCTGAAGCGACGAGATGACGAAGTTGCCGCCAACGCCCGTGATCGTGGCCCGAGACACGCCGCGATCCTCGATCGTCGCAGTCACGGTGACGCCGGGCAGGCCGTCGCCGTTCGCATCACGGACCTGGCCGCGGATGTCTCCCGTCGTCTGGGCGGCGGCGCCGGCGGCCAGCACCAGCAGGGGTGCGGTCAGGGTCAGGATTCGGCTGGCTCGGCGCAGTGCAGGCGACATCGGCATTCTCCCAACATTCGCTGGAAATTCCACGGTCCGCGGAAGAGCGGATGCTATCGCACCAGGCCCTCCTGGAACGGGAAGATCAGCGGCACCATCCACACGATCACGGCGAGCAGCACAACGGTCAGCGGCGTGCCGACGCGCAGGTAGTCCATGCTGCGATAGCCGCCGGCGCCCATCACGAGCAGGTTCGCCTTGTGGCTGAACGGCGTCATGAACGCCGCCGAGGCCGCCAGTGCCACGCCCATCATCAGCGGATAGGGCGAAAGACCGAGGCCCGAAGCCGCCTCCAGCACGACCGGCGTCAGCAGCACGACCGCCGGCGCCCCGTCGAGGCACTGGCTGAGCAGGCTCGACAGCAGAACCAGCGACGCCAGCACCGCATACGGCCCGGCCGGACCGGCCAGATCCATCACGCTGCTCGCCAGCAGAGCCGCGGTACCGCTGCTCTCCATCGCCGATCCCACCGGCAGGATCGCAGCGACCAGGAAGATCGCGCGCCACTCCACCGCCCGGTAGGCCTCCTCCATCGTCAGCGCGCCGCACAGCACGATCAGGCTCGCGGAAGCGAAGGCGGCGACCTGAATCGGCGCAACTCCCGTCACGACCAGGCCGATCATCAAGGCCAGACAGCCGACGGCGTACGGCGCCTTCTTCAGGCGACGCGGCTCTTCGGCGACATCAGAGAGGACAAGCAGATCCGGCTCCCGGGAAAGGAGAGCCAACCGTCCCCGGCGGCCCTGCAGCAGCAGCGCGTCGCCGACCCGCAAGGCGAGCTGGGCCAGACCGCTGCGAATGGCCCTGCCCTCGCGCCAGATCGCGAGCACCTGCACGCCGTACAGGTCGCGGAACGCGATCTCCTCGAGGCTCCGGCCCGCGAGACCCGACCGAGGCGCCACCGTCGCCTCGGCCATGCCCACCTCCTCCGACTCGAACGCGGGCGCGGCCACCCCCGAGGTCAGTTCGACGCCGCCCATCCTCAACAGGGCTCGAAGTCGCCGTTCCCTGCCCTTGACGAACAGCCGGTCCCCGGCCTCGAACTCGACCTGGGGCCCTGGCCCCCAAAGCACCTCGCCACCCCGTTCGACCGCGACCACCGTGAGTCCCATCAGCCGGCCCATCCACTCGACGCCCGCGCCGCCGGCGAGAAGCGTCGAGTTCTCCGGCACGCGGATGACCATCAGCGGCTGATCGTCGAGGCGGTCCAGCGCGGCAGGACCGCTCTCTTCGATCTCGAGCACCTCCGGGTCGATCTCCGGCGCGTCGTCTCCGAACAGACCGTAGAGCACGTCGCCCTGCTCGATCGGCAGGCTTCCCAGCCGGTCGACATGCACCTCACTGTCGCGTTCCACCGCGATGACAAACACGCGCCAGCGTTCGCGGAAGCGAGTCGCGGCCAGGGTGCTCCCCACCAGCAGCGACCCTGCGACCACCCTCGCCCTGAGCGCGGTCACGCCCGCCTCCGGCGCACCGATCTCGCCGGTAGTGGCCGTGCCGAACGTCGTCGCCGCGTCCAGATCGACGCCCTGAAGCCGCAACATCTGGCCCACTTCTTCCGCGTCACCCTGCACCACCAGTTCGTCCCCGGCCAGGAGCGGCATGTCGTCACCGGGGGCCAACCGCCACTCCTCGCCGCGCGCGACTCCAAGGAGTTGCACACCCAGTGTGGTGCCGAGCCGCGTCTCGCGCAGTGTGGCGCCGTCGAGTTCGGACCCTGCAGGGATGCGGATCGAGAACAGCCCCTCGTGCAGGCCGTAGAGATCGGCGAGCTTCGATTCGTCCCGGCGCGGTGCCGCGTCCCGGCGACCAGGCAGGAGGCGCCGTCCCAGAGTGAGCATGAAGACGACTCCGCCAGCGAGCAGCACGGCGCCGAAGGGCGTGAAGTCGAAGAGTCCGAACGGCTCGAGTCCGCGATCCCGCAGCATCGCTCCCGCCAGGATGTTCGGCGGCGTCCCGACCAGGGTAGCGGTGCCCCCGAGAATCGCGCCGAACGCGAGCGGCATGAACAGGCGCGAGGGCGCGATACGAGCCCGTCGGCCAAGACTCGCGACCGCCGGCATCAACACCGCGGTCGCCGCGATGTTGTTCATGAACATCGAGAGGACGCCCGCGACCAGCATCACAGCGACCATCAACGGCGTCTCGCGGCTGCCGACGAAGCGATGGATCGCGCCGCCGACCAGATCCGCCACGCCGGTCTGCATCAACCCCGCGCTGACGATGAAGATCGACAGCATCGTGATGACCGCTGACGACGCGAAGCCCGTGAAGGCCTGATCGACGGCGACGTAGCCGGTGAAGATGAGCAGCGTCAGGCCCAGGAAGGCCGTCAGGTCGATCGGCAGCTTCTCGGTCAGAAACAGGACGACCATGGCCGCCAGAACGACCAGCAGGAAGGCGATCTCGAGAGTCATCGCGACTGCGATCGGCTGGGCAACCGCCTAGACGACGGTCCAGCCGCCGTCGACGAGCAGGATCTGACCGGTCACGTAGCTCGACGCGTCCGAGGCGAGGAACACGACCGGGCCCGCCAGTTCCTCGCCGCGGCCGGGGCGACCCATCGGTGTCTTGCGACGGATCCAGCGCACGCCCTGGTCCGAAGCGAACATCTCCTCGGTCATCTCGGACTCGAACCAGCCAGGGCCGATCGCGTTCACCCGCACGCCGCGCCGCGACCACTGGGCGGCGAGTTCACGGGTCATGTTGACGACGCCGCCCTTGGAGGCCGTGTAGGACGCCTGCGGTATCTGGCCGGCGCCGACGACGCCGAGGACGGAAGCGATATTGACGATCGAGCCGGATCCCTGCTCCAGCATCGCGGCGCCGAACCGCCGGTTGCACAGGAAGACACCGGTCAGGTTCACCGCCAGCACCTGCTGCCACACCTCGAGCGGCTCCTGTTCGGCCGGTCGCGGATCGGAAATGCCGGCATTCGCCACCAGCACGTCGACGCGGCCAAAGCGTTCCAGCGCCCGCGTCGCGAGCGCGTCGACGTCCTCTTCCCGCGACACGTCGCAGGTCACGGCGAGGGCCTGCCGGCCACCGTCCTCGATCTGCGAGGCAAGTTGCTCCAGGCGATCCTGGCGCCGGGCCGAAACCACGACGGATGCACCGGCCCCGGCCAGGGCCTGCGCGAACACGACGCCCAGGCCGGACGAGGCGCCGGTGACCACCGCTACCTTGCCGTCGAGCCGGAAGAGGCTCTCTGCGGAGTTGGGCGCGGCGTTCATCGCGACGCCCAGTCTACGCGTCCGACGCCCGCTCAGGCCGGAGGATCGAACCGTCCGTCGATCGCGGTCCAGCCGCCGTCGACGAAGAGGACCGCGCCGGTCATGTAGCTCGACGCGTCGGAGACCAGGAACGCCGCCGCATTGCCGATCTCGTCGGACCTTCCCCAGCGGCCCAGCGCAGTCTTCCCGGCGTATGCGCGGTTCCAGGCCTCGTTCTGCTGAATCGGCTTGGTCAGCGGCGTGTCGATGACGCCGGGCGCCAGCGCGTTGACCCGAACTCCGGTGGCCCCGAGTTCCGCGGCAGCGGTGCGCGCGAGCTGGGCGATGCCGGCCTTGGTCGCGGCGTACACCCCCTGCCCCGGCTCAACAACCTGGGAGCGGATCGAAGACAGCAGCACGATGCTGCCGCCACCGGCGGCCGACAGCAGCCTTCCGGCGACCTGCAGCACGCACATTGCGCCACCCAGGTTGAGCCTCACGACCCGGTCGAACTCGTCCGGCTGGTAGTCGAGCAGGCGTTTGCGGACGTTGACTCCGGGCGTCGCCACCACGCCCCGCAGGGTGCCCAGCGACTCCAGAGCTGCCTTCATCGCTTCGGGATCGAGAATGTCGAGTTCGGCCGCTTCGGCCTTTCCGCCCGCCTCCACGATCCGGTCCGCCGTCGCCTGTGCGGCCAGCAGGTTCACGTCAAAGCAAGCGACAATCGCCCCCTGTCGGCCGCAGGCCTCCGCCGCGCCTTCACCGATACCGGAACCGGCGCCAATCACGGCCACCGTGCTCCCGTCGAGACGGAACGGGTTCAAGGACTCGCTCTCCTTTACGGCAGGTCGGACGCGGCGAGGAAGCCGGGGATCGACTCGGCCCGCCGTACGGCGTTCAGGACGGCATCGGCGAGCGCTTCGGCGGCCAGCGCACCGATCCGGCTCACGTCGGGCGGTCCCTCGAGGACGCCGGTGGCGACCGCGAACACCGTGTCGCCGTCGCCGGGCGTGTGAGACGGGACGATCGAGCGTGCCAGACCGTCGTGGGCCATCTGGGCCATCCGCGTCGCCTGGGCCTGATTGAGGATCGCGTTGGTCGCCACCACCGCGATCGTCGTGTTGTCGCGGCCATCGGAACGGTCCCCGGGGCGGGCCCGGCGATCCCTTCCACCGCCGCTGCGGAGCAGTTTGCGGGCGTCCAGCAACTCGTTGTCGGGCCCGCGCACGCCCGCGACGACCTCGCCGGTCCCCGGATCGATCACGTCGCCCACCGCGTTGACCGCCACCAGCGCCGCGACCACCAGGCCGGCCGCCGGGCCCTCCTCGATCGTGATCGACGCGCTGCCGAGGCCGCCCTTCATCGAGGTGCCGCGGCCACCCATCTTCCCCACCGTGGCTCCGGCGCCGGCGCCGACGTTGCCTTGCGCCACCGGGCCGGTCGTCGCCGCCTCCGAGGCCCGGTAGCCGCACTCGGCGTCCGGACGGGGCTTGCTGCTGCCCCCCATTCCGAGATCCATCAAGGAAGCGCCGACCACAATCGGCACGACTCCCGCCCGCACCGGGAAGCCCACGCCCCGCTCCTCGAGGTAGCGCATCACGCCCCCCGCGGCGTCGAGACCGTAGGCGCTACCGCCGGTAAGGACGACAGCGTGGAGTTCCTGAACCATGTTGTGGGGGCTCAGGAGAGCCGTCTCGCGGGTAGCCGGAGCGCCGCCCCGGACGTCCACGCCACCCACGGCGCCGCCCTCCGCCAAGACGACGGTGCAACCAGTCGGGCGCTCCTCGTAGGTGATCTGACCCACGCGGATGCCCTCCACGGCGGTCAGCCCGGGATCGGCTTCGGCGTCTTCAGCCAAGGCCGGACTCCAGCCCCCGAGGGCAAGGGCACCCAGCGCCGCGATCCGCAATCCACATCCCGCGAACATAGTAGTCTGGCAAGCGTACTACCTGCCCGTAGAACGCAGCCACCGGCGACACCCATCGTCCCATGACGTCAGCAAGCAGCGGACTAGGCCTCGTGGACCGCGTTCTCTCCGAGGCTGCGGTCTGCGGCGAGGAAGTGATCCGCGTGCCGTCGGTCAACCCTCCCGGCGACGCCTACCGGGAGTGCGCGGAGTTGCTCGGCGTACGGCTCGAAGCGGACGGTTTCGAGACCGAGTACATCCAGGGTCCCGGCAGCGACCCGCAGCGTCCCAAGATCAACGTGCTCGGCCTGCGCCGGGGCCGGAGCGCGCGACCGGCCCTGCACCTGAACGGGCACATCGACGTGGTGCCGCCGGGAGACGGCTGGACGGTCGACCCGTTCGGCGGCGAGATCAGGGACGGCTGGCTCTACGGCCGCGGCTCGGCGGACATGAAGGCCGGCATCGCCGCCGCGGTGTTCGCCGCCGAAGCGGTGCGGCGCAGCGGCGTCAGCCTGCATGGAACGCTCGAGATCAGCGGCACGGTCGACGAAGAAAGCGGCGGCCACGCCGGAGTCGCCCACCTGGCTCAGATCGGCCGAATCACCAGCCGCACGACGGACTACGTGATCATCCCCGAGCCGTTCAGTCCGACGAGGATCTGCATCGGCCACCGCGGCGTTCTCTGGTTCCGCATCCTGGTCCGGGGCCGTATCGCCCACGGTTCGATGCCGTTTCTCGGCGTCTCGGCGATCGACGCCGCGGCCGAGGTGGCGCTCGGACTCCGCGAGGCGCTGGGCGACCTGGTCACCGAACTGCCGGTGGTCCCCGAGGGCGCGCGCCGACCGACCCTGAACGTGAACTCGATCGCCGGCGGCCAGGTCATCGAGGGGCTCGGTGCATCCGGCGATGGCGCCAGCCAGGGACTCCCGTCTCCCTGCGTCGCCGACGAGTGCGAACTCGTCGTCGACCGCCGCTATCTGCTCGAAGAGGGCGCGGACACGGTGCGGACCCAGGTTCGCGAGGTTCTCTCGGGGGTCGAATCCCGCCGCCCAGGCGTTCGCTTCGAGGTCGAGGAGGTGCTCAGCGTCGAGCCGACGAGTACACCCGACGACTGCCGCCTGGTCGAGTCGCTGAGCCGCGGCATCGAGGCGGCTACCGGGCAGCCCGCCGACCTCGTGGCGAGTCCCGGCACCTACGATCACAAGCACTTCCAGCGCATCGGCGGCATCGGGCAGTGCGTTGCCTACGGACCAGGGGAACTGGAACAGGCCCATCAGCCCGACGAACGCTGCGCGCTGTCGGACATCACCCGGACCACGCAGGCGCTGGCGCTTACGATCGTCGATCTTCTGAGTTAGGGTTACTCTCCACGCCGCCGCGAGCGCAAGCGGCCGAACAGCGAACCACACAGCCGGCCTCAGGAACGGGCCGCCGAGGAACTGCAACCATGACCGTGGCACTTGACGTCGCGACCCCGACGCGATCCCGATCCCTGGAGCTGCCGCCCTGCGGCCACCGCCCGAGACCCTACGCGGGGCCCACCCGCGAGGAGACCCTCGCCCTGCGCCGGCAGCACGTGAATCCGGCGCTCTTTACCCTGTACAGCGAACCCGTGATGCTGGTCGAAGGCCAGCGCCAGTACGTCTGGGACGACAGCGGCCGGCGCTACCTCGATCTGTTCGCGGGCATCTGCACCGTCGCCTGCGGCCACTCGCACCCGAAGATCGTCGCGGCGGTTCAGGAGCAGATGGCGCTCCTGGCCCACAGCTCGACGGCGTTCCTGCATCCGAACATGCCGCGCTTCGCCAAGGCCCTGCTGGCCAAGCTGCCGCCCGAGCTCGACCGCGTCTATCTCGTCAACAGCGGCAGCGAGGCGAACGATCTGGCGATCCAGATGGCCCGGCTGCACACCGGTCACTCCGACGTCGTCGGCATCCGCAACGCCTACCACGGCGGCAGCGCACCGACCGGCGCCCTGACAGCACTTCACACCTGGAAGTCCTGGGCCCAGCGCGGCGGCCCCGTCCACCACGCGATCAACCCCGATCCCTATCGCAACCCGTTCTCCGGCACGCCGGAACAGATCGCCAGCCAGTGCGCCGAGGATGTCGCGGAGCTGATCCGCTACTCCACCCCGGGCCAGGTCGCCGCCTTCATCTCGGAGCCCATTCAGGGCGCCGGCGGTGTCACGATGGGAGCGTCGAACTACCTGGCGGAGGTCTACGACCACGTCCGCGCCAACGGCGGCGTTTGCATCGCCGACGAGGTGCAGACCGGCTTCACCCGCACCGGAGACCACTACTGGGGCTTCGAGCGCTCCGGTGTTACGCCCGAGATCGTGACGCTGGCCAAGGGCATCGGCAACGGCCTGCCTCTGGCCGCCGTCGTGACGACATCGGAGATCGCCGCCACGCTGGCGCAGAATCTCCACATCAACACGTTCGGCGGCAACCCGCTCGTTTCGGCGGCCGGTCTCGCCGTCCTCGAGGTGATCGAGGAGGAGGGCCTCCAGCAGAATGCCCGCGTCCTCGGCAGCCGGCTGATCGCCGGCCTGCGAGCGCTGGCCGACCACCACGAAGCGGTCGGCGATGTCCGCGGCCAGGGCCTGATGATCGGCGTCGAACTGGTCGAGGACCGACGGTCGAAGACTCCCGCCACCGCCTTCACCGGGAAGGTGCTCGACGAGTTGAAGGGCCTCGGCGCCCTGGTCGGCAAGGGCGGACTGTCCGGCAACGTGCTGCGGATCAAGCCGCCGCTCTGCCTGACGGACGCCGATGTCGACTTCGCGCTGGCGGCGATGGACGAAGCGCTGACTCGGGCAGCACGGTAGGCCCAAAGCAAACGACCCCGCTGGCTGTGCCAGCGGGGTCGTAGTGCCCTAGCGCTTCGTGCCGGGCGGCCTACAGGCCGACGACCGAAACGAAGCTGACGCAGCGGCCCGGAGCGCCGCCGAGGTTGTGGGTCAGGCCGAGCTTGGGCTCGGCGATCTGACGCTCACCGGCCTCGCCGCGGAGCTGCAGCCACATCTCGTACATCATCCGCAGACCGGAGGCGCCGATCGGATGGCCGAAGCTCTTCAGGCCGCCGTCCGGATTGACCGGCTGGTCGCCGTCGAGGTCGAAGCGGCCGTCCATCGTGTCCTTCCAGGCCTGGCCGCGCGGCGAGAACCCGAGGTCCTCCATCAGAACCAGCTCGGTCGGCGTGAAGCAGTCGTGGACCTCCGCCATGCTGATCTGATCACGCGGATCCTCGATGCCCGCCTGGACGTAGGCGTCGCGGGCGCTCTCGACGACCTCGGGGAAGGTGGTGAAGTCGCGCCCTCGGCCGGGCCGGCCACGAACGACAGCGCCTTGATGAAGATCGGGTTGTCGTTGTACTTGTGGGCGTCCTCGGCGCGGCAGATCACCGCGGCGGCGGCGCCGTCGGAGACACCCGAGCAGTCCATGATGCCGAGCATGCCGGCGATCTTGGGCGAGGAGTTGATCTTCTCGACCGGCACTTCCCGCTGGTACTGCGCCTTCTCGTTGCGGGCGCCGTTGTAGTGGTTCTTGTAGGCGATCTTGGTGAGGACATCGCGCATCGTCTCCAGGTCGACGCCGTACTTCTCGGCGTAGGCGGGCGCCAGGAGCGAGAAGTTCGCGGGCGCGGTCATGCCGGACTCGGTGCCGTCGCCCGGAGGGGCGCTGCCGGTGAGGCCGGAGAACCCGGAGTCCTTCAGCTTCTCGACGCCGACCGCCATGACCAGGTCGTAGGCGCCGGACGCGACCGCGTAGGCGGCGTTGCGCATCGCCTCGCTGCCGGTGGCGCACATGTTCTCGAGCCGGGTGACCGGCTTGTACTGGATCTTGAGAGGCTCGGAGAGGGTGAGGCCCGAGATTCCGCTGCCGGTCGTGCCGAGCCAGTACGCATCGACGTTGTCCGGCTCGATCCCGGCCGAGCCGTAGGCATCCTGCACGGCATCGACCAGCAGATCGCTGGCGCTGCGGTTCCAGTGTTCGCCGAACTTGGTGCAGCCCATGCCGACGATAGCTACACGATCACAGATTCCCTTGCTGGCCATTGGTGCTCCTTCGTCGTTCTTCGGACGGTTCCCGTCCCTTGGAGTGTCGTCCCTATCTAAGGGTTCAGCGCCTCGGGCGCGCTTTCCAGAAGTAGTTGTGTACGCCCCCGGCAGTGTACAGGCGGCGGAATGTCATTTCCAACTCGTCACCGATCGCCACCTTGTCCGGGTCGA
>JAGWAG010000159.1:1288-10961 GCA_021296535.1 Acidobacteriota bacterium | reverse complement strand
GCCTCCTCGAAGGAGCGCCCGGCCGTTTCCCGGTCCCCGCGAAGGAGCGCTACCCTGCCGCGCAGCACACCGAGCCCAAGCGCTGCTCCATCCTTGCCCTCGAACGCGGCGTCAGCGTCGTCGTAGCGACCGATCGAGATCAGCGCCTCTACCCGCAGTCTCAGCGCCCGCGGATCGTCCCCCTCGTCGGCCCGCGCGTCGAGCTGCTCCGCCGCCTCGTCGTAGCGGCCGGTCAGGATCCACTGCTCGATCTCGTCCAGCGAGACCGGTCCGTCCTGGGCCGCGGCAACCGGCTGCAGCGATACGGCGACCATCAGGACGACGGCCACCCGTCCGATCCACCGGTCGACGGGGTCGCGGCGCACGCTCATCCGTCCGAACTCCCGTCAGGGCCTTCGGAACGCTCGTTCTCCGGGTCACCCGTCTTCCCGGACGCCTGCAGCTCGCGGTCGACCAGCGCGAGTTCAACCATCAGATCCTGCAACTCGCTGAGATAGACCTCCTCGTCGAGTGACTCCCGCTGCAATCGGAGTTCATCGATCCTGCGCTCGATCTCGACGCGGCGTTCGGCCAACTGCCGGGTCTCCTCCGTCCGCGCTCCTGGAAGCGGCTCCTCGCCCAGAAGCATGAGGCTCGCCAGCCTCCCGTCGCCCGGTTCGGAGGAGCCGATGCCCTCACCGTCACCGTCGTCCTCGAGAAGCGCATGCTCGGTTCGGATCTGGCCCGCCTGCCGGTAGTAACGCTCGACCTCGCGTTGCGCGAACTCGAACGCCTCCAGAGCGGACGTGCGCCCGTCCTTGTTCTGGTCTCCCGCGGCGCCGTCGAGGGCCTCGGCGAGATAGCCGCCGAACAGAGACTCGTTGCCCTGCGCGCCCGACTTCGTGGCGGTGATGACCACCCGGCCCTCCTTTGCCAGCGGCGCGAGAAAACCGCCCGAAGCGGAGCTCGCGTTGATGAAGACGAGGCGGCGGTCCGACAGCGGTTCGAGCGCCGCGGCGTACTGCTCGGCCACGAGGTCCCGCCCAGGCAGATTGAACCGGGGCGGACCCGCTGAACCGCTGCCGTGCCCGAACAGCAGGATCCACACGTCGTCACCGGCGCTCGACCTCTCGCCGAGCGCCTCGATCTCCGCGAGCAGGTTCTCGCCCGTGGACCGGGCCCGAATCCGCTCCGGATCGAGCTCCGGATCCTCGCCGAGGTAGACGACCCGATCCTTGCTCAGACCCGCCTTGAGCGCCGCCTCAACCACGCGCACGGCCCAGGAATGGAACCGTTCGGTGTACATCTGCTCGCCGCCGACGCCCGTTACCACGAGAAGGTGGCTCTCGGCTCCGAGTGGGGCCACGGCAAGGGAACACGCGAATGCCGCCGCCACGAAACGCCTGTACCCGGGGCGCCTCACGCCATCCCCAAACGGCGCCGAACCGCCCACTCGCCGCCCAGAAGCGCGACGAGGAGCAGGAACAGGATCGGCATGTCCCAGAGATCCCGCGCCTCTCGCACTGTCGTTCCCTCCCGGCTGACCGAAAGATCCTCGACCAGCCTTTCCATCTCGTCCAACTCGTACTGGCGGCCCCCTGTTTCATCGGCGATCCTTCCCAGCACCGAGTCCCGGCGAGCGGCGCCGAACAACTCCTCGTTCAGGGTGTCCACCGTGAACCGCGAGGTCGCGACACCCAGCAGTTCGCCCTCCGACGTCGCGTCCACTTCGACCTTGTAGTGGCCGCGCTCGCCCGCCACGAACGTGCCGACGAACTCGCCGTCGCGCTCGACCGACCAGTCGAGCGGGACAAAGGCCTCATCTCCGGACGGCAGCTCGATCGTGGCCGTGACCTGCGCCCGGTTCACCTCCCGGAAGGCCGCGTCCCGCACCATGGCGCGCAGCGTGACGGTGCTCCCAGGCTCGAACCGGTCGCGGTCCGTCTCGACCTCGACCTGATCGGGGACATAGGACACCAGCCAGCGCAGCATCTGCCGCCATAGCCGCTCGTGGGTCTGGTCCTCGAGCGGAATGTCCGCGCTCATCTGCCAGTGCCAGGAGTCGTGCGGCGTGAAGGCGATCGCTCGGCCGCGGCCGATCCGATGATGCGCCAGCGCCACCAGTGGCTCGCGCAACATGGGGGTCTCCGCACTCAGGAGCGCGGTCGCGCCGGCTTTCACTTCCGTCGCCCGCTGGTACGCCGAAAGCCGCGGCAGGGTCGACCAGAGATCGTTGGATTCGGCCCGGTCGTCGCGCAGCAGGGTCGCGGGATGGGCACGTCCCTGGGCCGTCAACTCGAGTACCAGGTCGTGGATCAGTTCGGGCCGAGCTTCTCCCGACGGCGTTTCGACGTCGTATAGGACGAGTGGCGACAGTTCCGCGACCGGCGTGCCGGCGAAGCCGCCTTCCGAGAACGAACGGCGGCTGCCGAGCAGAAGCACGCCGCCGCCGCGCTGGGCGGCGAAATCAACGAGCATCCGCATCTGGTCGTGGGTGAAAAAGCTCGCCTCCATGCTCCCCAGAATGATGCCCTGATACTCGAACAGATCCTCGCGGCGGGTGGGAAACCCGTCGAAGCGCTTCGTGTCCTCGTCGAAGTTGATGCCGTAGAACTTGTTCGCGGCCTGGCGGGTCATCGACACGACGTGGAGGTTCTCGTCGAACTGGACCGCCCGGCGCAGGAACTTCGACTCATCGCGCGGTTCGCCTTCGAAAAAGAAGATCTTCTCCTTCCTGTCCGTCACTTCGACCAGGGCGATCCGCTCGTTGTTGAGGATGAGACCCTCGCCCGGCTGTTCCGCCACCCGAAAACGGAACTCCCGCGCCCCCGAATCGCTGGCCGCGAACATCACCCGGGCCGTGACCGCCGAACTCCGCCGCGGGAAGGTCACCGGTTCCACGTTGACGATGCGTCCGTCATCCTCGACTTCGAGGTTCACGCTGCGGCCTCCGAACCCCGTCTGACTCAAGGTGACCTCGACTTCCACCGTGGACCCCTGGAGTACCCGTCGAGGGGCGACCACGCGCGACACTTCGATGTCCTTCTCCAGGCCCTCGCGACCCAGCCCGACGGAGTGCACCGGCGTCCCCGCGGCCTTGAGCGCCAGGAGCGCGTCACCGAGTTCGGCGGGCGCCGAATCGGCGCCGTCGGAGAGCAGGACGATCCCCGCCAACGGCAGGCCCGCCAACTCGTCCGAGGCCGCGACCAGCGCCTCGCCGATGCGGCTGTCGGCGCGAGCGAACCGGAGCTGATCGCCCGACTCGATCCGCTCCGTGCCGCGGCCGAAGGCGAGCTGGCGTACCTGAAAGCGCTGCTCCAGGAGCTCCAGCAGGGAACCCGGCTCCCCGGAGAGCGCCTCCCGGACCGCCCCGCCCCGGGTACCGTCCTCGGCCGCGTCTTCGTCCGGCATCGCCATGCTGCCCGAGTCGTCGATCAGCACGCCGACGAAGGACTCTTGTGGCACCACGGTCGACAGGACCAGGGCCGGCTGCAGCAGGCAGAGGACCAGCACGGCGATGGCCAGGGAGCGCAACGTCGGCGGCAGCCAGCGGTAGCGCTCCGCGCCCCCGCTGGGACCGGGACGCATCCGCCGGTAGGTGAACGCGGCGAACACGAGCGCGGCGCCGGCAAGCAGCGCCGCGAGCTGCATCCAGCCCGGAGCGGCGAGGGCGAACCGGCCCTCGTCGAAGAGGGCCGGCCGGTACTTGAACAGGAACTCGAAGAGACCAGCCATGAGGAACGAAGAGACGGGGAGGCGGGGAGTCTGAACGTCGGCTCAGTGCGACATGGCGTAGACGACGAAGTTGACTCCCATCTGGTACGCGTAATGCGAGAACCGTACCGGGTACCACTCGTCTTCCGCCCACTCCCAGGCGTCGCCGAGGTCGGTGTTCCAGTTGATCACCACCATCAGGCGGCCGTGGTCGTCGAAGATGCCGCGCACGTGCGGCGTGTAGCCGTCCTGCTCCCACGTCGGACCACCGTACCGACCCTGGCCCACGTTCGGTACCTGGAGGATCTCCTCGACATCGTAGAAGCAGTGAAAGATCGGGTGGTCCAGGGGGATATCGACGATCGAGTACTCGGGCAGAAGCTCGGACAGCTCCCGCTCCAGGTTCGCCCACTGCCAACTGCCCCAGAAGTCGTCGATGACCCAGAAGCGCAGCGCCTCCCGCTCGTCCTCGCTCAGCATCATGTAGCCGACCTCCACCGAGTAGAGGAAGGGAAAACGGTAGAGCTTCTCGTCCGTGGCCACGATGGCGTTGTCGTAGTCGTAGGCGTCCAACTGGTCGAGCAGTCGCTTGAGACCGACCATGAACTGGCGGTCGGCCTTCGGGAAGTCGACCGACCAACTGCCGCCGCCCATGTAGGTCCTGCCGCTGTACGCGAGGCGGGTGAAATAGAACTCGCGCAGCACCTCATCCGGCCCGACCGGCCGTGGCAGGTAGCGCTCGAACATCCGCATCGCCTGGGGCGGCTGAGACCGCCGGTACCGGGTGCGGACGTCGCGCCGGTCGTCGGGACCCCTGACCTGGGGACCCGGCGCCGGCGCCGCTCGGACGGCAAGCAGGCCGGCGCCCGCGGCGGCCACCAGAGCGGCGGCACCTACCAGGAACGCTGTTCGCCGGATCGGCACGGGCCGGATCGTACCGCACCCCGAGACGCCCACATCACCCGTCGCGCGCGGGAATCACCCGCGGCCGGCCCGGCCGCCCGGTCAGCGTTCGACGGCGTCCCAGACCTCAGGCAGCACCTCGACCCCGGTCAGGGATTCGACCAGGGTGAAGATCAGGTCATCCTCGTCGGCGCCAAGCTGCTCCGCCAGGTTCCGCATCACCTCGTCGATCGACGCGACGAGGGCGCTGAAGCGGAACTTCCAGTTGCCATCCTCGTTCACGAACCGGTACTCCAACTCGTCGATGCCGCCGCCGAGCGCCGGATCCCCGAGAGTGGCCCGGGTGCGGGCGGCGGCCCAGGCCTCGTCGCCCTCGATCCGGACCGCGCCCACGGCAAGCTGCTCAATCGCCGCGGAGTTGATCCAGCCGATCTCCATCGCCCTCACGATCACGTCGGCCAACTCCATCCCGGTCAACTCGGCCTCTTCGAACTGGTGCCGGAACGCCACGACCAGGAAGCGGTCGACGAAGGTTCGCTGCCGTACCTCCTCCTCGCTTCCATCGAGGACCAGTCGCTTCAGTTCCCGGTAGTAGTCGCCGGTCTCCCGGTCGACGAGGTCGGCGGCCTGTTCGCCGTCACCGGCGATCAGGGCCTGGCGGTAGGCCTCGAACGTCTCCCGCACCGCCGCTTCCCCGGCGCCCGCGCCGCGGGTCGTCGGCTGGGCGGCCGGCAGCACCGTCGCCAGCCCCAGTGCGGCAACCACGACGATCGGCCGCACGCGCCGGGTCAAACGATCTGACCCTCGCGCAGCAACCGGTTCACGCCCTTGAACTGAGGGTGGTTCTTGTCGCGCGCCAGTTCGAAGGCGACCGACTCGTGGTTCGTGATCTGGACGCCGGCGTGCCCCAGCCGCTGAAGCGCGTGGCGCCGGTATTCCTCGCCTCGCGAACTCGTGCAGTCCCAGCACACATGGACATCCGTCCCGCGGGAGATGAGATCCAGCGCCGTCTGCATGACGCAGATGTGGGTCTCGAGTCCCGCCACGACAACCTGTCGATCCGCCGGATCGAGACCCGGCCGCGCCGCCGCCAGAGCGTCCTCGAACGCCGGCTCGCCGCAGCAACCGAACGAGTCCTTCTCGACCCTCCGGGTGCGGCGGCCTTCGGGATCCGTCGAGTTCCTCGCGAGTCGGACCCAATCCCCGCGGGTACTGCTCGGTCACGATCACCGGCAAGTCGAACATCCCGGCCAGCCGCAGCAACCGGGAGGCGCCGTCGATGAGCATCCGGGGCCGGTGCATCAGGTCGACGAGCCGGCCTTGCATATCGATCACGAGAACGACGGCCCTCTCGCGGTCGAGAGCGGTCATGGAGGATGGAACGGATGAAGTCATGGAGCGTTCTCCCCGCGGCTGAGGTCTACTGGATCAGATGGAGGGTCCGGCGCAGGGCCTCGGCGGCTTCGCGGCCCGAGATCGCCGCCTGGGGCCGGCACTCCCCCGGTTCGGAAATCAACCGGCAACGAAGCGCCGCCGCGCAGACGGATTCCGTGTCCACGGGCCCCTGACCGCCGGCATCCCCGACACAGGCGGCGCCGCTGCCGAGCCGGTCCGGCATGCGAAGCAGGGCGGCCAGCGCCGCGCCGCGCCGCATGTAGTCGTTGGGAGCGAACCGCCGCACCGCCGGATCGACCGGCGCCATGAGGCCCAGATTCAGCACCCGGGCGATCTCCCTGCGCTGTGGATGCTCCACGATGTCACTGACGATCACGGTACCGCCAGCCGATCCGGTCCGTACGCCAGCCACGAGCCAATACGTCAGAGCCGCGAAGTCGCCCCGCAACAGGCTCGAGGCGTCGAGCAGCCGCGCCACCCGGTCGGGCAGGAGCTTCGTGCGCCAGGTGAACCGCGCCGCCGTCAGCGCCCCCGCGATGTCGACATTGTCCGGATGGCGTTCGGCGAGCTGCTCATAGAGGTCGAGACCGACGCGGGCGTCACCCGTCTCGACTTCGAGCGCCGCCTGCCGCTGCAGCAACTCCAGTGACCTGTCGCCGGCGGCGATCAGCACCCGGGTCGCCTCGAGCTCTTCCTCCGCGTTGCCGCCCGCGCGCGCCAGACGTCGCCGCAGATCGACCGTCGCCGTCTCATCCGCCGCCCACGTCCGCAGCAGCGCGAGCGCCGTGCCTGCCTCCGCCAACCGGCCTTCTCCGATCGCCCTACCGACACGTTCGCCCAGCTCCACGACCGCTCGGGCGCGCAGGGCCGGGGCCCGAGCCGCCGCCTCCCGGTCGAGCTTCGCGATGCCGAGGTAGGCGTCGAAGCCAGTGACAGCGTCGCCCACCAGTTCGGCGGACCGCGCGAAGACGAGTTGACCGGCGGTGTAGTCGGGTCGACCGGCCAGAGGCTTCCTCAGTAATTCGACCACCCGCGCGGGCTCCCCTGCCGCGAAGAGCGTCTGCGCCAGCAGCACGGTGGCCGGCACGAGGGTCGGATCGATGGCGAGCAGGGTTTCGGCGCCGGCCCGTGCGACCTGGACCTCACCGCGCCCGAGCGCCCTCGACGCGGACTGGAGTTCGTACCGGCTCTGCTCCGGGATGCTCCCTCCGTACCCGAGCAACGGGTCGCGCAGGAAGGCTCGAACGGCAGGGTCGACTTCGGCCATGGGAGGCTCCGTGGGCGCTTCGAAGGTCGAACTCGTCGCGCAGGCGGCGACTCCCAGCAGCGCGGCGACCGGAGCGGACAACCAGACCCGGCGGCGGTGTCGTCCGTGCGCCCGAGTGACGGACGCACGGACCGGGTCGCGGGTGGCGCGGATCGCGCCATCCGGGTTCATGCCGGCGCCACCGATGCCCGCGCCGCGGTTCGGGCCTCGACCTGGGCTTCGACGATACGCCGCAACGCCCGCTTCACTCCTGACCTGCCGGAGATGTCGATCCAGCACACGTCCGTCTCCCGGCGAAACCATGTCTCCTGTCGCTTGGCGTAACGGCGAGTGGCGCGGATCGTCTCTTCCAAGGCCTGCTCCAGCGTCGACTTCCCATCCAGGTGATCGGCAAACTGCCGGTAGCCGATGGCCTGACACGCCGGCAACTCAGCCCAGGAAGCCCCGGCACGAAACTCGGCGCGTTCCCGCAGGCGCTTCACTTCGGCCAGCCATCCACGCTCCAGCATGCGTCCGGCCCGCGCCTTGATCGCATCGTACAGAAGGGGTCTCGGCAGGGTCAATCCAATCTTGAGTACACGCCTGTCGAGCGCCGCTTCCGAGCCCGCGCGCTGCCAGCCCGGAAGCGTCCGGCCGGTGAAGCGAACCACCTCCAGAGCCCGCAGGATGCGCTGGGTGTCGCCGGCGGAAAGCCCCGCCGCGCTCTCCGGGTCAACGCCACGCAACTCCTCGAGCAACGGCTCGAGGCCGCCGGACCGCAACTCGCCCCGCAAACCCGCGCGCACCTCGCTCGGAACCGGCGGCACCGGAGCGAGACCCTCGAACAGCGCACGAAGGTAGAAGCCGCTGCCGCCCACCAGCAACGGGAGGCGATCGCGGCCCTCGATCTCCTCCACCGCGGCCCCTGCCCTGCGCGCGAACTCGCCGGCTGAGAACGCCTGGTGCGGTTCGAGCACATCGACCAGGTGGTGACGCACCCGGGATCGCGCTCGCGGCCCGGGCTTGGCGGTGCCGATGTCGAAGCCGCGGTACGCCTGCAGCGCGTCGGCGCTGATCAGTTCCGCTCCACAGCCCCTCCGGCCGAGCTCGAACGCGCTCTTGCCGGTCGCCGTCGGGCCCAGGACCGCGATCACCTGCCACGGGAGTTCCCGCATCTGGGCAGGATAGCCGGGTCCCTCTTCACGACGATGCTGCGGCCCCGGTGAAGAACTCCGGTCAGTCCACGCCCCTGCGCGGCCAGGATGCGACCTCGTACTCCGGGCGCCGAACGCCGGAAGGATGGCGACGGAAGCGGACTTCGATCCGTCCGTGACGATCCGTGCGCAGAACCCCCGCCCCGCGGGTTTCGATCCGTTCCACCACGTCCGGCGAGGGGTGGCCGTACGCATTGCGTCGGCCGGCCGACACGAGCGCCAACCGGGGGTCGACGGCGTCGAGGAACCCGGCCCCGGTCGACGTCCGGCTGCCGTGGTGAGCAACCTTGAGCACGTCACTCCGAAGCGATCCGCCCCTGCTTCCGGTCCAGGCCAGCAGTTCCCTCTCACCGGCGAGGTCGAGGTCGCCGGTAAGCAGGACGCAGGACCCCTCGGAGCACGCGTGAACCACGAGCGACGCCGAATTGCCGTGAACACCCGGTTCCGCAGCGGGATGGTGGACCTCGAGACGCCACGCGCCAACCGTCTCGACGTGACCGCGCTCGACCATCGTCACGCGCCCCTTCAGTCGTTCGGCCAGCGACCGGCCGCAGCCATCCCGGGTTTCCACCCGAGCCGCCCACAGGCGTTCAACCCGCAAGTACCGAGTGAGTTCAAGCAGGCCCTGGCAGTGGTCCGCGTCCCCGTGCGACAGGACGGCCAGGTCGATCCGGCGCACCCCTTCCGCAGCCAGGATCTGAAGCAGGGCCGCCTCCGCGAAGTTGCCCTGACGGAAACCACCGCCGTCGA
Organism: Acidobacteriota bacterium; assembly: GCA_021296535.1. Lineage (GTDB taxonomy): Bacteria > Acidobacteriota > Thermoanaerobaculia > Multivoradales > Multivoraceae > Multivorans. Next base: position 1,760 of record JAGWAG010000159.1, on the reverse strand, counting down.
CCAGGATCACCGGCCCGCGCTGACCGCTCCGCAGCAACAGCGCCTCCCCCTGACCCACGTCCAGCATGACCAGCCTCGGCTCGCGGTCGGCCGGCGACGGCGCGCACACGAGAACCAGCGACAGCGCGTAGGCGCCTCGCCGGATTCCCGACAGGAGGACGCCAAGCCAAAGCGCCAGCGTCAGCGCGGCGCCCGCTTCGACGCTCACCGGCGCCGCCAGCCAGGACCCTGGAGGGAGTTCCGCGAGCCAGGCAAAGGGTTGGGCCAGCAGGTCGAGCACCCCGAGGAGCACTCCCGCGGCGGGCTCGGCCAACCGCCAGGCCAGCGGTAGCGAGGTTGCCGCAACCACAACGACCCAGAGCAGCGAAACACCCAGCACCAATGCCGTCCAGGGTACGAACAGGAGGTTGAGGGCCGGCGCCAGCGGCGTCAGCAGGCCCATCCGGACCGCGGTGACCGGCAGAGTGGCGAG
>JAGWAG010000159.1:525-1167 GCA_021296535.1 Acidobacteriota bacterium | reverse complement strand
AGATCGAAGGCGGCCTGCGGGTCGAGACACAGAATGACGATCAGTGCCGCGCAGAGCGAGTTCAGGGCCTGCGGCGGCCGTTCGAGCACCAGCGCCAGGATGACGAGCAGGGCCATGAGCGCGGCTCGCAGCAGCGACGGCCGCGGACCGACGAGGCACCCGTAGAGCAGGAGGACAAACACGCCGCCCCAGGCGGTCAACCGATTCGAGATTCCGCCGAACAGCCACCAGAAACCTCCCAGGATCAGTCCCACGTGGAGGCCCGAGACCGCGAGCAGGTGGGAAAGGCCTGCACGCCGCAGACCCATCTTCCAGGTCGGAGGCACCCGGCGCCCATCGCCGAACACCAGGGCCTGGGCGAGAATCGCTCCCGGCCGGTCGGTCGATGTCACGGCGGCCACGAGACCGTGCCGCAGTCGCAGCGCAGCCCCCTGAAGCCGGCCTGACGCTCCACCCGTGCCGGTCAGCAGCCGCCGGCTCTTCACGTTCAACCCCCATTCTCCCGGCTCGGAGACGTTCAGATTCCGGTACGACTGACGCCGGCTGAAGTACCCGCGCACCCGGAGCAGCCGCTCCGGCGGTGGATGCGACGCCCCCCGCAGCCGAAGCCAGGCTCGATCCGGTCCCGAAACCCGCCGGCCG
>JAGWAG010000159.1:0-427 GCA_021296535.1 Acidobacteriota bacterium | reverse complement strand
CGAACGGGTTGCCATGCCGCCGCGCCGAGCGCCGGAACGGCGACATCGGCGGTGACCGGCCGTTCGGGGTCGAGGACACCCAACTGCTCGGAGCCGCGGCGTTCGGCAACAAGCGCGGCGACAAGCACCGCGGCCAGGGGCAAGAGCGGCGCCTGGACCAAAGCCCGGGGCCTCTTCGCTGACCTCGGGACCGCGGCCACACAGATCTAGACGGGAACGGCCGGCGACAACCCGATTCAGGTGCCTGACTGCTCTTGCGCCGGTGCCGCCGCGGTGAGAAGCTAGGCGCCGTCACGAGCGCGCGGCGAAGGCCCTGAGCCCGATTGCCTGCGACGCCGACTCTCTCCCTCGAGCATGACAACGGACTTCGTCCACCTCCACCTCCACTCCGAGTACTCGCTACTCGACGGGGGCAACCGGATCGGGC
>JAGWAG010000158.1 GCA_021296535.1 Acidobacteriota bacterium | reverse complement strand
GCATCGAGCACCCCCTCCAGCGCGCCGTCGGCCTCCGTCTCCTCCGGCGGCTTGCGACCGTGAACGGCAACCTGGGAACGGAAGTCGTTCAGGATCGCGTAGAGCGACGGCACGAGCAACAGCGTGATCGCCGTCGCGAACAGGACGCCGAAGGCGAGCGAGACGGCCATCGGGACAAGGAACTGGGCCTGGAAGCTCCGCTCCAGCAGCAGCGGCAGCAGGCCGACGAAGGTGGTCAGCGAGGTCAGGACGATGGGGCGGAAGCGAGCGGCGCCGGCATCCCGGATCGCCTCCTGAACCTCCATGCCCACGGCCACGCGGCGGTTGATGAAGTCGACCATGACCAGGGAGTCGTTGACCACGACCCCGGTCAGGGCGATCAGGCCGAGCAGCGAGAGCATGGTCAGGTTGATCCCGACCACCAGGTGGCCCATCACGGCGCCGATCAGGCCGAAAGGGATCGCGCTCATCACGATCATCGGCTGGAGGTAGGACCGGAACGGAATCGCCAGCAGGGCGTAGATCACGATCAGCGCCACGCCGAGTGCCTCGAACAGCCCCTCGAAGGTCTGACGCTGCTCCTGCTGTTCGCCCGCGAACGAGGAGTTGATCCCGGGGTAGCCGGCCAGGAGTTCGGGCAGCACATTGGCCTGGAGGTCGCCGACGACTTCGTTCGCGGTCACGACCGCCGGATCGACATCGGCCGTGATGTTGAGCACCCGCCGCCGGTCGATCCGTTGAATCGTCGCGAAGCCGCGGCCGAAGTCAGCACGGCCGGCGAACGAAAACGGAACCTCGGCCCCGGTCGGCGTCCGGATCCGCATGTCCTCGAGCGACGCCAGGGTCTCCCGCTCCTCCAGCGGGTAGCGCACCATGACCCGCACGTCGTCGCGCCCGCGCTGAATCCGCTGCGCCTCGGCACCGTAGAAGCCCTGCCGTACCTGGCGGCCAAGGGCCTCGAGGTTCAGGCCCAGGGACTCCGCCCGCGGGTCGAGCTCCAGCCGGATTTCCCGCTTGCCGGCACGGAAGGAGTCCGAGATGTCGAACACACCGGGGTAGTCGGCCAGTCGAGCCTTGATCTCCTCCCCCACCGCCCGCAGCTCGTCGAGATTCGTCCCCGTGAGTTCCACGTCGACCGCCGCTCCGAAGCTGACCAGACTCGCCGTGTACTCAACCTGGACCGCGTCGGGCACGATGCCCACCTTGTCGCGCCACCGCCGAACGACCTCGGTGGCCCGAATCGTCCGCTCCCGGGACGACTGGAGTTCAACGTTCACCTCACCCTGGTGCGGCGCCGCGACCGCCACCTGAAAGGCGGCCGTCGGCCCGCTCTGCTGCACCAGCGCCGCGTAGGGTTGCGAGCCGACGGTCGCCATCACGTGGCGGAACACCTCGCCGTGGCCCTCGCTCCGCAGTTCCTCCGAGAGTTCGAAGGCCGCCGCCTCGATGCGCGTGACCGCCGCGAGAGTCGTCTCCGCCGGCGTCCCCTGGGGCATGGTCAGCAGGACGACCGCGTTGTCCGCCTCGACGTCCGGGAAGAACTCGAACTTCATCCGACCCGAAGCGATGTACCCGGCCGTGATCAGGAACACCGCTACCGCGATCGCCACGGTCGCGTACCGGTACTCGAGCGCCCGTTCGATCAGCGGGCGGTAGCCGCGTTCGATCACCCACTTCATCCGATTGCTGAAGAAACCCTGGAAGATGGACCAACCCCAGCGGATGCCCCGGCGCGGGCCTTCCCCGTGCCGGTGGGCCAGGTGGGAGAGATGGTTCGGCAGCACGAGCATCGACTCGATCAACGAGAAGGCCAGGCAGCCGATGACGACCAGGGGAATCGTCCGCGCGATCGCCGCCGAGGGGCCCTCAATCGAGTAGATCAACGGCGAAAAGGCAGCCACGGTGGTCAGAATCGAAAAGGTGACCGGCGTCGCCACCTGGCGCGCACCGTCGACGGCCGCACGCATGCCGCGCTTCCCCATCTCGAAGTGGCGGTAGATGTTCTCGCCCACGACGATCGCGTCGTCCACGACGATCCCGAGCACCAGGATGAAGGCGAACAGCGACATCACGTTGATCGTCACGTCGACATACGGAAGCAGGGCGAGCGCGCCCATGAACGAGACCGCGATGCCGACCGACACCCAGAGGGCGAGCCGGAGCTTCAGGAACAGGGCCAGCACCAGGAACACGAGCAGGAGACCCAGTCGCCCACTCTCGAGCAGCACGCGCAGCCGGTCCTGCAGCGGCACCGTGTCGTCGAGCCAGGTGGTCATCGACAGGCCCGGCGGCAGCGCCGCCGATCGTTCGGCCACGAATCCCTTGACCTGACGCGCGAGCCGCAGGGCGCTCTGGTCTCCCACCCGGTAGACCTGGACCAGGGCGACGGGCTGACCATCGAAGCGCGACGTCACGTCCGTCTCGGCGAAGCCGTCCGTCACCTCCGCAATGTCGCCGAGGACCAGTCGGCTGCCGTCCGGACGCGCCCGCAGCACGATGTCCCGGTACTCCGTGCCCCGGTACGCCTGGCCCATCGTGCGCAAGAGGATCTCGCCCTCGCGGGCTCGCACCGCGCCGCCGGGAAGATCGAGCGAGGATCGCCGGACCGCCAGCACGACCTCGTCGAAGGTCAGGCCGTACTGCCGAAGCGTGTCCTCCGAGACCTCGATCGAGATCTCGTAGGGCCGCACCGCATCGAGTTCCACCTGGGTGATGTCCGGGAGTTCCGAAAGACCCTCGCGCACCTGCTCCGCGACCGCCTTGAGTGCCCGTTCCTCGACGTCGCCGTACACCGCCACCGTGATCACGCGGCGCCGGATGAGCGCCTCCTGGATGATCGGTTTCTCCGTCTCTTCCGGAAAGGTCGTGATCGCGTCGATCCTCGACTTGACTTCGTCGAGCACCTCGCGGGTGTCGGCGCCGCTCTCCAGTTCGATGACAACGGTGCCGACTCCCTCAGCCGCCGTGGACCGGACCGTATCGACACCCTCGAGGTCCTGCACCGCCTCTTCGACCCGCAGGCAGACGCCCTGTTCCACCTCTTCCGGCGCGGCGCCCAGGTAGGGCACGGTCACCATGACGCTCTGGGTCTCCATGCTCGGGAAGACCTCGATCGGCATGCCGATCACGGCGAGCACGCCCCAGACGACGATGAAGAGCATCAACAGGTTCGCCGCCACACCGTTGCGGGCGAACCAGCCGATCACTCCCCTCATGGCGAGCTCCGGCGCAGGTGCAGGCGCAGGCGCAGTCCGGCGGGATCCGCGATCGGCTCCACGCCACCTGCGGAGGCGCCATCGACGACCACGCGGGCAACCGGGTCCTCGCCGCCCTGGAACTGGCCGACACGCACCGAGCGCGCGGGCGAACCGCCTGCGACCCGGTCAGCGACCGGATCCACCGCGACCGAGGTGTCTCCGACCCGCACCACGCAGTCCGCGAGGTCGACCACGTAGCGAGGGGGATCGTCCAGCCAGAACGTGCGGTAGGCAGGCTCGCCGCCGGTGCGTAGCAGCACGTCGACGAACCCGGCGCCACGTTCCACGTCGACGCCGGCGAGGGCGCACGCCCCCGTCTTCGACCCGGCGGCGGGACCACTAGCCGGCGCCACGGCGCCGGTCTCAGAGGGCGCGGTCGCAATCGGCAAAGCGGCCGCGGACACGGGTTCCGCTGCAGACCCGAGCTCGGGCTGGCGCTCGGGCGCGACGACCGCCTCAGGCGTCACCAGCATGCCGTCAACTGCCGTTTCGAGAATCGTCAGACTGATCAGGTCACCGCTCGTCAGGCCGTCCAAAACGACCGCGACATCCGGGTCCGAACGCAGAATCCCTACCTGACGCTGGGTCAATCGGTCGTCCTCCACCAGCCACACCCGGTCCGCTCCGACCAGCGCGCCGCGAGGCACCTCGAACACCGAGTCGACCGAACGCCCGACGACCTCCGCGTCGACGAACAGGCCCACGGACAACGGCGGGCGATCCCCCATCGCCCGGTACGGGTCCTCCACGCGGGCGATCAGGTTGACCATGCGCGTCGCCGGGTCGATCTCCCCGCCGACGCGAACAATCCGGGCCTCCCACTCATGCAGCCCGCCGGCGAACCGCGCCTGCAACACGACCCGCGGCCCGGCGCCTCGCAGTTCCGCGCCCAACGGCAGGTCGAGGAAGGCGAGTTCCGAGTCCGGTACCGGCAGCGTGACCTCCGCAGCGTCGACGGAGTAGATCGTTGCCAGAGGCATGCCGCGGTTCACGAACTCGCCCCGGTCGACCCGCTTGGCGCGCAGCCGGCCCGCGAACGGCGCCCGGATCGCCGTTCGCGAAAGATCCAGCTCGGCGCGCGCCTGGTTGGCCAGCGCGGCCTCGACGCGAGCCCTCGCCTCGTCCAACTGGGGCTCGCGGAGCACCAGGGGTCCGGGTTCGCCAGGCTCTCCGAGATCCTCCCACTCCTCCCGCGCGACTTCGGCCTCCGCCTCCTCGCGTGTCTGCGCGACTCGGGCCTGGGCCACGGACGCCCGGGCGCTCGCGACCGCCAGTTCGTAGTCGCGGCGGTCCAGGCGCAGCAGCACGTCGCCCGTGTCGAAGAAGCCGCCGACCTCGAAACTCTCCGCCACCCAGACGATGTTGCCGGCGACCTCCGACACCAGGTCCGCCTCGGTCGCCGGGACCACCGATCCCTGTGAACGCACCCTCAGTTCGACTGATGTCGGCTCCACGGCCACGACCCGGACCGGAGGCGGCGCGACCTGACGCGGCGCTGTCTCCACCGCCGGCCGCGACGAGACAAGGGCCACGACGATCAAGACGGCGAGCAGCACGATCGCGATGGGCAGAATCCACTTCAGCACATCTAGCCTCCGCCGCCCGTGGCGGCGGCCGCCGCGACGGGTTCCGGATAGACGCCTCCACCCAACGCCAGGATCAGGTCCGTCCGCGAGTCGAGTTGCTCCCGGCGGGCGGCGAGCAACTGGCTCTCCGACTGAAACGACGTCCGCTGACTGTCGAGCACCTGCAGATAGCCGACCAGACCCTGCCTGTAGCGACCCTCGGCCAGTCGTTCCGCCTCACGGCTCTCGGCAGCCGCCCGTTCCAGCGCCCCCGTCCGCTCAGCCAGCATCCTCTCCGCCACGAGACCCGACTCCACCTCGGCGAAGGCCGCGAGCGCCGTCTGCAGCCAGTTCGTCTCCGCCGCGTCGAGACCGGCTGTGACCAGGTCCAGGCCGGCCCGGAGGCGGCCGCCCGAAAGCAGGGGCTGCAGCAGTCCGGCCGCGAGACTCCAGACCGAGAAGTCGCCATCCACCAGATCGCTCAAAGCACCACTCGACGTGCCGGACGAGCCGTCGAGTCGGAAGGTCGGGTAGAGAGAACGCCGGGCAGCCCGTATCCGCTGCGACGAAGCGATCGCACGGTACTCCGCCGCTCGCAGATCCGGGCGGCGCGCCAGCAGGTCGGCCGGCACACCGGTCTCGGGCAGCGGCGGCAGATCGGGAAGGCCCGCGGCCGCCTCGATCTCGCCCGCCGGATAGCGGCCGAGCAGGACCTCCATCTGCCGGCGCAGCCCGTCGAGCGCCCGCCTCTGTGCCGCCAGCGAGGCCTCGACGGTAGCGATCTGGGTCCGGGCCTGCCGCACTTCGAGCGCGGTCGCCACGCCCCGCCGGTAGCGCGCCCCGACCCGGTCACGCGTCCGCTCGCGGCTCGCCAGGGTGCGCTCGAGGAGTTTCACCTGCTGCGTGGCCTCGACGACGCCGAAGTACACCTTCGCGACCTGGCCGGCGATCGAGAGGCGGGCGCCTTCGAAGTCCGCCTCGCCGGCGGCCGCCTCGGCCAGCGACGCAGCGGTGAGGGCGCCGAGCCGGCCCCACAGGTCGACCTCCCAACTCACGTTCAGGGACAATCCGTAGCTGGTGAAGGCGAAGCTGCGGACGCCGCCGGGCTCGAAGCCCGGGATCGGGATCGGGATCGCCTCGGTCAACCCGCTCTGGGCCGTGTTCTGCTTGCGCCGGCCGGGGTCGAGCGCCGCCTCCAGCTCGGGTCGCCGAGCCGCGCCGTCGAGCCGGGCCTGCGCGAACGCCGTCTCCACGTTCGCGGCCGCCGCGCGCAGGCTGGCGTTGTGCTCCAGACCCTCGACGACCAACTGCGAGAGCAGCGGATCATCAAAGTCGCGCCACCAGTCCGCCTCGACTTCCGGGGCGCCGGCCGCCGCCGCAGCCGTGTCCGCCGCGCCGCCGTACTCGGCCGGCGCCGGCGCCTCGAGGTCGGGCGGCACGCCGACGGAGCTGCAACCGAACCAGAGGATCGAAGTGGAGATCAGCGGGAGCGACCGCAGCATCCGGCGATGCTACTAGGGCCGCCCATCGGCTACCGTCATCTGCCGCGCCGACCGGCAGCTCAGGCTCGACCTGATCGAAGCCGCGGTGCGAGAGAACGAGGCCGAACTTGGCCGGAAGGGCCCTGATTCCGCCGAGCGCGACCACCGGAGGCGCATCCGACGACGCCGTTTTCCACTCTGGAGCCTGCTCCTCCTGGCGCCGATCGCCGCCGCCGCCGGACTCGGCTACCTGGAACTTCAACGCCCGGAGGAGACCACCCAGACCGAGCCTCTCGCAGAGGCGGTACCGCCGGAGCCCGAAGTCCGTTTCACCGAGCTGCCGGAGTCTCTCGACCTCAGCGTCTTCCCGCTGCCCGTCAGGAGGATCGTGCTCGATCCGGGTCACGGCGGATCCGCTTCCGGCACGGTGGCCGGCGGCCTGACCGAGAAGGAGCTCGCGCTCGACATCGCCGTCCGCGTCCGCGAGTTGCTGTCCGACCGGTACCGGGTCGCGATGACCCGCGAGGCGGACATCGACGTCGAACTCGACCAGCGGTCCGGCATCGCCAACCGGGCCGGCGCCGACCTGTTCGTCTCGATTCACGTGAACTGGCTGCCCCGGAACCAGACCTGCGGCGTCGAGACCTACTACCTGGGCCCAACCGACGACCCCGAGCTCACCGCGCTCGCCGAGCGGGAGAACGCCGAGGTGCACGGCTACTCTCTGGCCGACCTGAGGAGCCTTCTGGACGGCGTCTACGCGCAAGAGATGCAGGACGAGAGCCGTGCTCTCGCCAACGCGGTCCAGGACGCCCTGTTCGAGAAACTGCGGGCAGTGAACCCGGAACTACGGAATCGCGGCGTGAAGTCGGCGCCATTCGTCGTCCTGATCGACGCCGAGATGCCGGCCATCCTGGCCGAAGTGTCCTGCCTCTCGGACGCCGGCGAGATCGAGCGGCTGCGCGACGGCGAACACCTCCAGTCGATCGCCGAAGCCCTCGGCGCAGGCATCCGAAGCTACGCCGGCTCGCTTCTCCCGCCGGCCGAGTCGCCGGCGGAGGGGGAGGCGGAGGCAACGGTAAGCTCCGCGCCTTTCGAGGCCGAGGAAGAACCGTGAACAGCACCACGTCCGACAGCGAAGTCCTCAAGGTCGGCATCGACCTGGGGACGTCGCGGAGCTCGATCTCGGCGGCGAACGGCCAGCGACACATGGTGCAGAGCTACGTCGGCTGGCCCCGGGACATGGTGGCGAGGAAGGTCCTCGGGCGCGACGTGCTGGTCGGCGCCGAAGCGCTGGAACACCGCCCCATGCTCAACCTCCGCCGGCCGCTGGAGCGGGGCCTGATCAAGGAGGGGTCGGACCAGGACGAGAAGGCGGTGCGCGAGCTCGTCCGCAGGCTCCTGGAGCTGGCGGTCCCCGCCGGGTCGAGCACGGCACCCGCGATCCACGCCGTCGTCGGCGTTCCCGCGGAGACCCTCAGGGTCAACCGCCAGAACCTGCGCCGAATCCTCGCCGGCCAGGTCGCGAGCACGATGATCGTCTCCGAGCCGTTCGCCGTCGCCTACGGGCTGGATTCCCTGGTTCACACGATGGTCGTCGACATCGGCGCCGGCACGACGGACTTCTGCGTCCTGATGGGCCGCTTCCCGACCGAGGACGATCAACGCACCTTGAGCGCCGCCGGGGACGCGGTGGACCGCCACCTCCACGGCCTGATCGAGGAGCGCTATCCCGACGCCTCCGTGTCCATCCACATGGTGCGGGCTTGGAAGGAACGCCACTCCTTCGTCGGCGAGAGCGCCCCGGTCGTCGTAGACGTGCCGGTGAGCGGCAAGCCGACCCGAATCGACATCACGGAACCGATGCGTCGCGCCTGTGAAAGCCTGCTGGAGCCGCTGCGCGAGACCTTGCTCGACCTGATCGCCCGGGTCGAACCCGAGTACCAGAGCCGCATTCGCAACAACGTGATCCTCACCGGCGGCTCCGGACTGATCCGGGGCCTCGGCGCCGAACTGCAGCACGCCCTCGGCGAACTCGGAGGCGGCCGCGTGCGCCGTCTTCGTCGGCTCCGACGGCGGCCTGAGCCTGGCCAGGGACGCCGACGACGAGTACTGGAAGCGCCTCTCCCCCTAGCCACGGCGCCGTGGCCCTGGAAGCAGAGCGGCCAGCTCGGTCAGGTCGGCCACCTTGGGGCAGTCGACCTCCGGCCAGTCGGCCCATGGGTCGAGCAGAACGGCGTGAACTCCGGCTGCACGGGCGCCCACGACGTCGGCCGCATAGAGGTCGCCAACGTGGACGGTGCGCTCCGCCCGGGCGCCGATCGTGTCGAGAGCGACATCGAAGATCCGCGGATCGGGCTTCTCGAAGCCGACGACGGTCGAGTCGATCAGACCGTCGAAGAGATGAGCGAACCCGATCCGCGAAACGGTTCGCCGCATCGTGCCGTCGGAGTTGCTGACCACGGCCATGCGATAGCCGAGAGCCCGGATGCGCTCCAGCGCTTCCCGTCGGCCCGGCAGCCGGCGGTTCCACAGCAGGTCGTTCCGGCCGGGCGAGAAGAGCCGATCCGCCAGCGAGCTGGTCACCGACGCGAGTTCGACCCCGTCACGGCGGGATGACGGCAGATAGCGCAGCATCTCCTCCAGGTACAGACGGAAAGCGGAGCCGCCCTCGGTGGACCTCCCCTCGGCGAGCGCCGCCGAGATCGCCGGGCGGGCCGCTGCTTCCGCACGCTCCAACTCACTCCCGGAGAAGACGAAGCCCAAATCGGCCGCAGCCGCGGCGAGCCGGTCGAAGTCCATCGACAGAAACGTGTTGCCCGCGTCGAAGAAGACCGTGTCGAGTTCCGTCCAGGGGACCGCACCGGGGCTCGTCATGGCGGCATAGTGTGCCACTAGGTCGATCGTCTATTCTCCACATCTAATGAACTGGCCGGCAACCGGAGGACGATCATGAAGGGAACCAAGGTGGCCTGTTCGGCAGCTCCGCCGATCGTACTGGCACTCCTGTTCGGGGCAACCGCAGCCGCGCAGGATCCGCCGGAAGGACTCGCTGTTCGCCGAACTTCTGTTCAACAACCAGGGCACCGACTACGCGATCGCCTGCTCCGTGTGCCACGGCCTCGGCGAATCGGTGGCAGGCAAGGGGGAGCGCTTCTACGCCGACCACACCCCGACCAGCCTGACCGCGGGTCGCGAAACGACCGATCGCAACGCCCAGACGCTGGCCGGCGTCTTCCGGGCGGACGTGTTCGGCTGGGACGGCGCCTGGGACTCGATGGAGGACATGATCCTCGAGAAGTTGATCGGCAAGCAGTACGGCTGGAAGCCCGGAGCCCGCGCCGAGGCGATCGACAACGCCGCCTACGTACTGCTCGACGAGGGCCACAACGCGATCTCGGGCGTGCCGTACATCGAGCAGTTCCAGGAGGTCTACGGCCTCGATCTGGAGTCGCTCGAGCGGGAGGAAGTCGCAGCGGCGGCCGCCCGCGCCCTGGCCGACTACACGCGCACGATCGACTTCTCGATGACCTCGCGCTGGGACGCGTTCACCGAGCAGAACCGCTTCCGCAAGCAACCGAACGCCGACGAAGACATGTTGAACTACGCGGCGAGCATCGAGAGCCGGATCTTCAACCAGGAAGGGCGGAATCTGATCCGGCGGCCGGAGGGGTTCACCGAGACGGCCTACGAAGGCTTCAAGACCTTCTTCCGCGTGTTCGACGTGGAGTCGGTGGGAAACTGCGTCCGCTGCCACGTGCCGCCCACGTTCAGTGACTACTCGCTCCACGGCACCGGCAGCGGCAACTTCAAGACGCCTCCGCTCAGGAACCTGCCGCGCACCGACCCGTACCTCCACGACGGCAGCGCCGCGACGCTCGAGGAGGTGCTCCAGGGTCACATGGAGCTGGCCGAGGCGGCCCGCGCCGAACAGGAGGGCGTCGACCCGCTCTTCGGCGAGATCCGGATCTCGGAGGCCGACGTAGAGCCGTTGCTCCAGTACCTCCTGATGCTGGACGAGGTGGATCCTGAGGATTTCCGCTACTACCTGATCAACTTCGAGTGAGCGCGCCGGCGCGGGCAGCCGGCCCGCATCCGATGGGCCTGCTCCTGGCAGCGCTCCTGCTCGCGGCGCCCCTCGGCGCCGACCCGACGATGGAGCGCACCGACGGCCTGCCGCCCGATCTGCCGGACTGGCTCTCGCCACTGCTCGATCCGGCCGGCTACCGGGTGGTCCGGGACGAAGGCGAGCCGGTCGAGTTCTGGTTCCCGCCGGCACTGCCGATGCAGGACCCTTCAGCCGAACTCGGTGTGGAGTACCCCACCCTGCCGCCCGGCGGACTGGTCGGGGTCGTGCGCACGACCGGTCCCTGGAGCACGTACAAGGCCCAGATCGTGCCGCCGGGCACCTACACTCTCCGCTACGCGGTGCAGCCGGCCGACGGCGATCACACCGGGCAGACCTGGTTCCGCGACTTCCTGCTGCTCATTCCCATAGCACTCGACAACTTCGATCCCTACGGCGTGCCCGAGCAGGAACCCCTGGTCGAAGCCAGCAACACGATCATCGAGGGCGCGACTCACCCGATGACGATGGCCCTGTTCCAGAACTACGACGGCGCGGAGAGCGCCACGATGTTCTGGAACGACCTCGGCCAGCCCACCCTGGCGGTGCCCCTGGGCGATGTCACGCTGGGACTCGTGATCGAAGGCCAGGGCGAAGAAGTGCCGCTGTAGCGGCCCTGGAGCCGGACGTTCAGCGATTCCGCGTCAGCGGCACGAATCGCACCGGAATCACCCGGGTCCGCTCCACCTCGCCGTCGGCCTGTTTCTCCAGCACCTGGAGTTCCTGACGGCCGCCCACCGGGCCCACCGGCAGCACCAGCCGACCGCCCGTCGCCAACTGGTCGATCAGCGGCTGTGGCACGTGGTCCGGCGCAGCGGTGACCACGATTGCGTCGAACGGCGCCTGCTCGGGCCAACCGGCGTAGCCGTCGCCGATCCGGGTCGTCACGTTCCCATACCCGGCCGCATCGAGCGCGGCCGCCGCCCGCAGACCGAGGGGCTCCACGATCTCGATCGTGAATACGTGATCCACGATCTCGGCCAGTACCGCAGCCTGGTAACCCGAGCCGGTACCGATCTCTAGCACCCTGTCCTCCGGGTCGGGCTCGGCGAGTTCGGTCATCAGCGCCACGATGTATGGCTGCGAAATCGTCTGCTGCCAGCCGATCCGAAGCGGCGAGTCCCGGTACGCCCACTCGCGGATCTCCTCTGGCACGAACAGGTGGCGCTCCACCTTCTCCATCGCGGAAGTGACCCGGACGTCGAGCACCGGCGGCCGGCCGTCGCGGGGCTCCGCAATCGTGTCGCGCACCATGCGCCTCCGAAGCTCCGTGAAGTCGACCCGCTCCTGGGCCGGCACCGTCGAGCCGGCGAAGCCCATCACCGCGGCGGCCGCGAGGCCGAGCCGCCA
>JAGWAG010000157.1:8377-11029 GCA_021296535.1 Acidobacteriota bacterium | reverse complement strand
TGGGCGGTGTCGATGAAGTCGCAGACCATCGGCCGGGTCTCGCGGGGATCGATGATCTCCTCGATGTTGAACGCTTCGGCGGTGCGAAACGGCGACGCCAGGGCCTCCAGGCGGTCCTCGATCTCCTTCTGCTTGGCCGCGGGGTCGTCGGACTCCCGGATGATGCGCCGGTAGGCGGCGGTCACGCCGCCGGAGATGTGCATGGAGCCCCAGTGGCCGGACGGCCAGGCGACGCGCCGGAACATGCCGCTCGGGCGGTCGTGGCACTGGCCGGCGACGCCGTAGAGCTGCCGGATGATGATCGTGAGCCACGGCATGCGCGTCCTGAGCGTCGCGCAGAGCATCTTCGCGCCGGCGCGGACGATCCCCTGGCGCTGCTGCTCGGGGCCGACCATGAACCCGGGCTCGTCGGCGAAGTAGACCATCGGCAGATGGAAGGTGTCGCAGAGCTGCAGGAAGCGGATCACCTTCGTGCCGGCGGCTACGTTCATCGAGCCGCCGAGGTAGCTCGGGTTGTTGATCATCGTGCCGACCGGATGGCCGCCCACGCGGGCGAGTCCGACGATCCGGGAGCGCCCGTAGTGCGGCGTGATCTCGAAGAACGAGTCGCGGTCGAGAACCGCGTCGAGGACAGCTCTCGGGTCGTAGGCCTTGTTCTTCTCGCGGGGAATGGCGGACAGGAGCGACGGCTCGCGGCGCCCCGGGTCGTCGTGCGTGTCGCCGCGCGGCGGCATCTGCCAGACGTTGTCGGGCAGGTAGCTGAGGAACTGCTTGAGCATCGCGAACGCCTCTTCCTCGGACTCGGCGAGATTGTCGATCACGCCGCTGCCGAACACCTGCGTGCGCTCGTCGCCGAGATCTTCCTTCGTGATGTCGATGCCGAGCGCGGCCTTGACGACGGGGGGCCCGCCCGGGAACACCTGGCTGGTTCCCCTGACCATCACGTTGAAGTGGGCGAGGCAAGCCTCCACCGCGGGCAGCCCGGCCACTGAACCCAGCACGCCGGCCACGACCGGCACCCTGCACAGCAGGTCCTCGATGCCCGGAGTAGCGGGGTTGGTCGGGATGTAGGTCCGTCCGATCTTCTCGAAGGTCTTCACGCTGCCGCCGGTGGAGTCGAGGAGCCGCACGTACGGCAGGCGCCAGCCGAGCGCCAGCTTCTGCGCGTGGCCGCTCTTGTCGCCTATCGACGCGTCGGAGGCCCCGCCGCGCACGGTGAAGTCGCCGCCGTTGAGAACCACCTTGCGGTCAGCCAGGCGGGCGAGCCCGATGACCCTGTTCGAGGGTCGTACGTCCTGGAGCTCGTTGCCGTCGTAGGTGGCCACGCCGGCGAGTTCGCCGATCTCCTGGAACGAGCCCTCGTCGGTCAGCAGCTCGATACGTTCCCGGATCGTCAGCTTGCCGCGACGGTGCTGCTCCGCGATGCCGGCTTCGCCGCCCATCTGTTGGGCGAACTCGCGGCGTCGCCTCAGCTCCTCGATCTCTCGTTCCCAGACCATGGTTCCTCCCCGGGCGCCGATGCTACTTGCCTGCTAGAGTGCCGGGCCGGCCGGCGCTGCTGGGCCGCACTACGACGACGTCGACGGAGCAGATAATGACCGAGCCGCAGGTGGCGCGGCGTAGCGGCTCGCCGCAGCCTCTGATCGCCGCCCCCCAACACCTGACCGAACTGCGGGAGGGATCGCGCGAGTGGCCCTCGTGGACGCTGACGCCCCGCCAGATCTGCGATCTGGAACTCCTTCTCTGCGGAGGGTTCGCGCCGCTCGACGGGTTCATGAACCGGGCCGCATTCGACAGCGTGTGCGAGACGATGCGCCTGCCCTCGGGGGCGCTGTGGCCGATTCCGATCACGCTTGACGTCACGGCGGAAGCGGCCGACGGCCTGGAAACGGGTTCGAAGCTTGTCCTGCGCGATCCCGAAGGGCTCATGCTGGCCGTGCTCACGGTGGATGACATCTGGGAGCACGACCGCCGCAAGGAGGCGGAACTCGTCTACGGAACCCTCGACCAGGCCCACCCCGGCGTGGCCCATCTCTACCAGCGGACGAACACCGTGTCCGTGGGGGGCAGGATCGAGGGAGTCCAACTGCCGAAGCACTACGACTTCCCGGGCCTGCGGAAGACGCCGGAGCAGTTGCACCGCCGCTTCGCGCAACTCGGTTGGAAGACGGCGGTGGCATTCCAGACCCGCAACCCGATGCACCGGGCGCACTTCGAGCTGACCCTGCGGGCGGCCCGGGAGCTGGAGGCGAACCTGCTGATCCACCCGGTCGTCGGCATGACGAAGCCGGGCGATCTGGATCACTACACGCGGGTCCGCTGCTACCGCCGGATTCTGGCCCACTACCCGCGCCACACGGCGGAACTCGCGCTCCTGCCGCTCGCCATGCGCATGGCGGGACCGCGCGAGGCGCTCTGGCATGCCCTGATCCGCAAGAACTACGGTTGCACCCACCTGATCGTCGGTCGCGACCATGCGGGTCCCGGGGTCGACTCCTCCGGCCAGCCCTTCTACGGCCCCTACGACGCGCAGGAGCTGATGGTCGAGCACGAGGCCGAACTCGGCGTGAAGATGGTCCCCTTCCGGATGATGGTCTACGTCGAGGACCGCGACTCCTACGAGCCGGTGGACGCCGTGAAGGAAGGAGAGCG
>JAGWAG010000157.1:0-8267 GCA_021296535.1 Acidobacteriota bacterium | reverse complement strand
TTCACGGTGTTCTTCACCGGCCTTTCCGGCGCCGGCAAGTCGACGATCGCGAACGTCCTCCTGGTCAAGTTTCTGGAAGCCGGCGGCCGTCCGGTGACCCTGCTCGACGGCGACATCGTGCGGACCAACCTGTCGTCGGAACTCGGGTTCTCCCGGGAACACCGCGACATCAACATCCGGCGGATCGGGTTCGTCGCTTCCGAGATCACGAAGAACGGCGGCGTCGCCATCTGCGCGCCGATCGCTCCCTACGAGAGTGTCCGCCAGGACGTGCGCGAGATGATCGAGGATGTCGGCGGCTACATTCTGGTCCACGTCGCGACGCCGCTCGAGGTGTGCGAGGAACGCGACGTCAAGGGTCTCTATGCCAAGGCCAGGGCCGGGCTGATCGACTCGTTCACCGGCATCTCGGACCCCTATGAAGTGCCGGAGAACCCGGACCTGGTCATCGACACGACGGACATCACTGCCGAGGAGGCTGCGCAGCAAGTCATCCTCCACCTCGAGAAGGAGGGGTTCGTCGGACCGCGCTGACTCCCCTCCGCGGCGCTTCGCGCTCAGGTGGCGACTGCTATCCGTGGTTGTCGCGGCGGTGGTCGCGTTGTTCCTGCTCCTGCCGGCGTCCGCCTTCGCCGACACGCTGGAGCGCGGCCTGCGGTGGCTTGCGGGTCTGCTCGGAGGCGATGCCCGCCGGGCGGCCGCGGAACTGCCCTGGGACAAGATCGTCCATGCGGTTCTCTTCGCGGGGCTGGCCTGGGTCTGGTGCCGGCAGCCGGCCCGCGCCGGCCGCATCCGCGGCGTGCTTCTTGCGGCGCTGGGTGCGGTGGCCTACGGCGGCGCGATCGAGCTCTGCCAGATGCTGCTCGGCTACCGGGCGGGGGAGTGGACGGACCTCGTCGCCGATGCGATCGGCGTCGTCGGCGGCGCGGTGCTCGCGATGGGAATCAGGCCGCGGCAGCGACGGTAGTAGCGTCCCATTCCGGCAAACCGACCAGCTACCGGAACCAACGAAGTGAACACACCACCGCAGGACCGCGCCTCCCGCGAGCGCTCCCTTGTCGCTGCCCTCGAGCACCGCATCCTGGTCCTCGACGGGGCCACCGGCACGGCATTCCAGGCGGCGAACCTGTCTGCTGTGGATTTCGGGGGCGCCGAACTCGAGGGCTGCAACGAGATCCTAGTGGCGACGCGGCCCGATGTCGTGCTCGACGTCCACCGCTCCTATCTGCAGGCCGGCGCCGACATCGTGGAGACGAACACCTTCGGCGGCACGCCTCTCGTGCTGGCCGAGTACGGCCTGCAGGAGCGCGCTCTAGAACTGAACCGGCGCGCCGCCGAACTGGCGCGGCAGGCCTGCGCCGAAGCCGGCCCGGAGCGCTTCGTCTGCGGCTCGATGGGGCCGACGACAAAGGCGATCTCGGTGACCGGCGGCGTCACCTTCGAGCAACTGCGGGACGACTACTTCACCCAGGCGCTGGGTCTGGCCTCCGGTGGCGCCGACTACCTGCTGCTCGAGACCTGCCAGGACACGCGCAACGTGAAGGCGGGACTGATCGGGATCGAGCGCGCGTTCGAGCAGTTGGGCTGGAGGTTGCCGGTCGCGGTCTCGGTGACGATCGAGACGATGGGGACGATGCTCGGAGGCCAGGAGATCGAGGCGCTGGCGGCGTCGCTCCTGCACCGGGACCGCCGCGATCTCCTGTACGTGGGCCTGAACTGCGCCACCGGCCCCGACCAGATGTTCGACCATCTTCGGGCGCTGTCCGAGATCTGCCGCACGCGGGTGGCGTGCGTCCCGAACGCCGGGCTGCCGGACGAGGACGGCCTCTACACCCAGACTCCCGAGGACTTCCGGGCCGTCTTCTCCCGCTTTCTCGATCACGGCTGGCTCAACCTGGTCGGCGGCTGCTGCGGCACGACCGCGGCCCACATCGAGACGTTCAGCGACCTGGTCCGCGGCAGCGCCCCACGACGGCCGCCCGATCACGGGCGCTGTCTGGTTTCGGGCCTGGACGCGGCGGAACTGACCGAGGACAACCGGCCGCTCCTGGTGGGCGAGCGCACGAACGTGCTCGGCAGCCGCAAGTTCAAGCGGCTGATCCGCGAGGGCGAGTACGAGGCGGCGGCCGAGGTTGGTCGCGCACAGGTCAAGAACGGTGCCCAGGTGGTCGACATCTGCCTCCAGGACCCGGAGCGCGACGAGGTGGACGACATGGAGCGGTTCCTGGAGCGCCTGGTGCGCCGGGTCAAGGTGCCGCTGATGATCGACAGCACGGACCACGAGGTAATGGCGCGCGCGCTGACCTGGTGCCAGGGGCGCTCGATCCTCAACTCGATCAACCTGGAGGACGGGACCGAGCGCTTCGAGCAGGTGGTGCCGCTCGCCACGGAGTTCGGTTGCGCGGTGATCGTCGGCCTGATCGACGAGCAGGGCATGGCGGTGTCGGTGGAGCGCAAGCTGGAGGTCGCCGAGCGCAGCTACGACCTGCTGACCTCGGCGTGGGGACTGGAACCCCAGGACATCTGGTGGGATCCTCTGGTCTTTCCCTGCGGCACCGGCGACGAGGCCTACCTCGGCTCGGCAAAGGCGACGATCGAAGGGGTGCGCGCGGTGCGCGAGGCGTTCCCGGGCACGCGGACGATCCTGGGCATCTCGAACGTGAGCTTCGGCCTGCCGCTCGCGGGGCGGGAGGTGCTGAACGCGGTCTTCCTCTACCGTTGCACGCAAGCCGGCCTCGATGCGGCGATCGTCAACACCCAGGGGCTTGCCCGCTACGCCGAGATTCCGGTGGCGGAACGGGTGCTTGCCGACGCGCTGCTCGATCTGCGGCCCGGCGATGTGGAGGCGGGGCAGCGCGCGGTCGAGGCCTTTACCGCCGCGTTTCGGGAGCGGAAGGGTTGGCAGGAACGGGCGCCGCGCGATCTGCTGCCCCTGCCCGAGCGACTGGCGCGGTCGGTGGTCGAGGGCAGCAAGGAGGGGCTGCGCGCGGACCTGGACGCGGCGCTGGCGGACCCGCGCTGGCCGGACCCGCTCGACATCATCAACGGGCCGCTGATGACCGGGATGGCGGAGGTCGGACGGCTGTTCAACGACAACGAGCTGATCGTGGCCGAGGTGCTGCAGAGCGCCGAGGTGATGAAGGCGGCCGTCGATCACCTCGAGCCGCACATGGAGCGGATGGAGGGCATGACCCGCGGCCGGATCATCCTGGCCACGGTGAAGGGCGACGTCCACGACATCGGCAAGAACCTGGTCGACATCATCCTGACGAACAACGGCTTCGAGGTCGTGAACCTCGGGATCAAAGTGCCGAGCGAACAGTTGATCCAGGCCGCGCGCAAGCACGAACCCGACGTGATCGGCCTCTCGGGGCTCCTGGTCAAGAGCGCCCAGCAGATGGTGGCCACCGCCGGCGACTTCGCTGCCGCCGGCATCGATACGGACCTCGTCGTCGGAGGAGCGGCGCTGACGCGGCGGTTCACCCATGGCCGGATCGCCCCCGAGTACGGCGGCGTCTGCACCTACGCGGGTCTCGACCTGATCGAGCGTCTGTGCGACAAGGGTCGAAGGGGGGCTCTGCTGGAGGAAGTCGAGTCGCTGCGCGAGCGGGACGCGGCCGCGTTCCGGGCCCGGACCAGGGCCCGGGCGGTGCCGGCGACGGAGCGCCGCAGTACGACCGTCCGCACGGACGTTCCGGCGCCCCGGCCTCCCCATCTCGAGCGGCGCGCCGAGCGCTTCGACCTCGACGAGGTCTGGCCCCACCTGAACCAGCAGATGCTCTACGCCAAGCATCTGGGCCTCAAGGGCTCCGTGGAGCGTCTGCGTGAAGCCGGCGATTCGAAGCTGCACAAGGTCGAGGCCGTGGTCGAGGAACTCAAGGACTTCGCCCGCGACGAGATGGCGGTGCGCGGCGTGTGGCGGTTCTTCCCGGCTCGGGCTGAGGGCAACCGGTTGGTCCTGTCTGCACCGGGCGAAGGCGGCGCGCAGAGCGTCGCGGCCGAGTGGGTCCTGCCCCGGCAGCCTCGCGAGGACGGTCTATGTCTCGCCGACTACGTGCTGCCGGCGGGCGATCACGTGGCGCTCTTCGTCGTCACCGCGGGCGCCGGCGTCCGCGATACGGCGGAGCGCTTCAAGCGCGAAGGCGAGTACCTGAAGAGCCACGCCTATGCGGCGCTGGCCCTCGAGACGGCCGAAGCCGCGGCCGAGCTGCTGCACCAGCGCCTCCGCGCCGAACTCGGCTTCCCCGACCCGCCCGAGTTGACGCCCCGCGAGCGTCTGGCCGCGAAGTACCGCGGCAAGCGCTACTCCTTCGGCTACCCCGCCTGCCCCGACCTTGCGGGCCAGCGTCAGCTTTTTCCGACATCGGCGTCGAACTCACCGAGGGCGACATGATGGACCCGGAGGCCACCGTGTCTGCGCTTGTGTTCCACCACCCGGACGCCCGCTATTTCGGCGTGTAGTGGAGGACCCTTGCGGCGGCGAGCTACGGAGGCTTCGTCCTCAGCCGTCAGAAGGCTGAGGGTCTGGCACGAGATCGACGCCCTGATGGCTGCTGCTGGCGACCGGCGGACAGGCGACCATGATCTCCACCTCCAGGTCGGTCGTGATGATCGGGGCGTCGCCAGCGATGTTGGCGTGCGCAAAGGTCCATTTGACCGGGAGGGCCGTCCCGCGGTCCGGATTACTTGCCTCGCAACGTTCCCCGGAGGCGTCGGCCGGCGCGATGTCAACCGTACTCATGGCTCCCGCAGCCGCCCCGATCTGGTGAACGCTGTCTCCTGTGACCGTCGGTGCCCCGCCAGCGTACTCGTCGAACATGACATCGGTCTGCACATTGCCGGCAGCGTCAATGCCCGGCACAAGAGTCAGATCACTCCCGCCAGGTCCCTTGCGAGTGATCGTGTCGCCGTTCTGGTAGACGGACGTCATCCCTCCATCGTCGACGCTGATCTGCGCGGTGTACACGGCGTTCAGGTAGCACTCGTTCTTCGGAACGGACCCGTCGGGCAGCGCGTGCTCGCAGGTCGGCGACCTTCGAGTAGCGGCAACGTGGGGGAACAGCCCCACTCTTCCGGTGGACTCGTGCTTGAAGAACGTCCCGATGTCGCTGAGGGTCTGGCCGTTGATCGAGATGCTTGGGGCGGTCTCCATCGTCAGTCCGCCCGGATCGAACGGCGCGTGCGAACGGGCAGGGTCGCTCAGTACGGTGAGAGGAATCAGCGGCGCGACCGCGGAACTCGTCGTGTCGTTCATGTAGTACCAACCGCCGTCCTCGAGACCGCCGATCACCAGGACGCCATTGTCTCCAGCCGAACAGACATCCGGGGTGATCGCCTTTGCGACCCGGCCATTGGTTCCTGGGGTGTACGAGTCCTCGACGGACCTGCCGCCGCAGACGACGAGGATTCTGCGAGACGCGCTACCGGTGAGCGCCTGGCCGACGAAGCCTCCGCCACCGTGGAAGTACGGCGCTACATGACACTCCTCCTCAGGAGTGCAACTCAGATTGAGCACTTGGGCCGCAGCCGGAAGCGGCAACAGAGCCAGTGCCGGAGCGATGACGAGAGCTTGTTTCAAGCAAGCGAGTGGTCGGGGAAGCGTGGACTTCATCATGGCTACACCTTATAGCGCAGGCAGCCCAACAGAAGCAACCTGAGGTGGCCCCGGAAAGGGGGCGCCTCCGGGCCGTTGCGGTGCCGCCTTCCATGCCTTCATCATGCCTCAACCAACCTTCACGGCATGCGCCGCCGCCTTCTTCTCCCGCTTCTCCCGTTTCGCCCGCGACAGCGCCGCCGCCCGATCCAGGTGATCGTCGCCCAGGCGGTCCAGTCGTTCACGCCCTCGGCGGAGATCTCGATGATCCGGGTGGCGAGCTGGCTCACGAACCAGCGGTCGTGTGAGACGAGGAGCAGGGTGCCCGGGTAGTCCAGGAGGCCGTCGATCAGGGCCTGGATCGCCTCCAGGTCGAGGTGGTTGGTCGGCTCGTCGAGGACCAGGACGTTCGGCTTGAGCACGACGTGGCGGCAGAACAGGAGGCGCGCCGCTTCGCCGCCCGAGAGACTGCCGATCCGCTTGATCGCCTCGTCCTTGGAGAACAGGACCGCGGCGAGTTGGCCGCGGACGAAGCCGATCGGTTCGCCGGGGCAACAGTCCCAGAGCCAGCTCTCGACCGTCTTCTTCTCGGCGCCCTCGGAGTCGAGCAACTGCTGGCGGTGGTCCTGGGCGAAGTAGCCGGAGTGGGTTTCGTACCCCCAGTCGATCTCGCCGCAGTCGGCAGAGACCTCGCCGATCGCGATCTTGAGCAGCGTTGACTTGCCGATGCCGTTCGGTCCGATAACCGCCACCCTCTCGCCCCGGCCGATTTCCAGCGAGACGTCTTCGAGCACTTGGGTTGCGCCGTAGCTCTTCGAGATCCCCTCGAGGGTGAGCACCCGCTTGCCGGACGGTCGGCGCGACTGGAAGCGGAACAGCGGGTAGCGGCGCGAAGTCTGGGGCAGCGGATCGATCGAGATCCGGTTGATCAGCTTCACCCGGCTCTGGGCCTGCCGTGCCTTGCTCGCCTTGTACCGGAAGCGGTCGACGAACTTCTGGTGGTGGTCGATCTCCTGCTGGCGCTGCGAGATCTCCGCTTCGCGGCGCGCCCGTTCCTCGACCTTCTTCCGTTCGAAGTTCGAGTAGGAGCCCGGGTAGACGGTGAGGGTCTCGTAGTCGATGTCGACGATCTGCGTGCAGACGTTGTCGAGGAACCGGTGGTCGTGTGAGACGACCAGGACGACGCCCTTGAACTCGGACAGGAACTTCTCGAGCCAGCGGATCGAGAGGATGTCCAGGTGGTTCGTCGGCTCGTCGAGCAGCAGGACGTCGGGCGCGGCGGCCAGGGTCTGGGCCAGCAACACGCGGAGCTTGAAGCCGCCGGAGAGGATCGACAGCGGCTCGCGGTGGACCTCCGTTTCGATCCCCAGCCCCTCCAGGATCTCGGACGCCCGGGACTCGAGCGAGTAGCCGTCCCAGCGCATGACGACTTCCTCCAGCGCGGCGTAGCGGTCGCCGTCGAAGTGCTCGTCGGCCCGCTCCAGCAGCCGGTCCTTCTCGACCATCGCCTGCCAGAGCTCGGCGTTGCCCATCATCACGACATCGAGGATCGTGTTCTGCTCGTACTCGAAGTGGTCTTGCTTGAGCACCCCCAGCCGGCAGCGCTTCGGCACCGAGATCGAGCCTTCGCTGGTCGGCTCGTCGCCCGTCAGCATTCGGAGGAGCGTCGATTTGCCCGAGCCGTTCGAGCCCACGATGCCGTAGCGCTCGCCCTTCGCGAAACGCACGCTCGCGCCCTCGAACAGGGTCTGCTCGCCGAAGCTCTTGCCGACGTTTGAGATGGAGATCATGGGGTAGTGCCCGCCGCCCTAATGCGGCAGACTAGCAACGGGATGGATCACGGACCGACTACAGCAAGCCATGCCGGGTAGGGCCCGCAGGAAGACCCGCGCGGCAGCGCCTGGCGACCGCTCCGAGCTGCTCTTGAGCGTGGTCGGATGGGCCGGCGGCGCCTTCCTGGGCGCGGTGCTCGTGTTCGGCGCCGCGGTCAAGGCACTCGACCCGCAGGCGTTCGTGAGCCAGATCGAGATCGAGGGTCTCGACTTCCTGCTGCCGGCCGCGGTGGTCACCGTGATCGCGCTGGCGCTCGAAGTCGGGCTGGGCAGCGCGCTGATCCTCGGTCTGCGCCGGATCTGGGTGCTCGGGCCCTCGGCGCTCCTCGTCGCCTTCTTCCTGTTCCTGACCGGACGCACCTACTACCGCGACCTGCGCGGCATCGCGACCGAGGACGAGGCCGGCTGCGGCTGCTTCGGCAACCTGGTCGAACGCACGCCGGCGGAGGCCTTTTGGCAGGACCTGGCGCTCATGGTCCCGGCGCTGGCGCTGGCGTTCCTGGGCCGCCGCGCGGCTTCCGGCCTGCCGTGGCTCCGATTGGCGGTCGTCGGCACCTTGACCGTGGGTCTGCTCGCCTTCGCCCGCGCGGCGCCGGACCTGCCGCTCGACAACCTCGCGACGCGGCTGAAGCCGGATCTTGCGATTGACGGGATCTGCAGCGGTGACGGCGACAGCCGGCTGTGCCTGTCGACCGTCGTGCCCGAGCTCGTGGAGGGCGAGCACTGGCTGGTCATCGCCGACCTCGATGAGGACCTGGGCAAGGCCGTCGACGGCCTGAACCAGCACGTCTTCGACGGCGGCCGGATGTGGGTGCTCAGTTCCGCGACGCCGGACGAGAACC
>JAGWAG010000020.1 GCA_021296535.1 Acidobacteriota bacterium | reverse complement strand
TCGCCCGCCGGGCTCCGGACTGCGCGTCGGATCGGAGCTGGGTCACCGAGTTCAACTGGCCGCTCAGGGAGGGGCCCCACGCCCCTGCCGGACGCGATGTCGCGGTGGACGAGGACACCCAGGCCAGCTACCTGGTCCGCTACTGCCTCGAGGCCCTGGGCACCGGCCTCGCCGAGCGTGTCTACTGGTGGCAGTTGTCGGCGGCCGGCTACGGGCTGATCGATCCCCGGGGCGGCGCCCTGAGGCGGCGGCCGGCCTACCGCGCCCTGCGCCAGCTCCAGCGCGAGCTGGCCGGCGCCCGGGTGGAACGTCTCCTGTTGCCGGCGGGAGTGCGCGGCTACCGGGCAGTCACGCCGAGCCGCGAGGTCCAGGTGCTGTGGGCGCTGGATCGGCGCGGCCGGGCGTACCGCCCTCCAATCGGCGTTCGCGCCGCCCGCGACCGGGATGGGGTGGAACTGGCTTCCGGCCCGGTGCGGCCAGGTCCCGCGCCGGTGTACCTGGAGATCGAGCCGGACTCTGCCGGGACGTAAGATGTCGGCTGTCCATGCTGGAGGCTGCCCTTCGATCGGGGGCGCTGCCGGGACGTAAGATGTCGGCTGTCCATGCTGGAGGCTGCCCTTCGATCAGGGGCGCTGCCGGGACGTAAGATGTCGGCTGTCCATGATAGAGGTCGCCCGATGTCTCGTTCGCTACCGCGGCCTGCTGTGGACCCTGGTCCAGCGGGAGTTGCGGGCCCGCTATCGGGGCAGTGTGCTCGGCTTTTTCTGGTCCCTGCTCAACCCTCTGCTGCTGCTCGCCGTCTACTCCTTCGTCTTCGGCACGATCCTGAAGCGGGGCGACCTGGTTGACGTCGAGCCCTACAGCGTTTTCCTCGTCACCGGCCTCTTCCCCTGGATCTGGTTCTCGACCTCGTTGCTCGAAGGCTGTTCGTCGCTGACCGGCAACAGCGGGTTGATCCGCAAGGCGGTCTTCCCGGTCGAGGTGCTGCCCGCGGTCGCGGTGGTGTCCAACCTGATGCACTTCCTGCTCGCGTTGCCGATCGTGGCCGCGGCCCTGGTCGCCGGCAGGCTGCTCGGCTATCCGATCGGCGGCTGGACCTGCGTCCTGCTGCCGCTCGTGCTGGTCGTCGAGACCGTCATGATCGCGGGCCTCGCGTTCGGCCTGTCCGCGTTGGGCGTCCACTTCAAGGACGTGCGGGATCTGCTCGGCAACGTGCTCGTTCTGCTCTTCTTCCTGGCGCCGATCATCTACACTCTCGGCGACATCCCGCCCGAACTCGCCCGGCTGGTCCAACTGAACCCGATGACCTCGTTCACCGTGGCGATCCAGGACCTGCTGTTTCACGGACGCCTTCCGGCGCCCCAGGTGTGGTTGACGATGACTGCGATCGCGGCGGCTTCCTGGGCCGCGGGTGCCGGCCTGTTCTCGCGGCTGAGCGACACGTTGGCCGAGGCGGTCTAAGTGGCCCGGCCGGCGGTCGCCCTGCGGGCTCTGGGCAAGCGTTACCGGCGCGCCGCGGGCGGCTACCGGCTGCGGACGCTGAAGAGTGCGCTCCTCGAGCGCAGCCTGACCAGCGGACTGGCCGCCTCGGACGCGGTCGAGGCGCTCGCGGACGTGAGTTTCGAGGTCGCCGCGGGCGAGGCGGTCGGCATCATCGGCGGCAACGGTTCGGGCAAGTCGACGCTGATCAAGCTGGTCGCGGGCCTGCTCCGGCCCTCGGCCGGCGAGCTGACGGTCAACGGCAGCGTTGCCGCCCTGATCGAGTTGGGGGCCGGCTTCCATCCCGAGATTTCGGGCCGGGAGAACGTCTTCATCAACGGCGCGCTGCTCGGTTTGAGCCGGCGCCAGATCGAGGATCGCTACGACGACATCGTCGAGTTCGCGGGACTGGGCGACTTCATCGAGGAGCCGATCAAGAACTACTCCTCGGGCATGTACGTGCGCCTCGGCTTCTCGGTGGCGATCCATACCGACCCCGAGATTCTGCTCGTCGACGAGGTGCTGGCGGTCGGCGACGAAGAGTTCGTCCACCGCTGCATCGCCCGCATCGAGGAGCACCTTTCCGAGGGCGGCACGTTGCTCGTCGTGAGCCACTCGATGGGGTTGATCGACGAACTCTGCGACCGGGCGGTCTGGCTCGACCAGGGGCGGCTTCGCGCGATCGGTTCAACGCGGCGGGTGATCGATGCCTACTTCGAGGCCGTCGCCGCGCGCGAGGGTGAGGCTCACGAGCGGCGCCAGGCTCTGGCCGCCGAAGGCAGCGAGTCGCGGACGGAGGAAGAAGAGACAGCGCCGGAGGCGGAGGAGGAGATCCTGCGCTGGGGGTCCGGCCAGGCGCGGATCGTGGCGGCGCGCCTCCTGGCCGGCGCCGCCTGCGAGGAGCGCTATCACCTGCACTGCGGCGAGGCGGCGGTGTTCGAACTCGAAGTCGAGCCGCGGGAGGAACTGGACGACTTCGTCTTCGGGGTCGGTGTCAAGACGCCGCGCGGCGTGGACTGCTGGGGCACGAACACCGATCTCGCCGGCTACGAACCGCGCCGCCTGCGCGGCCCCGTACGGGTGCGCCTGGCGTGCCCGGAACTCCGGCTGGCGCCGGGCGAGTACACGGTCGATCTCGCGGTTCACGCCCGCGACGGCAGGGCCTACGACTATCGTCGCCGGGCGTTGCGGTTCACTGTCGCCGAGAGTTCGGCGTTGCGTAGCATCGGTCTCTACCTGCCCGACCACGAGTGGCATGTGGAGGCGCTGGGCGGCGGCGCCGGTGACGGAGCGGCCGACCGGCAACCGGCGATCGATTGGCGTTCGCCAGACCATTCAGAGAGCGCGCCCCCGCTTCGCGGCGGTGCCCGGAATGCCGGCCGGAAGGCCGGCGCACCCAGTGATTCACGGAGGATGGAATGAGCGAGCGACCCAAGGATGAACAGGCCGACCAGGATTCGTCATCGTCGATCAACGTGAAGATCGGCGATGCGGAACTCAAGGGGGCCTACTCCAACCTGCTGCGCATTACGCACACGCGCGAGGAGTTCATCCTCGACTTCATCAACGTAGTGCCGCCGCAGGGCATCGTCAGCGCCCGCATCGTGACCAGTCCGGGCCATCTGAAGCGGATCATCAGGGCGCTGGGCACGAACCTCCGGCGCTACGAGGACGTCCACGGCGTGATCGAGGAGGCACCGGATCCGACCGACCTGTCGGGCCGCGTGAACTAGCTAACCCACTCGCTGGCTCTTCAGGTAGATCGCGGCCCTGTTCAGTTGCTGGAGCTGAAGTTCAACCCACACGCTGGCTCTTCAGGTACATCGAGGCGATCACGTCGCGGTAGCGCTCACCGACGATTCTTCGGCGCACCTTGAGAGTGGGCGTGATCTCGCCCTCCTGAATCGTCAGTTCGCGCTCCAGCAGCCGGAATCGGCGCACCCGTTCATGGGCGGGCAAGCGCTCGTTCACCCCGTCGAGTAGTCGCTGAATCGTCTCCTGAAGGCGCGGGTCGCTCCGCAGCTCCTCCGGGTTCAATCCCTCGAACGGCGGCGGAGGCTCCGCGTAGTTCGGGACCACGAGGACGTTGAGGTACGGGTAGCCGTCGCCGACCACGACGACCTGGGCGATCGCCGGGTGGGTCACCATCATCTGTTCGATCGGTTGGGGGGCGATGTTCTTGCCGCCGCTGGTGACCAGCAGGTCCTTCTTTCGGTCGGTGATGTAGACGTAGCCGTCTTCGTCGATGCGGCCGATGTCGCCGGTGTGGAACCAGCCGTCGGGGTCGATCGCCTCGGCCGTGGCCTCGGGTTTCTTCCAATAGCCCTGCATCAGGCCATCGGTGCGGGCGAGGATCTCGCCGTCGTCGTCGATGCGGAGTTCGACGCCGGGAGCGGCCGTTCCGACCGATCCCCGCCGCGCCGCGCCGGGGTGTTCCACGGCCAGCACCGGCGCCGTCTCGGTCAGGCCGTAGCCCTGGTAGAGCCGGATGCCGATCGCGTCGAAGAACGCCCCGACTTCGTCGGCGATCGGGGCGCCGCCCGAGATCGCGAAGCGCAGGCGGCCGCCGAACCGTTCCTTGACCTTCCGGAACACCAGGCGGTCGGCGATCAGGCCCTGGAGCGCGGCGCCGCCGCGCTCCGCCCGCCGCCGGCCGACCTTGAGCGCCCAGTCGATGAGCCGCCGCCGGGTCCGCGGCTGCGACCTGAAGGTGGCCTGGATGCGCATGTAGGCGCTCTCGTAGAGCCTGGGCACGGAGCACAGGACGGTGGGCCGGACAGTCGGCATCAGGCCGGCGACGCGCTCGATCGCGGGCGAGTAGTGGATCGCAACGCCCAGGTGGAAGAAGAGGTAGTCGACCGTGCGCTCGAAGACGTGGGACAACGGCAGGAAGGAGAGCGCCTGGTCCTTTTCGCCGAGGGGGTAGAGCTTCTGGCACGCGAGGATGTTCGAGACGAAGTTCCGGTGGGTCAGGATGACGCCCTTGGGATCGCCGGTGGTGCCCGAGGTGTAGATGATGCTCGCCGTGTCGTCGCCGCCGACCCGCCCGCGGAAGGCCTCGAGATCCGTATCCGGGGTGGGCGGCGGGTCGCCGATCAGCGCTTCCAGGTTCGTTCCGCCCTCCGCGGTGGCTTCGGCGTCCAGGGCGACCAGCCGCAGGCCTTGCTGCTCCGAGCCGTTCTCGCCCGCGTCCCGGGGGACGAAGCCGGCAAGAAGATCACGCTTCGCCCCGTCGTCGTAGAAGACCCATCCGGCGCCGCTGTCGAGCAGGATGTAGGCGACCTGGGCGGCGGTCAGGGTCGGGTAGATCGGTACCGGCACCGCTCCCAGCAGGTGGCAGGCGAAGTCGACCACGTGCCATTCCGGCCGGTTGGTCGCGAACAGGGCGACGCGGTCGCCCTTGACCACACCGTGAGATTCGAGCGCCGTTGCGGTCCGGCGAACCGTGTCGACGAACCCGGCCGCGGACAGCGCCTCGGTCCGGCGATGCCGCCGGATGGTGAGGAGGTCCTCGCGGTCGCCGTAGCGTTCCGCGACACGGAGGAGAACGTCGGAGAGGGTTTCCAAGGGTGGAACGGTAGCAGTCGCCCGCGCGGCGCGCACTGGGTGCGCCGGCCGTGGCGCGGGCCTTCTGGCCCGCGTTTACGACATCCGGCGCGAAGCGCCGGTTCCGGAAGCTCGTCGCGCTAGCGCGGCGCGCGGGGGCCGAACAGGGCCGAACCGATCCGCACGTGCGTGGCGCCTTCGAGCACGGCAGCCTCGAAGTCCGCACTCATCCCCATCGACAGCCACCCCTCCCGGCCGCCGAACAGGCCGCGCCGGCCCAGTTCATCGCGCAGGCGACGCAGGGCCGCGAAGTCGCTGCGGGACTCCCGCGGACCGGCGCGTCGCGGTGGAATCGCCATCAGCCCGCGGATCCGCAGGTGCCGCAGGTCGGCGAGTTCCAGCATCGTCCCGGTGTCCTCGGGCAGGAATCCGTGTTTGTTGGGCTCGCGGCCGATGTTCACTTCCAGCAGGCAGGCCCGCTTCCCTGCGCGGCGGTTCTCCAGTACCCGGTCGAGCCGTCGGGCCACCTTGACCCGGTCGACCGCCTCGAACACGTCGAAGAGAGCGCATGCCCG
The DNA here is from genome assembly GCA_021296535.1 of Acidobacteriota bacterium. Classification (GTDB taxonomy): domain Bacteria; phylum Acidobacteriota; class Thermoanaerobaculia; order Multivoradales; family Multivoraceae; genus Multivorans. Next base: position 20,157 of record JAGWAG010000020.1, on the reverse strand, counting down.
CGGCGCCTTGTTCGTTTGCAGCGGTCCAATCAAGTGCCACTCGACGTGGTCGTGACCGGCCTCGAGCAGTGCCGCGCGATGGGCTTCGCCCTCCTGGACCTGGTTCTCGCCCAGGACGCGAAGGCCCGCCTCGACCGCCTCGAGGATGCGCTCGAGGGGCTGGCGCTTGCAGGCGCCGACCAGGACGACGTCCTGCGTGGCCCGGCCGGCGCGCCGGCACGCCTCCGACAGGCGCTCCGTCATGGCGGCATGGCGCTCCGCGGTTGTCGTCCCCGGCGCCTCGCTCAGTCGGTTTCTCCGTCGTCCAGGTAGAGGATCCGTTGGCAGGAGTCACAGGGAACGAGAGCTCCCTGGGTCTGGATCTGCAGGACGACCTGGGGTCGTATCCGGTAGTTGCAGAACGAGCAGTGCCGGATCGGCGCCTTGGCGCTTTCGATGACCCGGATGACGGCCAACGGCGCTCCGCCGTGGCGCTCAAACAGCCGCTGGTACTGGTTCAGGGTCGCGGGGGGCAGACGTTCGCGAAAGACCTCGATTCGCCCTTTCAGCACTTCGGTCCGCTCCCGCATGGCTGGCTTCTGCTCTTCCCAGGCGGCCAGGGCCTCCTGGTACTGCGCGTCCAGGCTCTCGAAAGCTCCGCGGAGTTCGTCGAGCCGCGTCGTAGCCTGATCCTGGCGCTCCAGGGCCAGCAGCGCCCTTTCGTCGGCCTCCCGCATCTGCGCGCGGACGGTGTCGATCTCGCTCAGCAGGGCTCCGTACTCGCGCTGGGTCGTGACGCGGGAGGTCTGCTCCTGATAGCGCTCGACGCTCTCCTTGCCCGCGGCCGACTCGGCTTCGGCGGCGCGGCGCTCGAGCTCCGCCTGCTGGTGTTCCTCCTCTAGCTCTTCGATCTCGCTGCGCCTGCTCTCGTACTCGTCGTGAAGTTCCTGCATCGACTCGGGAACCCCGTCGAGCAGGGCGAGGCTGCGCGCGAGTTCCACGCTTGCCTCCTGTAGTTCTACGATCGTGTCAAGGACTCTTTCCATTCAAATCCGTTCCGAGGCTCCCGCGGCCTGGCCGCGATGTTGACCCGCCGGTCTGGTGCCGTCCACCGGCGAAGCATCGTTCTGTGAGAGGTTGCAAGGAGTTGGCAATCGCAGGATCCGTTGCCGCGCGGTATGGGTCCACCTGGATTCGAACCAGGGACCTGCCGGTTATGAGCCGGATGCTCTAACCGCTGAGCTATGGACCCTTCGGACCCGAGCGCGGTGCCGCAGTATAGCCCCAGGATCACCCGGCTCCGCCCGGGAATCCTGGCCCGGCCCGTCCTCGCGGGAGCGGGCCGCTTGGGATGGACTCGTCGCGTTGCGGCGCAGGTTCGGGACCCTTTGCCTGCCGCCCTTGGGGTATAGTGATCGGCACGCGAACAGCGATCCAAGGAGGCGCCGGAATGTTGAGATCTACTCCAGTCAGGCGGCCGGGTCGGGCGGTTTCAGCCGCCGCCGCTGCCGCTCTTCTCTTGTTCGCTCTTCTGGCCGCGTGTGGCCCTTCCGAGGAGGAGCGGACGGCAACGGCAAGGGCGGAGGCATGGGCCGAACTGGAGGAGGTTCAGGCCGCCATGAACGCCAAGCGAGGCGAACTGGAGCAGTTGCGCGCGCAGGCTGCGGCGCCCGCCGAGGGGGAGGAAGCCGAGGCTCTCACTGCCCGGGTCGACGCCCTGGATGAGGAAATCGGAGCCGATGGCGAGGCGTTTCAGCAGAAGCTGGTCAACTACATCAACGAGGCCGAGTGGGAGCTCGACGGAGAGATGAACGAGGAGCAGCGGGCCGCCTTCGGGATGATGTCCGGCGAGCAGATGTACCTGGCCCACGAGTACGTGGTCAAGGGCGGCGACTACCGGCGGGCGATCGAGATGAACGACCCGGACAACCCGGACCTCGCGGCGAGGATCGCCGAGTACGAGGCAGACCGCTACATCACGGCCGAGCGGCTCGCGGAGGTCAAGCGGGGCATGACGGAGGCCGAGGTCGAGGGCGTCCTGGGCAAGCCCTTCCACAGCTATGTGAGGAACTTCTCGGAAGAGAAGGTGTTCGCCTGGTTCTACCCCAAGGACCCGGAGCAGCACGGGAGCGGCGCCGCGGTGGGCGTGTTCTTCAACGAGAGCGATCGCAAGGTGTACCGCACGGATCCCAACGCGGTCGAGGGCAAGGACGAAGAGGAGTAGTCCCGGGTCGAGTGCGGCAGGAGCCCCTCAGTCTTGACGGCGACCGGGCTGCTGGTGCACAATGCCCAACTCTTGTAGGGCGTCGTGCGCCGACGGCCGCAGGTAAGTCGGGTTCGGACCCCGGTCTGAGTTCACAAAGAGAGGGCGAGTCCAGGCTATGCCGGTAGTGCAGGTACGCGAGGATGAGAGCTTCGAGAATGCGCTTCGCCGCTTCAAGCGGAAGTGCGAGAAAGAGGGCATCCTGACGGAGCTCAAGAAGCGCCAGCACTTCGAGAAGCCGTCCGTCAAGCGCAAGCGCAAGGTGATGCAGGCGCGCAAGAAGATGCTGCGCAAGCTGGCCGAGGAGCGCCGCGCCGGTCTGGTCTAGCGCGCCAGAACTACAGAAAGCCGGCGCTTCGCGCCGGATGCCGGCGGGGACGCGGGCGCACCCAGTTTCTGCCGCGCGAGCTCCTGGTTCCGCGCCGCGCCTGTACGCGCGGAGCCACAGCAGAGTGCCGCAGCAGAGTGAGGGCCGCTCGCTCGCCACTTCACCAGCCGCGAATCGGCAACTGACATGAGCTTTTGCAGCAGCGCGACTTCCGAGGCGCTCGAGTTTCCGGCGTTGCTCCGCGTCGTGGCGGGACTTGCGGTTACCGACGCCGGGAAGCGGCTGGTCCAGGACATTGCGCCGTGTACGGACCCTGACGAGATCGAAGGTCGCCGGGTCCGCTACGCCGAGATCGCCCGGGTGCGGGGGGAGGGGGGCGCCCTCGTACCGGTGCTCGACCAGGACCTCCTCGACCTGCGGCGCGAGTTGGAGACCGGCGGCCGCCGGCTGGGCGGCGCCGCTCTGCTCGGCCTCGCGACGGTGATCGAAGCCGGCGAGGCGGTGCTCGAACGGCTGAGCGACCACGAGGAAACGCCAACTTTCGCGGCGGAGGTCGAGCAGTTGCGCGCCCTGGAGGTCGGCGCGGCCGGCGAGCCGATCGGCTGCGCTGTTCTGGCGGCGCGCCTGCGGCGGACCCTGAATCGCCGCGGCGGGGTTCGCGACGACGCATCGCCCCGACTCAGAACACTGGTGGGTGAGGCCCGCCGCGTGCAGATGTCGGTTGAGACCCAGGTACAGGCCTACGTCAGGGAGCATGGTCACAGGCTCGCCGACGACTCGACGCCGTTGCGCGGCGGCCGGTTCTCCGTGCTGCTGCCCTCGGGTAGCCGGGGCCGCCTCTCCGGCCTTGTGAGGGGCCGCTCCGCTTCGGGCCGCAGCTTCTACTTCGAGCCTTCGGAGGTCGTGGAGAGCAACGACGAGCTCGAGCGGCTCGCCGCGGACAAGGAGATCGAGCGAGCCCGCATCCTTGCCGAACTCGTGGGGCTGGTGCTGGAGCTGACGCCGGCGATCCTGGCCAGGATCGAGTTCCTTGCCGCGGTCGACATGCTGCAGGCGGTGGCGCGCTTCGCGGCCGCGGTCGGGGCCGCGCCGGCAACCATCGCGGTGCCGGACCCGAACGGCGCCGCGGCCGCGCTCGAACTCCGGGGTGCCCGTCATCCGCTTCTCGATCCGCGGCTGGCGGAGCATCGGGAACAGACCCTCGGCGCCGCCGGCAACCGCGGCGAGGTCGTGCCGCTCGACCTGGCGCTGGACGATCGCCGCACCCTGGTCCTGACCGGACCCAATGCCGGCGGCAAGACCGTGGCGCTCAAGACGGTGGGTCTCCTCTGTCTCATGTCCCAGGCGGGGATGCCGGTGCCGGCCGCGCCGGCCAGCCGGTTGCCGGTGTTCGACCATCTCGTGGCGGTCGTTGGCGACGACCAGAGCGTTCTGGACGAACAGTCGACGTTCAGCGCCCGCCTGCTGCGTCTGCAGGAGGTGTGGCGGCGCGCCGGGCCGCGCACCCTGGTGCTGCTCGACGAGGTCGGCGCCGGCACGAATCCGGAAGAGGGCGCCGCGCTCGGGATCGCGTTGCTAGAGGGGCTGGTCGAGAGTGGCTCGCTGGGGATCCTGACCACCCACCTGACCCAACTCGCGGCCGCCGCCCTCGAGTCCCCGTCGGCTTCCTGCGCGGCGATGAGCTTCGACCCGGAGAGCGGCCTGCCGACCTACCGGCTGGTGATCGGCCCGCCCGGCGGCAGCCGTGCTCTCGCACTGGCCCGGCGCCTTGGCCTGCCGGCGGCCTGGCTGGAGCGAGCGGAGCACTTTCTCGGCTCGGAGCACCAGCAGTTGAGACGGGTGCTGGAGCGCAACGAGCGGCTGCGTGAGCGGTTGCTCGAACGGGAAGCGGAGCTGGCCCGCCTGACTGCCGAGACGGAAGCGGAGCGCGCTCGCTTCGAAACCCGTCAGGCGTCCCTGCAGGCGGCTCGGGAGCGGTTGACCCTGGCGGTTCGGCGCGAAGTCGATGCGCTGCGCAAGGCGAATCGCAGCCGGCTGGATCAGGCCCTGGCCGAGTTGGCGGCGCAGCCGCGACCGGGCAAGCGGGCGTTTGCTCGCGCCGCCGGCGGCCTGCACCGGGAACTCGACCGCGAGGCGTCGGCCGCCGACGAACGGGCGGCCGCCGCGACGCCGGAGTCCCACGCCACGCCCGCGCGCTCGCAGCCGCTCGTGGCCGGGGCCGAGGTGCGTCACCGCTCCCTCGGCTGGGTCGGCGAACTCCAGGAACTGGCTGAAGATCGGGCCACGGTCGTCGTGCGGGGCAAGCGCGTGAGGACGTCGCCCGCGGCATTGGAGGCCGTGGCGCCGGCGGAGCGAACCGCGCCGACCCGGGTCCGGGTCCAGGCGTCTTCGGCGCCGGCGGTCGAGTCGGAGTTGATGCTGATCGGCCAGAAGGTGGAGCCCGCGCTCGACTCGCTGGACGCCTGGCTCGACCGGGCCCTGGCCTCGGGCCGGGAACGGGTGCGCGTGGTCCACGGTCATGGCAGCGGACGGCTGCGCCGGGCCGTCCGCGAGCATTTGCGCGGGCATCCGGCGGTAGCCGGGTTCGATCCGGCACCGCCCTCGGCGGGCGGCGACGGCGCGACCGAAGTGATCCTGCGCTGACGGTGCTGTCCGCAGTAGCATGAGCGATCGTGCAGCGGCGGGGCAAGCTCACCGACGAGGCGTTGGACGCGGTGCGCGAGGCGATCGACATTGTCGACATCGCCAGCGAGCACACGAAGGTGGAGCGCCGGGGCCAGCGCTTCGTCGCCCTGTGCCCGTTCCACAAGGAAAAGACGCCCTCCCTGTCGCTCGATCCGGAGCGGAAGCTCTACTACTGCTTCGGCTGCGGCGCCGGCGGCGACGCCCTCGGCCTGCACATGGAACTGACGGGAGACAACTTCGCCACCGCGATCGAACATATGGCCGACCGCTACGGGGTGCCTTTGCCTCGGGCGGCTCCGGCCCCCGGCGACGAGGCGCGGGCCGACCGGTCCGAGCGGATCCAGGCCGCCCTCGACGCGGCCTACGCCTTCTTCCGCGGCAAGCTGCGGACCGAGGCGGTGCCGCAGGACTACCTGCGCCGGCGCAAGGTGTCGTCGGAGTTGATCGCCCGGTTCGGTGTCGGTTTCGCGCCGGACGGGTGGCAGACGCTGGTGAGCGACCTGGGTCGCCGCCTGGCGATGCCCGACCTCGAGGCCGCGGGGCTCGTGGCGCGCAGTCCGAAGAACCCGGATCGTCCCTACGACCGGTTCCGGAACCGGCTCATGTTTCCCATCCGCTCGCCATCGGGACGGCTGCTGGCGTTCGGCGGCCGGACCCTGGGCGACGACCCGGCGAAGTACGTCAACACGAACGAGACCGACCACTTCCGCAAGGGCACGCTGCTCTACGGACTCGACTCGGCTCGCCGGGCCATCCGGGAGCAGGGCCGCGTCCTCCTGGTGGAGGGCTACTTCGACGTGATCGGCGCCGCCCTGTCCGGCATCGACTGGGTGGTGGCGAGCATGGGAACGGCGTTGACCGCGGGACAGGTGCGGTTGCTGTCCCGGTACGCGGACGAGGTCGTGCTGGGCTACGACGGTGACCGGGCCGGTATCGAGGCGGCGCGCAAGGCGGCGTCGCTCATGCTCGAGGCCGGTCTTGTCGTCCGTCGCGCGCGCTTCCCGGCCGGCCAGGATCCGGACTCGCTTCGACTTGACGAGGGGCCCGAGGCGGTGCGGAGCGTGGTCGAGGAAGCCCGCGACGCGGTGGCGCTGGAGATCGACGAGCTGCCGAGTCGGGGAGAACTCGACCCCCGGCTGAGGGCCCGGGAAGCCGCGCGCGTGCGCGTGCTGATCGACCGGGTCGGGGACCGAATCGCGCGCCAGGGGTACTTCGAGCACGCGGCCGAGCGGCTGGGAGTCAAGGTGGAGGTGCTGCTTCGTGAGTCGGCCGCCGTCCCCGAGCGGTCCGCGGGTGCCGGCGCGGAGGAGACGCGGGCGGGGCGGAGGCCTCCGGCAACGGCGTCGATCGAAGAACAGGTGCTGCGGCTGATCATCGCCGCCCCGTCACTTGACGGTTTCGACTGGCCCGAGTCCGGCGCGTTTTTCGATCCCGTCCTGCGGGCCATCTATCGCGTCGTCAGGGAACAGGCCAAGGCGGGTGTTGACCCCATCGACTCGGCGGCGCTGGTCGGGGCACTCGGGCGGCGCTCCGGCGACGGGAACGAGACCGGCAACCCTGTTGACCGCATCGCCAGCCTTTTGCTACAACGGTCGTCTGTCTTCTCTGAACAGGAACTCCGAATCAGTCTCGCCGAGTTGGGTCGGCGCTTCGCCAGGCAGCGGCTCCACCTCCTCGCTCGGGAGATCAATCGCGCCCAGCGCGAGGGCGACATGGACACCCTGCACCGCAGGATCGAAGAGAAGCAGGAGCTCAGCCGTGCCCTGTACCGGCAACCCGGAAACTAGGGAGATTCCGTGGCGCTGAGCATCGCAACGGTCGAAGCTGGTCCGGTCGAGCCGATCGAAGACCGTCACAGTTCGGTTCGCGGCGTGTTCGCCCTTGGCCGGGAAAAGGGCTACCTGCTCCGCGACGAGCTCCAGGACCGGTTGCCGGACGAACTGCTTGCCGAAGCCAGGGAGATGGACGAGGTCAGAGCTCGTCTGGCCGCGCTCGGCACAGGCGTGATCGGTCGCCCCGAGGTGTTCGTCAACGCGGTCGACTCGGATTCCGCGCCGCTCTTGAGCGGCGTCGAGAGGAAGGAGCCGGAGCCGCCGGCCTTCGTCAGCCAGGACCGGACGACAGACCCGGTGCGCGTCTATCTGCGCGAGATGGGGCGCGTCGACCTGCTCGATCGCGAGGGCGAAGTCGAGATCGCGAAGCGCATCGAACGCGGCGAGTGGATTGTCTTCGAGGCGCTCTGCGACAACCCGGTCGTGCTCAGGGAGCTGCTGCGGATCAACGAACTGGCGCGGCGCGACCACCGGCTGATGCGTGAACTGCTCGCCGACGGCGGCGCGAATCTGGACCAGAACGCAAACAAACGGATCGCCAGGAATCTCGGCATCTTCCAGGCGATCGACGGACTCGATCGGAAAGTGCGCCGGCTGCGCCGCCAGCGCGAGCGGTGCTCTCGCGGTGGCGAACGGTTCCTGGAGATCGAGCGCGAGATCGACCGGACCGCTGGCAAGATCACCGAGCAGATTCGCTCGATCGAGTTGACGGCGCAGACCCGAGCCCGCCTGGTCGAGATCCTGAAGCAGCTCTACGCGGAGATTTCGCGCCACGACCGGGATATCCGGCGGGCGCAGATCGCTCTGGACCGGGAGCGGGACACGGAACTCGGTGCGTTGCAACGGCGTCGAATCGAGAAATACCGCGCTCGCCTTCGGGCCGCGGAGGAACGCTACGGGACGACCCTGGCCCAGGTAACCGCCACCCTGAGCAAGGTCCGGCGCGGCGAGGCGATCTGCGAGCAGGCCCGCTCCGAGATGATTCTGGCCAACCTTCGGCTCGTCGTTTCGATCGCGAAGAAGTACACGAACCGGGGTCTGCAACTGCTGGATCTGATCCAGGACGGCAACATCGGCCTGATCCGCGCGGTCGAGAAGTTCGAGTACCGCCGCGGCTACAAGTTCTCGACCTACGCCACCTGGTGGATCCGTCAGGCGATCACGAGAGCGATCGCGGACCAGGCCAGGACGATCCGGATTCCGGTCCACATGATCGACACGATCAACAAGCTGACCCGGACCAGCCGCGCCATGGTGCAGGAACTGGGCCGGGAGCCGACCGTGCCGGAGATCGCGGAGCGCATGGACATGGATGCCGTGCAGGTGCGCGAGATCATGAAGATCTCGCTGGAACCGATTTCGCTCGAAACACCGATCGGCGAGGAGGCGGATTCCCACCTCGGCGACTTCATCGAGGACAGGAACGCGGTTTCGCCACTCGACAGCCTGATGACGAAGAGCCTGGGCGAGCAGACCGCGGAGGTGCTCCAGACGCTCAGTCCGCGCGAGGAACTCGTGCTCCGCATGCGCTTCGGTGTCGGCGACGGAGCGGAGTCGACGCTGGAGGACGTGGGGCGCTCGTTCAACGTGACGCGCGAGCGCATTCGCCAGATCGAGTCGAAGGCGCTCCGCAAGCTCCGTCATCCGAGCCGCGCCCGGCGCTTGCGGGCCTTCCGAAGCCTGCTCTAGCGCCGAGCCGGTGGTCTGCTGTCGATTGACAGTGGCCTCGGCGCCTCCCTAAGATCACCACCATGTCGCCCGCCCGCTGTTGCCTGGAGCCGGCGGATTCTTCCTCGGTAGCTCAACGGTAGAGCGTTCGGCTGTTAACCGAAATGTTGGGGGTTCGAATCCCTCCCGAGGAGCCATGGCTCGCGGCTTGCGGTGACGTGGGATACCCTGTCGCGCCGGATCGCCTGAGGTAGAAGAGATGGCCGACGTTTCCCGGGAGTTCCTGACAGCCTGTCGGGGCACTGTCTACTCACGCCTGAGCGTGGCTCGGCTCTATGAGGAGGCCGTGCGGCGCGGTGAGGCCGCCATCGCGGCCGAGGGGCCCATCGTGGCCTCGACCGGCGAGCACACCGGCCGGTCGCCGAACGACCGGTTCGTCGTGCGCCGATCGCCGTCATCGGATGCCGTCGACTGGGGGCCGGTCAACAGGGCCATCGATCCGGAGCACTTCGCCCGGCTCTACGACAAGATGCTGGCCGCTGCCGCCGAGCGGGACCTGTTCGTGTTCGACGGTTTCGCCGGCGCCGATCCGGACTGCCGCCTGAGCGTGCGGGTGATCTCCGAGAGGGCATGGCACAGCCTGTTCGCCCGCAACATGTTCCTGCGCGCGACCGACCCTTCGGAGCTCGAAGGCTTCGAACCCGACTACACCGTCGTCGACATCCCCAGCGTCCTGGCCGATCCGGAGACGGACGGCACGAACAGCACGACCTTCATCGCCCTCGACCTGGAACGGCATCTGACCCTGATCGGCGGCAGCGAGTACGCCGGCGAGATCAAGAAGTCGATGTTCAGCGTGATGAACTTCCTGATGCCGCGCCGCGGCGTGCTGAGCATGCACTGCAGCGCGAACTACGGCGCCGACCGCTCCGACTCGGCCCTCTTCTTCGGCCTTTCGGGCACGGGCAAGACGACACTGTCGGCCGATCCGAAGCGCACCCTGATCGGTGACGACGAGCACTGCTGGTCCGACGACGGCATCTTCAACATCGAAGGCGGCTGCTACGCGAAGGTGATCCGGCTCGATCCCGAGGGGGAGCCGGAGATCTACGCGACGACGCGGCGTTTCGGTACGGTGCTTGAGAACGTCGTCTTCGACGAGGAATCGCGCGAACTCGACCTGGACGACGATTCCCGCACGGAGAACACCCGCGCCAGCTATCCGCTGAGCCACCTGGAGCACGTCGACGTCGGCGGGATTTCCGGTCATCCCGGCGCGGTCGTCTTCCTGACCTGCGACGCGTTCGGCGTCCTGCCGCCGATCAGCCGGCTCACCGAGGCGCAGGCGATGTACCACTTCCTGTCCGGCTACACCGCCAAGGTCGGCGGCACGGAACGCGGAGTTACCGAGCCGACGGCGACCTTCAGCGCCTGCTTCGGCGCCCCCTTCATGCCGCTGCCGCCGTCCGCCTACGCCCGACTGCTGGGTGAGAAGGTGCGGCGCCACGGGGCCTCCGTCTGGCTGGTAAACACGGGCTGGACCGGGGGGCCTTACGGCGAGGGCCGGCGGATCGAGCTGGCCTACACGCGGCGGATGATCCATGCCGCGCTGGACGGGAGCCTGCGCGACGCGTCGATGCGCACCCACCCCGTCTTCGGCCTGGCCTACCCGACCGCCCTCGACGGCGTCCCCGCGGAGGTGCTCGACGCGCGCCGGAGCTGGGCCGACGCGAAGGCCTACGACCGGTACGCCCGACGGCTGGCGCGGATGTTCACCGAGAACTTCGCGAGCTTCGAGGACACCGTGTCGGAGGAGGTGCTTGCCGCGGCGCCGCGAGTGTCCGCCCAGGGTTGAGCTATCGCCTGAGGAGAATCGGATGATCCCCGTCAAAGCCGCGATCTCGGAGAGTGGCCGCGCCCATGTGGACGGCATGGATGCCTACCGGAGGCTCTACCGCGAGTCGATCGAGGATCCGGACCGGTTCTGGCTCGACCAGGCCGCGACCCTCGACTGGTTCTCGCCGCCGCGGTCGGCGGGGCGCTGGGATTTCGACGCCGTCGACTTCGCCTGGTTCGAGGACGGCGAGCTCAACGCCTGCGTCAACTGCGTCGACCGCCACGCCGCGACGCAGCCCGACAAGACCGCCCTGATCTGGGTCGAGGACGAACCGGGCCGCTACCGGCGGATCAGCTACCGCGAACTGAAGCGGAACGTTTGCCGCATCGCGAACGTGCTGACGTCGCTCGGGATCGGTCAGGGCGACCGGGTCTGCATCTACCTGCCGATGATCCCGGAGCTGGCCTACACGATGCTTGCCTGCGCGCGGGTCGGCGCGGTGCACTCCGTCGTCTTCGCGGGGTTTTCCGCGGACAGCCTGCGTGAGCGGATCGTCGACGCGGGTTGCCGGCTGCTCGTCACCGCGAACGAGGGCCTGCGCGGCGGCCGGACGATCCCGCTCAAGGCGACCTGCGATCAGGCGGTCGAGGGTCTGGACCTGGTCGAGCACATGCTCGTCGCCCGGCGGACCGACACGGAAGTGCCGATGGCCCCAGGCCGCGACCTCTGGCTGCACGAGGAGACGGCCAAGCAGCGGGCGACGGCGCCGGTGGCCCGGCTCGACGCCGAGGCGCCCCTGTTCGTCCTCTACACCAGCGGCTCGACGGGAAGACCCAAGGGCCTGCTCCACACGACCGGCGGTTACCTGCTGTACGCCTCGATGACGCACCGGCTGATCTTCGACCACCACGACGACGACATCCACTTCTGCGCCGCGGACATCGGCTGGGTAACCGGGCACAGTTACATCGTCTACGGCCCGCTCGCCAACGGGGCGACGAGCGTGATGTTCGAGTCGGTGCCGACGTATCCCGATCCGGGCCGCTACTGGCAGGTGGTGGACGATCTCGGCGTGACCCTCTTCTACACCGCGCCCACGGCGTTGCGGGCGATCGCGCGCGAGGGCGATCAGTGGGTCGAGGCGTACGACCGCGGTTCGCTGCGCGTCCTCGGGTCGGTCGGCGAACCGATCAACCCGGAGGTCTGGAGGTGGTACCACGACGTGGTGGGCGACGGGCGTTGCCCGGTCGTCGACACCTGGTGGCAGACCGAGACCGGCGGCATCCTGATCACGCCGCTGCCGGGCGCCACGCCGCTCGAACCGGGCTCCGCGACCCTGCCCTTCTTCGGCGTCGAGCCGGTGCTCGTGGATGCGGACGGCAACGAGCTCCCGGGGAACGACCAGAGCGGCAACCTCTGCCTGAAGCGGTCCTGGCCGGGACAGGCCCGAACGATCTACGGGGATCACGAGCGCTTCGTCGAGACCTACTTCAGCACCTATCCGGGCATGTACTTCACCGGCGACGGCTGCCGGCGCGACGGGAACGGCTACTACTGGATCACCGGCCGCGTCGACGACGTGCTGAACGTGTCGGGACACCGGCTGGGCACGGCGGAGATCGAGAGCGCCCTGGTCGCGCACGATGCGGTCGCCGAGGCCGCCGTCGTCGGCTGCCCGCACGAGATCAAGGGCGTAGGCATCTACGCCTACGTCCTGATCACGCCGGAGGCCGAGAGCCGGGACCAGGCGGAACTGGTGGCCGAGTTGCGCCAGCAGGTGCGGAGGGTGATCGGGCCGATCGCCACGCCCGACCACATCCATGTCGCTGCGGGTTTGCCCAAGACGCGCTCCGGCAAGATCATGCGCCGGGTCCTGCGCAAGATCGCCGCGGGCGAGTACGACGACCTCGGCGACGTGACGACGCTGGCGGAGCCGGCGGTTGTCGACGGTCTGGTGGCCGACCACCGCGCCGCGACGGGCTAGGAGCTCGCGCGATACTGGGTGCGCCGGCGTCCCCGCCGGCTGCCGCCGTAGGCGGCCAGATAGACGCGCCGGCCGTCAGGCCGGCTCCGCACTTGCGGCCAGTTCCATACAAGCGGCCGGCGGCTACACTCGGAGTCGGACGATGGCAGCGAAGTCAGACGAGCCGCTCCGCGATCTCGGGACGCCGATCCGGCTCCTGGTCGTCGCCGCGTGCGTCGTCGTGCTCGTGGCGGGTCTCCGGGCCGCGTCATCGGTCATCGAGCCCTTCCTGATCGCTCTCTTCGTCGTCACGCTCAGCCTGCCGGTCCTGTTCTGGCTCAAGCAGCGCCTGCCGGCGATGCTGGCGGTGCTCGGCACGATCCTGCTGGATATCGCCGTTCTGGCAGCGGTCGGCTCCCTGGTTGGAACCACCGTCAACCAGCTTGCGGGTGACATGGACAAGTACGAGGGGAGGCTGACCGAACTGATCGACGACGGCTCGGCGTGGTTGGAGGAGCGCGGCCTCCAGCCCGAGTGGCTCGCTGCACCGGATGCGTCGGAACGGCTGGGGCTGCTGTCGCGCTTCGATTCCAGTCTGCTCGTCGACTTCGCGAACCAGGCGTTGCGCTACACGGCGACGGCGTTCTCGTCGCTGCTGATCATCGCCTTCATCGTGATCTTCATGCTGTTCGAAGCCGCCACCTTTCGCGCCAAGGTCCGGATGGCCTTCACCGGCGACGGCGCGGAAGGGCGGTTCACCCGCGTGATGCGCGAGATCCAGCACTACATCAGCATCAAGACCATGGTCAGCGCCGCCACCGGCCTGCTGATCGGTGCCTGGGTCGGGCTTCTCGGCGTCGACTTCTTCATCTTCTGGGGCCTGGTCGCCTTCGTCCTGAACTTCATCCCCAACCTGGGTTCGATCATCGCCGCCGTGCCGACCACCCTGCTGGCGGTGGTTCAGATCGGCGTCGGCCGCGGACTCCTCGTCGCGCTCGGCTACCTGGTCGTGAACATGGTGATCGGCAACCTGATCGAGCCGCACCTGATGGGCCGCCGCCTGGGCCTTTCCACCCTGGTCGTCGTCCTGTCACTCGTGTTCTGGGGCTGGGTCTGGGGCCCGATCGGGATGCTCCTGTCCGTACCGCTGACCATGGTGCTCAAGATCATGCTCGAGAACACGGAGGAGTTCCGCTGGGTCGCCGTGCTGCTCGGCGACAGCAGGGCGGCGGAGCGTCTGGCGCCAGCGTCGGGAGGGGATAGCGAGGAGTAGTCCGTCCGCTCGCCACCGCAGCGCTTGAACTACAGCAGTCGGGGAATGACCGCGCGGCGCTTCGCGGGGTAGCCCGGGAACCTCTCCCGGTACCAGCGGTGCCTCCACAGCGCGCGCGGCACCAGGTTGGCGGCGGTCCACATTGCGAAGGCCAGCCCCGGCAGCGACCAGCTCATCAGGGCGAAGCCGATCCATTCGACGATCTCGCCCGCCAGGTTGGGGCAGGAGACGAGTTCGAAGGCACCGCCCCGCGGCAGGACGGCGCCGCCGGAGGCCTTCGCCCGCAACGTCGCCAGCCGGTAGTCGGAGTAGATGTTGAGGGCGGCCCCGGCGACGAAGAGGGCGGCGCCACACAGGAACCGCGGATCGGAGAACCAGCCCTGCGGATAGTCGGCGAGCCGGGCGTTGAACCAGCCCAGGAGCGCGCCGTTGACGAGGTTGAAGGCGAAACCGGAGGCGGCGGTGATGGCGGGTAGCGGGCGCGCCTGGCGCTGGACGAACCACGGCCACACGAGGGTGCGGTGGACGTAGTGGGCAAGCCACAGGGCGACCAGGACATCCCCGACCGCGTGGCGCTCGCCGGCCGCGAGGTACACGACGGGGAACACGGCCAGGGCGGACAGTTCCATGAGGATCCAGCCCCAGCGCGCGTCGAGAGTCGGCCCCCTGGCCCGACCGCCCAGCCGTCCGGTCGGGTCCTTTCCCACGAGAGCGTAGACCAGCACGGGCACGGTCAGCCCGCACCAGATCAGGACGGCGGGTGTGAACCAGGACATGGGAACGGTCGAAAGCTCAGGCCGGAGACGCTACCGTGAGACCGGCGTCGGCGGCGGCGTCTGCGAGGCGCCGGTCGTAGGTCACGACGGCGTGGAGCCGGTCGATCGAAAGGGCTGTAGCCAAGTGGATGGCGTCCAGGCTTCGAAGAGCGGGCGGATCCAGCGCCGCCGCCCGGGCCAGGGTTGGCTCGTCCAGGGGTATCAGGGCGATGCGTTCAAGAGTCCGCTCCGCTCGCCGGAGTGTTGTCTCGGGTCGGTTGGCCCGACGCACGGCCCGAAGGACCTCGACCCGCGTCAGTTGGCTCGATACGCGACCTGTTTGCCCGGCCAGGTAGGCGCGGAGTGCGCTCGATTCCGGTTCTGCAACGACCAGCTTGACGAGTGCTGACGACTCCAGGTAGATCACCGTCGCTTGCTTAGAGCCGGTCCTCCCGGTCGGCGATCAGCAGGTCGCTTACTTCGGTCGAGACTTCGCCCTCTGGCGGCGGTAGATCCAGGAGATCCCCCACCGGTCTCGTTGCCCGCCCCTCGGCGATGAGGCGCTCCAGCGGCGACATCTCCTTGGGGAACGGCAGGAGCAGGCCCACCGGCCGGTCCCGGTCCGTGACCTCGAAGCGCTCGCCCCTGCGGATCCGGCGGATGTACACGCTGAGGTTCTGCCGCAGTTCGCGGATGCCGACCCTGGTTGTCTTCGCGGTTGGCTCGGTCGTGGCGGCTGGTTCCGTCATGATGACGCACACGGTAGCACATTGGTGCACGAAGGCTCGCCGGCCCTTCAAAGAAACCTGTCTCCTCCCGATTGACACATGACCTTCCCGTGCTAGTCTCCAAATCGGGACTATAAGGGTCCCGGTTTAG
Source organism: Acidobacteriota bacterium (assembly GCA_021296535.1). Taxonomy (GTDB): domain Bacteria; phylum Acidobacteriota; class Thermoanaerobaculia; order Multivoradales; family Multivoraceae; genus Multivorans. The sequence continues at coordinate 4,695 of JAGWAG010000020.1, read as the reverse complement.
CGGCGTCAGGCGCCGGGACTCGATCGGGAGCGCCCAGGCCCCGCTCTCCGCACCGCGGACACGACCCGTCGACGACACACCGTCATGATCCGACTGACCAAGCAAGCCGACTACGGCATCGTCCTGATGACGCAGCTCGCGTCGACCGGGCAGTCCGCCGCCGCTGAGCTGGCGGCCCAGACCCACCTGCCGGCGCCGATGGTCAGCAAGATCCTCAAGCTGCTGGCCAAGGCCGGCCTACTGGTGTCTCATCGCGGCGTGCACGGGGGATACGAACTCGCGTGCTCGGCGGCGGAAATCAGCGTCGCGCACGTGATTTTCGCGCTCGAGGGCCCCATCGCCCTGACCGAGTGCAGCGAGCACTCGGAGCACGAGTGTTCGTACGAGGCGTTCTGCCGCGTCCGCGACAACTGGCAACGGATCAACCGCGTCGTGAGGGAAGCGCTCGAGGGCATCACGATCGCCGAGATGGCCCGGCCGGACTTCATGGCCGGCGCCCCCGGCCGCGTCGCCGAGTCGCTGATTTCACTGAGGACGAGTTCCTGATGGCCACCGCAGCGGACACGATCGAAGCACTCGCGCAGCGCGACTACGAGTACGGCTTCGTCACCGATGTCGAGCAGGACACGGCGCCGCCGGGTCTGAGCGAGGAGATCATCGCGTTCATCTCGGCGAAGAAGAATGAGCCCCAGTGGATGCTCGACTGGCGGCTGGATGCCTACCGGGGCTGGCTGAAGATGGTCGAACCGGAGTGGGCCAACGTGCGCTACGAGCCGGTCGACTACCAGTCCATCTGCTACTACGCCGCGCCGAAGAGCGATGACGACCGCCCGAAGAGTCTCGACGAGATCGATCCCGAGATCCTGGCCACCTACGAGAAGCTAGGCATTCCGCTCAAGGAGCAGGAGATGCTGGCCGGCGTGGCGGTGGACGCGGTGTTCGACAGCGTTTCCGTCGCGACGACCTTCCGCGAGAAGCTGTCGGAACTCGGGGTCATCTTCTGCTCGTTCTCCGAGGCGGTGCAGGACCATCCGGAGCTTGTGCGCAAGTACCTCGGCACGGTCGTGCCGCGGCGGGACAACTTCTTCGCCGCCCTGAACTCGGCCGTGTTCTCGGACGGTTCCTTCGTCTACATCCCGAAGGGCGTCCGCTGCCCGATGGAGCTGTCGACCTACTTCCGCATCAACGCGATGAACACGGGCCAGTTCGAGCGCACGCTGATCATCGCGGACGAGGGCAGCTACGTGAGCTACCTCGAAGGCTGCACCGCGCCGATGCGCGACGAGAACCAGTTGCACGCGGCCGTTGTCGAGCTGGTCGCCCACGAGGACGCGCGGATCAAGTACTCCACGGTCCAGAACTGGTACCCGGGCGACAAGGAAGGCGTGGGCGGCATCTACAACTTCGTGACCAAGCGCGGCCTCTGCGAGGGCCGGCGCAGCAAGATCTCCTGGACCCAGGTCGAAACCGGCTCGGCGGTCACCTGGAAGTACCCGAGCTGCATCCTCAAGGGCGACGACTCGGTGGGCGAGTTCTACTCCGTCGCGGTGTCCAACAACCGGCAGCAGGCCGACACCGGGACCAAGATGATCCACGTCGGCAAGCGGACGTCGAGCACGATCGTCTCCAAGGGGATCTCGGCCGGTGAGGGCCAGAACACGTACCGCGGTTCGGTACGGATTCTGCGTTCAGCCGAGGACGCCAGGAACTTCTCGCAGTGCGACTCGATGCTGATCGGCGACCGCTGCGGCGCCCATACCTTCCCCTACATCGACGTCGCCAATCCGAGCGCCCAGATGGAGCACGAGGCGTCGACGTCGAAGATCGGCGAAGACCAGATTTTCTACTGCAATCAACGTGGCATCGAGACCGAGGATGCCGTTTCCATGATCGTCAACGGGTTCTGCAAGGAAGTGTTCCGCGAACTGCCGATGGAGTTCGCGGTGGAAGCACAGAAGCTGCTCGAGGTGAGCCTCGAGGGCAGTGTCGGCTGATCGACGCCGACGTTCCCGGAACCACCAGCGGCCGCTCAGGCGCCGCACGGAGAGATGAAGCAATGCTGAGGGTGAGTGACCTTCACGCGAGGGTCGAAGAACAGGAAATCCTGCGGGGCGTCAACCTCGAGGTCAAGGCGGGCGAAGTCCACGCCGTGATGGGTCCGAACGGCTCCGGCAAGAGCACGCTGGCCCAGGTGCTCGCTGGTCGGGAGGACTACGAGGTCACCGCCGGCTCACTCGAGCTTGACGGCGAGGACCTGCAGGAGATGGCGCCCGAGGAGCGAGCCCACGCCGGCCTCTTCCTCGCCTTCCAGTATCCGGTCGAGATCCCGGGCGTCGGCAACAGCTACTTCCTCAAGGCGGCGGTCAACGCGACCCGCAAGGCGAGGGGCGAGCAGGAGCTCGACGCGATGGACTTCCTCCAGTTGCTCCGCGAGCGCGCGAAGCTGGTCGACGTGGACGAGGCGCTGCTGCGGCGTCCGGTCAACGAGGGCTTCTCCGGCGGCGAGAAGAAGCGGAACGAGATCCTCCAGATGGCGGTGCTCGAGCCCCGGCTGGCGGTGCTCGACGAGACGGATTCCGGTCTCGACATCGACGCGTTGAAGACGGTGGCCGCCGGCGTCAACGCCCTTCGGAACGAGGACCGGGCGTTCGTCGTGATCACCCACTACCAGCGGCTGCTCAACTACATCGTGCCGGACCACGTCCATGTGCTGCTCGACGGGCGGATCGTCCGCTCCGGCGGCAGCGGGCTTGCGCACGAACTCGAAGCGAAGGGCTATGCCGGGTTCAACGGCGGTCCGGCAGCGGCTTGAGCGGGAACAGTCGATGACCACCACCGCCGACACGCGCACCACGCCCTACCTGGACCTCTTCGCCCGCCGCGGCGAACGGTCCGGCGAGGCGGAGTCCGTCCGAACGAGACGGCGCGAGGCGATCGAGCGCTTCGAGGCGGCCGGTTTTCCGGGCCGGGGCAACGAAGAATGGCGGCAGACGAACATCGCGCCTCTGCTGCGCGCGGCAGTGACCGAAGCCTCGTCCCGGGCGATCGAAGGGCAGCAGGCGAAGCGATTCCTCTACCCCGGATGCGACCGGCTGGTGTTCGTGAACGGCCGCTTCGCGCCGGAGTGCTCCTCGGCGCCGGAGGAGGTCAATGCCGCCTCCCTGGCGGACCTACCGGCTGCCGGCCGGGTTGCGGACGTGGTCGCGGAGCATCTCGGCGCGACCGTCGACGGACGTGCTTCCTGCAGTGCGGACGCCGGTGTCCACCCGTTCGCGGCGTTGAACACCGCCCTGTTCGATGACGGAGCGGTGGTGGAGATACCGGACGGTGCGGTCGTTGAGCGACCCATTCAGGTGCTGTGGCTCAGCTCTCCCGTGGAGGAGAGCGGTTCGGTCGACAGGGTCGAGTTCAGCTTCCCGCGCCTCCTGGTCGTCGCCGGCGAGAACAGCCAGGCGTCGATCATCGAGACGTTCGCCTCGACCGGTACCGGCACAGCCGGCTACTTCGTCTGTCCGGCGGGGGAGTTCATCTGCCGGCCGGGGGCCGTACTGCACCACACGCGTTTGCAGGCCGATGGGAAGGACGCCTTTCACCTCGGCTTCCAGCACGCCCACCTCGAGCGTTCCGCGCTCTTCGACTCCTCGTCCCTGGCCTTCGGCGGCGGTCTGGTGCGGAACGACGCCGTCGCCCTGCTCGACGGCGAGGGCTCCCACTGCACTCTCGACGGCCTCTATGTCGTTGCCGGCTCCCAGTTCGTGGACAACCACATGCGGGTCGAGCACCGCCAGCCGCACACGACGAGCCATCAGCTCTACAAGGGCGTCCTCGACGACCGGGCGCGTTCCGTCTTCAACGGTCGCATCTACGTGCACAAGGCGGCGCAGAAGACGGACGCCAAGCAGACCAACCGCAACCTGCTCCTGTCCAAGGCCGCGCTCGCGAACAGCAACCCCCAACTCGAGATCTTCGCCGACGACGTGCGCTGCACCCACGGTTCGACGATCGGTCGCCTGGACGAGGACGCACTCTTCTACCTGAGGGCCCGCGGCCTTCCCCGGAACGAGGCGTACGGCATGCTCGTCTACGCGTTTGCCCGCGAGCTGGTCGAGAAGGCGTCCTTCGAGCCGCTCCGATTGCGGGCGAGTCTGAACGGCGGCCCGGGCGGCGGCGGGAGCAGGTAAGCCGATGACGGCTCCGGCGCCCTTGGCAGAGCGGGAGCGGCCGGCGGCGGCCGCGGGCCTCGATGTCGACCGCCTGCGTGAATCGTTCCCGATCCTCGATCGGGAAGTCCACGGCCATCCGCTGGTCTACCTGGACAACGCCGCGAGCGCGCAACGCCCGGAGGCGGTCATCGACGCGGTCAGCGACTGCTACCGCACCTACTACGCGAACGCTCACCGCGGTGTCCACGCGCTCTCCGAGCAGTCGACCGACGCCTACGAGGCCGCCCGCGGCAAGGTCGCCCGTTTCATCGGCGCCCCGAGCAGCGCCGAGCTGGTCTTCACGCGCGGCACGACGGAGAGCCTGAACCTCGTCGCTCAGAGCTATGCCCGCCCCCGGCTCGGTCCCGGCGACGAGGTGCTGCTGACCGAGATGGAGCATCACTCGAACATCGTGCCCTGGCAGCTCGTCTGCGAGCAGACGGGCGCCCGCGTGCGGGCGGCGCCGATCACGGACGACGGTGACCTCGACCTC
>JAGWAG010000019.1:17843-21660 GCA_021296535.1 Acidobacteriota bacterium | reverse complement strand
GGTACCGGGGTCTTGATCTTGGCATCGTGGGTACCTCCTCCTCCAAGGATGAAGTGTCCACGAAACCGGGGCAAGCTCACCATTGGGCCGACCGCCATCCGCTCCAGCCTCGCTAGGACCTGCGAGAAGATGACGAACGCTCCCGGTCAGAAGACGTGGAAATCGAACAGCCAGCAGTCGTCAAACCACGGACCTTCGGCCATGAGGGCTAGTTCGACGATGCGCTCAACCAGCGGCTCTGGGTGGAGGGCCAAGACGACGGCCATCGTGTTGCTGCGGTTCGCGTTCTCTTCCCTTTTCCATCTGGATCCTTCGGGGGATCGCTCCCGGATCAACCTTCTTGGTTGTCTAGATTGAGGGAGAGAGCGATACTTGTGAGCTTCTCCTCGACCTCAGGGTGAATCTCGTCGGCGGTCATAACCGCTGCCAGTAGGTACAGATCCCTCTTCGGCGTTTCGCGCCCGCACTCCTCGAGAAGGGGCGGCAGGAACTCTTCGCTGGCCTTCACGCGCACCAGCGATACGTGATCGCCGAACAGATCAGCGCCTTGCGGCACTTGCTTCCAGAATTCATCCTCCACCTGTTGCTCCACTAGCGGAAACCCGAGAAATCGCTTGATGCCTTCAGGGTGTAGGAGATAGTTCTCAATCTCGTACCGACGCCAGCGTAGAACGCCAAGCCCGGCTTTGGTCATCTCTTGGTCCGGCTCATCGAGGTTGTCGCCGTCAAGGAGGCAGACGCCGCGCAGGTGTGGGCAGACTGCTTGCATCGCAAAGAAATGCGCTTTCGCCTCCTTCAGGCTTCTGGTGCGCAATTGGTGAACAAATGGCCGCTCGAAGAACCGCCGAGCGGCATGATCGAGGATTCGCGCCCACTCTTTGAGGATCCTCTCGTCCGAGTCGCTCTCCACATAGAGTATGGAACCAACTTCTCTCGCGAGGAGCACGTCGACGGTTGTGATTCGCTTCAGAGCTTCCCGAAGTTGGTCGCGTTCCGTCCGAGTGACAAGGCTGCGTGGCGTTTCGCCCAGCAGGCCAATTACTCGCTCTGGCTCGGTGGCGTCGAGGACCACCTCGGAGTGGGTCGCGACCAAGACTTGACCGCCACGCGCGCGAGCGACCTTCCGAACCATGTCGTACACCTGCTTCTGCAGAATGACGTGTTGGTGTGCGTCCGGCTCATCCAACAACATGACGGTGGCCGGGCGAGCGTACAGGAATGCGAACAGGAGCAGGACTTGCAAAGTTCCGCTACCCGCGTTTGAGAGATCGAGAGGGCGACTGTGTCCGGGCTCCTTGTACTCGCAGACGATGTAGGGCTGTGCGGACGTGTAAACCGGCTTGCGGAGTTCGATTCGGAAGAGATCACGGATGTGTCCGGCCAGAGACTGCCATCTCTCCTTGTCGTCATTTTCCGAGATCTCGAGAAGAAGGTTGCGGAGGATGTCTCCAGGGCGGCCTTGGCCGACAAGTAGATCCTGCATCCCCCGCTCTCGCCTTGGTTCGTCGCGCTCGATGCCAGAAAGGGGCGGGACATGGACTACGTTAAGTAGTCTTGCGGCCTGGGGAGGGAAGCTCTGCAGAGCTTCCAAGTCCATCTCCTTTGCGCCCACGGGCCGCGCGTGCGCTAATTCGCGATTCGCGTACTGGAACTCAATGCCGCACGTCCAAGGCTCGCCATTCTCTTCACCGGAAACGACGATTTCGATCAACCTCCTCGTCCCGCGCATGCCGCCCGGGCCGGTGACTTTACGGTCCTCCCAGAGGAGGTTCATCTCTCGCAGTGGTACGGCCGTTATGTCGGCGCGCGGAATCGCTACACCGGATCGCGCAACTGCGTTGCTGCGTGCCCGCCGGGCACTCCACCGGTCAAGGCCGAACTTCCAGGTTGCGATCGCTTGAAGTAAGGTCGATTTTCCTGCGTTGTTTGGCCCGGCGAGCACCACAGATTCCGCAAGTTCAAACTCCTGCTCTTGGAAGCGCTTGAAGTTCTTGATCAAGATGCTTCTTATCATTGTTCTTGGTCTGGGCTGAATCTAGAGCCTGGCAGGGAGCGGTGTACCAAGAGAAGGCACGCCTGACCGTCTTCGGCGGTCAGATCGGGATGCTCAGCCAGGATGGTCTCCACGGTGTCGCCTGCCGCTAGCCTTACCAGGACGTGTTCGACAGCGATGAGCTGGTCACGGATGATCGGCGTGTGGCCAAGGACCTCCGGGCGGACCGTGATTCGGGAGAGTAGGTCGCTAGCGGTCATCTGATCCTGGTGCCAGCGCTCGTCTGTTGGCCAAGGAGAACCCCTCTCATTGTGACGCGCCGTGGTGTTGGGTGGGGCTGTGGGCCCTACTGGCCTCGGCGAAGAAGTACAGAGCGTGAAGCCGATTGGGGAAGCGGTAGCCGCCCTTCACCTGCGGATCGGACTGTAAGGCGCCGAGAGCCTTCATTCGACGCAAGAACGCGTCCAACACCCGCTTTTCCTCTTCCGGTAGCCGTTCGAGAAGTTCTGCGCGCGTGAAACGGGTCCTGGGCACTGCTGCGATCCTGCGGAGGATCGCCCGGTAGCGTTCGCTGCGCACCGCCCTGAAGATGCGGGGCTCTAGGAGCTTCCTGCCGATCACCTCCGCCGCTGCGGCAATACCGCTGGATACGTCGGTGGTCCGTACTTCTCGCGTCCGTGCCGTGCGCCAGACGGCGTCGCCAATCTCGTGAGCGAGGACGGGAAGGCCCCCCGTGTAGCGGGCGAGGTGGTGGAGGTGTTTCTCGGCGATGGTCGCGTTGGCGAGGCGGAAGGAGTTCCGATAGAAGTCTCGGACTTCGCCGTCTGACCATGGCGAGATGTCGATCAGTTCAAACACCCGGGCCAGAGAGGGTTGACGCTCCAGCAGTTCGAGCCGGCGTTCTTCGAGACCTACGACGAGGATGCAGAGCCGCGTCTGTTCCTCCGAAGTGGCGATCTCGTCCACCGAGCTCTTCAGCCAGTTCGCAAAGTCGTCCGAACGAGCAAGTCCGTTGATGTCGTCCAGAATCAGGAAGAGTGATTTCTTGTGTTCGTCCAGCTCTTCGAGGAGACGCCGGATGGAAGGTACGAAGTCGTGCCGAATAGCCGAAACATCGGTGTCTGAGAGATCCAGTTCGAGCGTTACGCCGAACAGGCCGACCTGGCGGACCCGGTTTCCGAAGAAGTCCTTGACTTGGTTGTGCCAGGGCCGGTCGATGCTCTCCTTGAGGAGGCGGTCGAACGAGCGGCGGAGCATCTCGCCAAGGTCCTGTACTCCTCCGAGAAAGACGTGACAGCCGACGGCATCATGGTCACGCTCGACGAGCCGTCGGACGAAGGCGGCCAACGAGCTCTTGCCGATACCTCTCTCCCCGCTCACGAAGCCGATCCGGAAGCGACCCTCAGCGCTTCCCCGGACCATGCCGCGCAGGCGTTCAATCTCCGCCGTCCGACCGACGAAGAACTCGGTCGGCACCGGTTGCCCTGGTCTGAAGGGGCTGGATTCGGGGTTCACTGGAGGGCCCTTCCGTGCTTGCCCGCTGCTGTCGCGAGGCCGCAGATGCGCCGCGCTGGCCTAGGAGGCTGCATGCGGTTGTTCAGGATGATCGTAGCCGATCGAACGAGCCGCTCGGCACCTAACCCCGGGGCCGCAGCACCCGCCGCCGGTCTCCCTCCCGCCGGGTCAGCCGCTGGCGGTCCAGGTGCTCCAGGAGTGGAATGGCCCACTTCCGCGTCAGGCCGAAGCGGTCCTTGAACTCGGCGACGGTGAAGGTGTCCCAGCCGGTGGCGAGCAGGTCGCCCTGGAACTGCTCCAGGGCGCTGG
>JAGWAG010000019.1:0-17827 GCA_021296535.1 Acidobacteriota bacterium | reverse complement strand
GCCGCGCTCGACGAGGTAGCGCATCACGCCGCCATAGACCTGGGGCTTGGCGCCGAGGTTGCGGCAGAGCTCCTCCGGTGGGCCCGGGGTGAGCCCCTGTTTCTCGAATCCGTCGACGATGGCCCTGGCGAGCTTCGATTCGACTTCGGTCAGTTCGCCGGCGCGCCCCGGCAGGGTGACGAGTTCACCTTCGACGGCTACTGCTTTGTCCGCGGCGCCTTGACCAGCCCAGTTGAGATAGGCGGGGGCGAGGTCGGCCGCGTGGGCGCCGAGCAGCCGCCGCACGAGTTCGGCCTTCGGCATGCCGCGGGACAGCCGGTCGGCGGCGAAATGCGCCTCGACCAGGCGGCGAGCGCGGCATGAGGCGTCGCGCACGGTCGCCGCGGTGACGAACCGTCCGGGTCCGGCCTCGAGCAGCCGCCCCTCCTGAACGGCGCCGGCCAGCACACTCGCGGCATCGTCGCGGACGACCCCCAGCCGCAACGCGAGTTCGGAAGTCGCGAGGCCGGCCTCCCGGCCGTCCGCCGCCCACTGCACGGCGGCCTCGCTCGTGCCGGCGGCCAGCGCGTCGACCGCCGTTGCGAGAGCCGTGCCGCGGCGGTGCCTCCAGGCCGGGTCCAGCACCTCGCCGCCGCCGAGGGTGGTTTGCGGCGACGGTCGTCGGATGACGAACCGGTCGCCGCGAATCGCCACCAGGGGTTCTTCCAGGCGGACCTCGGCAAAGGCTTCGCCGCCCGGCTCGAGCCGGCCCGGGACCAGCGGACGGAGCTTGCCGACTCGCTGGGCGGCTCCGACGTGGAGCCGGACGGAGCAGCTTCCCTGGATCGCCTCCGGCGCCGACGCCAGGAGCCGGCAGCTGACGAGCAGGGAGGAGGTGGTCCGGTAGACGCCTGGTGCGGTGAGTTCGTGCCCTCGGGCGACATCTTCCAGGCCGACGCCGGACAGTTGCAGCGACGTGCGCTCGCCGGCCTCGGCCCGCTCGCGGCCTTCACCGTGGACTTCGATGCTTCGCACCCGGGCGCGGGCGCCCGACGGCAGCACGTCGAGTTCGTCGCCGGTCGCGATCGTTCCCCTGGCCAGGGTGCCGGTGACCAGGACGCCGAGTCCCTTCAGGTGAAAGGCGCGATCGATCGGCAGGCGGGCGGGCAGCTTGCTGTGACGGTCGATCGGCGCGGCCTGGCCCGCCAGGCGGACCAGGGTCTCGCGGAGTCGCTCCAGGCCCGCCCCGGTCTCGGACGAGACGGGCAGGATGGGCGCCTCGGCGAACGGGGTGTCGGCGAGCGTTTCCTCGAGTTCCATCTGCGCCAGCTCCAGCAGATCGGGGGGCACCAGGTCGGTCTTGGACAGCACCGCCACCCCGGCCGGAATCCGGAGCAGTGAGCAGATCGCGAGGTGCTCCATCGTCTGGGGCATGACTCCTTCGTCGGCCGCGACGACCAGGGCCATCATCTGGATTCCGCCCAGTCCCGCGAGCGCGTTGCGCACGAACCGCTCGTGTCCCGGCACGTCGACGAAGCCGATCTGCCAGCCGTCCTCGATCATCGACGCGAAGCCGAGGTCGATCGTGATGCCGCGGCGTTTCTCTTCCTCCCAGCGATCGCAGTCGACCCCGGTCAGTGCCTGGACAAGCCGTGTCTTGCCGTGGTCGACGTGGCCGGCAGTGCCGACGACGCAGCGCTTCACGGGGGAGGGCTTCACGGGGTGCGCTTCATTTTTCGCGCCCCGGGTCGATGCCGTAGGCCCGGAGCTTGCGGTACAGGTGGCGGCGGTCGATGCCGAGTTCTCGGGCGGTCCGGGACACGTTGCCGCCGGCGGCGACCAGGCAGCGCTCGATGTAGAGGCGCTCGAAGGCCTCTCGCGCCTCCTTGAGCGACCCGTAGTCGTCGGCGACCGGGGCGATGGCGCCTTTGCCGCGGATCCGCGGCGGCAGATCCGCAAGGCCGACCTGGTCCCCGGGCGCCATGATCATCAGTCGCTCGGTCAGGTTGCGCAGTTCGCGCACGTTGCCCGGCCAGGAGTAGGCGACCAGGCGTTCGAGCGCGGCCGGGTCGACGGTCTTGGGGCGGCGGCCTGCCTCGGCGGCGAAGCGCCTGAGAAAGTGGTCGACGAGGGCCGGAATGTCCTCGCGCCGCTCGCGCAGGGCCGGCACGTGGAGGGGGATCACGGCGAGCCGGAAGTAGAGATCCTCGCGGAACCGTCCGGCCGGAAGCTCGTCTCCCTCCAGGTCCTTGTTCGTTGCCGCCAGCACGCGCACGTCGACCTCGATCGGATCGCTGCCGCCGACGCGTTCGAACCGTTGTTCTTCAAGCACGCGCAGGACCTTGGCCTGCGTGTTCAGCGACATGTCCGCGATCTCGTCCAGGAACAGGGTGCCTCCGTCGGCTTGTTCGAAGCGTCCATGACGGCTGCCGGATGCGCCGGTGAAGGCGCCCTTGACGTGGCCGAAGAGCTCGCTCTCGATCAGTTCCTCCGGGATCGCGGCGCAGTTCACCTCGACGAAGGCCCGGCTGCTGCGCCGCGAGAGGCTGTGGACCCGGCGGGCGACGAGCTCCTTGCCGGTTCCGTTCTCGCCAGTGATCAGGATGCGGCTCTCGGCTCGAGCGGCGAGTTCCAGGTCGTTCCCCAGTTTCCGCATCGGGTCGGAATCGCCGATCAGGTGCCGCTCCGGATCGAGCCGGCTGGAGAGTTCCCGCACCTCCTGCTCGAGCCGGTTGCGCTCGAGCGCGTTCTCCACCGAGACGACCACCCGGTTGAGCGCCAGGGGTTTCTCCAGGAAGTCTTGGGCGCCGATCCGCATCGCCTTGACCGCCGTGTCGATGTTGCCGTGGCCGGAAATCACGACGACGGGTGTTGTGAAGTCCCCCTCCCGAAGCTCGGAGAGCAGTTCCAGACCGTCGCGGTCGGGCAACCACACGTCAAGCAGCACGAGATCGAACTCGTCGCTCGACATCAGGGCGCTGCCGCTGACCGCGTCCGCGGCGGTGGTGACCGAGTGACCCTCATCCTCGAGGATCCCCCGCAGTGTCTGCCGGATGCCGGCCTCGTCGTCGACGACCAGGATGCGTGCTCTGCTCACGGTGCGCTCTTCAGGCTAGGGGCGGTGCCGCTGTCCTGCGGCAGTTCGACCCTGAAGGTCGTGCCGCGTGGCTGGTTGTCCTCGACCCGAATCGAACCGTTGTGGTCGCTGACGATTCGCTGGACGATAGCGAGCCCGAGCCCGGAGCCGCGCCCCTTGGTGGAGAAATAGGGCATGAAGAGTTTCTCGCGCGCCGCCTTCGGAACGCCGCTGCCCGTATCGCTGACGGACAGGTCCAGGACGCCGTTGCCGCGGCCGGCGCGGACCGTGACCTGTCCTGGCGGGGTGGTGGCGGCGATCGCATTGTCGAGCAGGTTGACGAGGGCGGAGCGCATCTGGTCGGCGTCGAGTTTGGCGTGCAGGCCGTCCGCCCCGGCCTCGATCCGGGCTTCGACCTCGACGCCCGGTTTCAGTTCCCGGTAGAGATCGACCGTCTCGCCGATCAGGCGTTCGACGTCGACGTCGCGGGGCTGGGGCCGGCGCATGCGGGCGTAGCGGGCGAACTCGTCGACCAGGTTCAGCATATTGCCGACCTCGCGCACGATGATCGACGACCCTTCTTCGATCGCCACCTCCAGGCTCTTGTCGTTCTTCTTCGCCTTGCGCAGCATGCGTTCCGCGGCGAGCCTGATCGGCGTCAACGGGTTCTTGATTTCGTGCGCGATGCGTCGCGCCGCCTCGGTCCAGGTCGCGGCCTTCTGGGCGTCGAGCAGGGCGGTCAGGTCCTCGATCACGATGACGTGGCCGAGCAGTTCGAAGCCGCCCCTGCCGCTCGGGGCGCGCAGCGGACTGGTCTTCACCTCGAGCGTCTTCCAGTCGTCCTTGCCACCCAGGCTGACCTCCCGTCGCGTCGGCACGGCTTGCGGGCGGCGCGGACGGGCGGCATCCGGCAGGTCGGCGAACACGGCTTCGATTCCGCGATCGGGCAGCAGCTCGCCCAGGGCTTCCGGGGGCGCGCCGGAAAGTACTGTGTCCTCGGGTAGGCCCAGCATCTCGAGAGCGGCGCGGTTGCAGGTCAGGATGCGGCCGTCGCGGTCGAGCGACAGGACGCCGGCGGGGCCGCTCTCCAGCACCGCCTCGATCCGCGCGCGCTCGGCGTCCAGACGGCGATTCGTGGCGATCAGATCGCGGTTCGAGTCCTCGAGCGCGTCGGTCATTCGATTGAACGAATCGACCAGCACCTGGATCTCATCGTCGGCGGCCGCATCGACGCGGTGTCCCAGATCGCCGCCGGCGATGCGCCGGGTGCCGTCGGCCAGCGCTTCGATCGGCCCCGTCACCCGGCCGGCGAGATAGAGGCCGACCCAGCACGACACGAGCAGGATGCACAGGGTGACGGTCAGGAACAGCAGCCAGTACGCGGCCCGGATCTCATCCCGTTGGGCGTGCAGTTGCCGGCGGGACTGGTAGGCGCCGATCAGGGTCTCCGTGTTGCCGGCGAGTTCGGCGTCGAGCAGCCTGCCGGCGACCGCCACGGTCGACTCGACATCACCCTCCGTGGCCGCCGCCGCGAGGATCAGGCGCTCCTCCCTGCCGGAAACCTGACCTATCGCGCGCGCGGAGCCGGTGCGGATCGCTTCCAGCAGCATGCCCCGCGTCGGCTCAGGCACTTCGGACAGAGTCTGCGGGTTGACCGTGGCGTGGAGGAAGCTCGTGTCGCGGTAGACGGCGAGGTAGTCCAGGTCGTCCGAAGACAGGGCTTCGCCGAGGGCCCGCGACAGGCTGCCCCGACCTCTGGGGTCGTTGAGGTCGAGATCGGCGGTGTCGAGCAGGAAGCGATCCGCGTCGCGCAGCAACTGGTCCTGGTGGGTGGAGGTGAGGGCTTGGGAGACCTGGTTCGCCGGCTCCAGCAGGTCGTCGATGTCGGTGCGGAACATGCGGTCGATCGAGCCCTGCAGGAGTTCCGTCGCGTAGGCGAACAGGACGAGTCCCGGAATCAGCGACAGGCCGATGTAGGTCAGGATCAGCTTGGTGCGGAACTTGGCGCCCAGGCGTTGCCGTCGCCGCTCGACCCACAGCTTGGTCAGGTTGCGGACGAGAACGAAGGCGACGATCAGGATCAGCACCACGTTCAGGTTGCGCAGGGCGAACAGGAGGATGCTGTTGTTGAGGACCGTGGGATCGATCTCGCGGCCGCGCTGGAGCGCGTAGTAGCCGACCGTCGGCACCGCGAGAGCGAGCACCAGCAGCCAGACGACGAAGCGGTTGCTCTTGATCAGTTCGCGCAGCGAGCGCGGCGGAGGGGTTCCGGTGGCGGTCACGTCACTCGGCTCCCGGGCCCCGCACGCTGCGCCGGAACGGAGGGAAGGGACCGGTCTCGACCCAGGCGGTATGAACCCGGTCCGGGATCAGGCCGAGACGGGTCCGCGACCGGAGCTCCGCGCGGACCCGAAGGACGAACCGTCCGGCCTCGCCGTCTTCGATCTCGATCGAAGGCAGTTTGTCGAAGACCGTCATCGCCCGCTCGAGATCGGCGGCCGAGGTCACCACCCGGCTTGCGTACAGCTCTCCGTCGCGCTTGAAGTTGACCAGGTACTCCCGCGTGAGCGCGTTGTACATTGCGACCACCTGGAGTCGGGTTGCGCCGATTCGCTTGTCGAACCAGCGCCGCCGCAGTCTCTGGACCTCGATGTCGTACGTGAAGCCCGTGGGCAGACCGCTTTCGATCTTCTCCCAGGTTCGCGCGTCGAGTGCGCGGTCGAGGCGGAAGCTGACCAGCAACGCAGCCCCGTCGCGAACGACGGACAAAGCGGCGATACCGGCCTTGCGGGTTCGAGCGGAACCCTCTCGCGGGGGCTGGGCTGCAAGTACGTCGGCGCCCAGGACGCTCGCCAGGCTGAGCGCGCAGATCAGCCGCCCCGCCCGCGGGACTCTCATGCGGGCGACACTACCAGCCCGCCGGTCGGGCGGTGGATCGCGCTACTGCGGCGAACCGGCCAGGAGCGGAGTCCAGACCGTGGGCTGCCGCGGATCGAGGGGGAGGCCCGCCTGCGGCGGAAGCTCTTCGCCGATCACCCAGGTCCAGCACTGCGGGTTGGCGACCAACTCCTTCAGCAACTCGTAGTGGAGCTCGTGGCCGCCACGCAGGATCTCGAAGTGGCCCCAGATGGGCCCGCCGAGCAGGGTGAAGTCGCCGATCGCGTCGAGCGCCTTGTGGCGAACGGGTTCATCGGCGAAGCGGAGGTCGGTGTTCACCGCCCCTCTCTCATCGAAGACGATGCAGTTGTCGACCGATCCGCCGAGACCCAGACCGGCGCACTGCATCTGCTCGACATCGATCTGGCGGCAGAACGTTCGTGCCGGCGCCAGCTCCCGCTCGAAGCTGCGCTGGTCGACTTCCAGTTGCAGCCGTTGCCGCCCGACGGCGCAATCCGCGAAATCGATCGTGTAGTCGAGGCGCAGACCGGGGTAGGGCGAAGCGCGCAGCCACTTGTCACCGCGCTTGAACTCCAGCACGGAGGTCATCGCCAGGATTCGCCGTTCGGCGTTCTGCCGGCGAATCCCTGCCGCCTGCAGCAGCAGCACGTAGGGCATCGCCGAACCGTCCAGGATCGGCACCTCGGGGCCGTCGAGTTCCACGACCAGGTTGTCGATGCCGAGGGCGTAGACGGCGGCGAGCAGATGCTCCACCGTGGAGACCGTGACGTCGTCGCGACCGAGCGTCGTGGCCAGTTCGAGCGAACTGACGTCCTTGATGTCGGCCCGGACCTCGACGTTGCCGGCATCGATGCGGCGGAACCGGATGCCGCTTCCCGCCGGCGCCGGTAGGATGCGCAGGTTCGTTTCCTCGCCGGTGTGGATGCCTACGCCCGAAATGGCCGTGGACCGGCGGATCGTCTGCTGCCGGAAGAGGCGGTCGCGGGTGCTGTCGGATCGGGAGAAATGGCGCTGGTCACCGTTCGCTCCGTTGGCGCGTTTGCCCATCGGCACGTTGAATCAGCACGGATCGTGCCAGCCGTTGCCGTGCCGGGGCCGACCTCTCGGGTTCCCCTGTGCCTGCAAGGACTTCTTTGCCGTTCCTACATGGACTCGTCTTCTCGCGGTTTCGTTCTTGCGACCCGAGTTGTGGCTTATTCGCCACATGTCTGTGGCGTCTCGACCGCACGGTAGGCCGCCCTCGCAAGGGTAGACTCCGCCACACCGTGAGCGGTCCCGCGTGCCTGAAGAAGTAGAAGGCGCCGGCGCTCAGGACGCTGGGGATGGAACCGTATGGCCACGCGCACAAACCGACAGTCCCCGGACGGTGGTCCGCCCCTGGCGGTGAATCGAAAGGCGAGGCGGGAGTTCCGGGTGCTGGAGCGCTTCGAGGCGGGGATCGAGCTCCTGGGCACTGAAGTCAAGTCGATTCGGGGCGGCAAGATCCAGTTGCGAGAGAGTTACGTCGGCTTCCGTGATCACGAGGCCTGGCTGCTGGACGCCCACGTCTCGGCCTACAGTCATGGCAACCGGGAGAACCACGAACTCGTCCGACCGCGCCGCCTGCTTCTGAATCGGCGGGAGATCGACCGTCTGTACGGGCGCACCCGCGACCGGGGCCTGACGGTCGTGCCGCTGTCCGTCTATCTGAAGGGGAACCGGATCAAGGTCGAACTTGCCCTGGCCGAGGGCAGGAAGTTGCACGACAAACGCCAGCGGGAGCGTGAGAAGACCCTCGATCGGGAGGCCGGGGAGGTGTTCCGCGGCCGCCGGCGGATGCGCGCGGACCCATCCGGGCCCAGGGAGCGCGGGGAGCACGGCCCGTGAGCGGCAAGAAGATCGTCGTCCGGGGCGCCCGGGAGCACAACCTGAAGAACATCACGGTCGAGATCCCGCGCGAGCGACTGGTCGTGGTCACCGGCGTGTCGGGCTCGGGCAAGTCCTCGCTCGCCTTCGACACGCTGTTCGCCGAAGGACAGCGCCGCTACGTCGAGTCGCTGTCGGCGTACGCCCGCCAGTTCCTGCACCAGGTCGAGAAGCCGGACGTCGATTCGATCGAGGGGCTGTCGCCCGCCATCTCGATCGAACAGAAGTCGGTGTCCCGCAATCCCAGGTCGACGGTCGGCACTGTGACCGAGATTCACGACTACCTGCGTCTGCTCTACGCCTCGGTCGGCGTTCCCCACTGCCCGGAGTGCGGCAAGGTGATCCGCCCCCAGACCGTGCAGCAGATGGTGGACCGTGTGGCCTCGATGCCGGAGGGCACCCGCCTGCTGCTTCTCGCGCCCTACGTGCGGGGCAAGAAGGGCGAGTACCGCCGCCAGTTGGAACAGATGGTCCGGGAAGGCTTCCTGCGCGCCCGGATCGACGGCGAGCTCGTCGAGCTTTCGGAGGACCTGCCGGTCCTGGACAAGAAGCGGAAGCACACGATCGAGATCGTGGTCGACCGCCTGGTCGTACGACCGGGAATCGAGCAGCGGCTGGCGGCGTCGTTCGAGACCGCGCTCGAAGTCGGTCGGGGGCTGCTCGTCGTGGCGCCCCAGGGGCTGCCCGAGGAGACGATGTCCCAGCACTACGCCTGCGCGGACTGCGGCACGAGTCTGGCGGAGATCTCGCCGCGGCTGTTCTCGTTCAACAGCCCGTACGGCGCGTGTCCTTCCTGCAGCGGGCTGGGGTCTTCGATGGCAATCGACGAACAGCGCATCCTGGACGACCCGCGCCGCTCGATCAAGTCCGGCGTGCTCCGTCCGTTCCCGACCACCTCGAGTTCATGGCGGCTGCGCATGCTCAGGACCGTCGCCGCCGAAATGGGCTTCGATCTCGAGACCCCCTGGTGTGAGCTCTCGGAGGAAGCCCGTCATGTCGTGCTCTACGGCTCGGGAAGTCGCGAGATCGCGTTCGAGATCAAGGGCCGGCGGTCGTCGTACCAGTGGCGTGGCCGGTACGAGGGCGTCGTGCCGATGCTCAAGCGCCGCCACTCGGAGACGGAGTCGGCGGGCGTGCGGGCCGAGATCGAGAAGTACATGTCGGTGCGCACCTGCGGCGACTGCGATGGGCGCCGCCTGCGCCCCGAGGCCCTGGCGGTGACGGTCGGCGGTCTGCCGATCGACGACGTGACCTCGATGCCGATCGGCGATTTGCAGCGGGTGGTGGGCGGTTTGCGGCTGACGGCGAAGGAGCGGCAGATCGCCGGCAAGATTCTCCAGGAGGTCGAGGACCGATTGTCCTTCCTGGGGGATGTGGGCCTGGGTTACCTCAACCTGGACCGGGCTTCGGGCACGCTCTCCGGCGGCGAGAGTCAGCGGATCCGGCTCGCGACCCAGATCGGCAGCAAGCTTCAGGGGGTCCTCTACGTACTGGACGAGCCCTCGATCGGTCTGCACCAGCGCGACAACGCCAAGCTGCTGCGAACGCTCAAGGAGATGCGTGACCTCGGCAACTCGGTCCTGCTGGTCGAGCACGACGAGGAGACGATGCGAGAGGCCGACTGGATCGTCGACCTCGGGCCGCGGGCCGGCGAACACGGCGGCGAAGTGGTCGCGGAAGGTCCGCTGGCCACGGTCGAGAAGGCGAGAGGCTCGCTTACTGCCTCCTACCTGCGCGGGGAGTCGGAGGTGCCGGTGCCGGAGGCGAGGCGGCCGGGCAACGGGAAGTGGCTGGGCATCCGCGGGGCGCGCCAGAACAACCTGGCCGATCTCGACGTCGACCTGCCGCTCGGGTGCTTCGTCCTGGTCACCGGGGTGTCCGGCTCCGGCAAGAGCAGCCTCGTCAACGAGGTTCTGTACAAGGCCCTGGCCCGGGCCTTCTACCGCGCCGCCGATGCGCCCGGCGAGCACGATCGGATCGAGGGTCTGGAACATCTCGACAAGGTGATCGCGATCGACCAGAGCCCTATCGGTCGCACGCCGCGCTCGAACCCGGCGACGTACACCAACGTGTTCACGCCGATCCGCACCCTGATGGCCAAGACGACGGAGGCGCGGGCCCGGGGTTACAAGCCGGGCCGGTTCAGTTTCAACGTGAAGGGGGGCCGCTGCGAGGCCTGCGCCGGCGACGGCCAGAACAAGATCGAGATGCACTTCCTGCCGGACGTCTACGTCACCTGCGATGTCTGCGGCGGGCTCCGCTACGACCGGGAGACTCTCCAGGTCCGGTACAAGGGCAAGAACATCGCGGACATCCTGGCCATGAGCGTTGAGAACGCGCGCGAGTTCTTCTCCAACATCCCGGCCATCGACCGCATTCTCTCGACGTTGGACGAGGTGGGACTGGGGTACATCCGGCTCGGCCAGCCCGCGACCACGCTGTCGGGCGGCGAGGCCCAGCGCGTCAAGCTGGCGACCGAACTCTCGAAGCGGGCGACGGGACGCAGCCTCTACCTGTTGGACGAGCCAACGACGGGCCTCCACTTCGACGACGTGCGGCGCCTGGTCGCCCTGCTGCAGCGACTCGTCGACCGGGGCAATACGGTGCTCGTCGTGGAGCACAATCTGGACGTGATCAAGAACGCGGACTGGATCATCGACCTGGGCCCCGAAGGCGGGGCCGCCGGCGGCAGGGTCGTGGCGGCAGGCACGCCCGAGCAGGTCGTGGCCACGCCCGAGAGCCACACCGGAGCCTTCCTGGGCAAGGTGCTGGCAGTTCCCGCGCCGGTGCGAAGGGCATCCTGACCAGAGCGTGGTCGCTTCGAAACCCTCCTCGGACCTGGCCGGTCGCCGGCAGCGCCTGCAGCTCGAGACGCTGTACGACCTGGTCGTGGCGCTCCACTCTCACGAGTCCGAGCAGGGTCTGCTCGACGATCTTCTGCAGAGGGTGTGCACCGTCGTCGATCCGGCCGCCGCCGCCGCGGTGACCCGGGACCCGTTCGGCGTCGCCCGCGCCGCTGCCACGGTTGGATTCGGCGGCCGATCGCCGTCCGCCGAGACGCTTCTTGCCGGCCCCTTGTGGCACGACCTGCTGGCCCAGGACGAGACCGTGGCCCGTAGCGGAGGCAAGTTGGCGGAGCGGGAGTTCCGTTCCCTCGTGGCGGCGCCCCTCAAGTCGCGGGATTCGTTGCTGGGCTTCGTGGCGGTGCTCGACAAGGAGGCTCGCGGCGCCGGTGAAGCGGGGTTCACCGACGGCGACCGGCGCTTCCTGCGATCCGTCGCGGCGCTGGCCGGCGTCGCGCTGGATGGTCTGCGCCAGGTGGAGCGTCTGGTCGTTTCGCGGGAACGCCTGGCAGAAGAGAACAAGCTGCTGAAGGAGCGCCTCGACGACCTGGCGGAGGTCGGAGGCCAACGGATCGTCGCCTACGCGCCGGTCATGCGGCGCATCCTGGAGGTCATCGACCGGGTGGCTCCGCGCAGCGTCAGCGTCCTGCTGCACGGCGAAAGCGGGACCGGCAAGGAGCTCATGGCGGCGCTCCTGCACCAGCGCTCGGAACGCTCGGGGCCGCTGGTGGCGGTCAACTGCGCCGCACTCCCCGAGAGCCTGCTGGAGAGCGAACTCTTCGGCATCGAGGGCGGCGTGGCGACGGGCGTGCGGGCTCGCCTGGGCCGCTTCGAACTGGCTGACGGAGGCACGCTCTTTCTTGACGAAGTGGCCGATCTGGACGTGGCTTCGCAGGTCAAGCTGCTGCGCGCTCTCCAGGAGCGTGAGATCGTCCGTGTTGGCGGTCACCAGGCGATCCCGGTGGACACGCGCGTCGTCGCCGCGACCCACCAGCCGCTCGAACAGCTCGTGGCCGACGGTCGGTTCCGGGAGGACCTGTATTACCGGCTGAAGGGGATCAGCGTCGAACTGCCTCCGCTACGTGAGCGGCGCCGGGACATCCCGCATCTGGTGCGGTACTTCGCCGAGCGGTTCTGCGAGCGGGAAGCGGTCGAACTGCCCCAGTTCGATCGCGGGGCCCTGAACCTGCTCCTCGCGCATGACTATCCGGGCAACGTCCGGGAGCTTCAGAACATCGTCGAGGGCGCCGCCTCGCTGGCCGACGGTGTCGTCGACGCGTCCCTGATCCAGTCCTTGATCGGTGGCGCTGCCGCGGGATCGCAGGGTCCCGAACCGCTCGATCTGGAAACCGTCAAGCGCCGGCATGTACGGAGGGTCATCGGTTTGACCGGGGGCAACAAGAGCGCCGCGGCCAAACTGCTCGGTGTGCATCGCCGGACGCTGTCACGCGGTCGCTACTGATCCGTCGCCCGCACGGGCCGTATGGGGCATAGTGTCTCTATATGAGCCATAGTGCCCCGTTCGGTTCTGGGGCGTGACGTGGTGGCCGGTCCAGTCCTGCCCCTCGAGGGCTGACGCGACCCGGTCGGGACATTTTGGCCCATTCCATGAGTCGCCACCGGGCTGCCCCGGTCATCCGCGAAAGCCCGTCAGGCCTACAGTTTCGGCCTTTTGACGGAGGTCGGCCACCGCTGGCAGCGGACTTGCTCTGAAGGAAGGGCACCGAAGGGAGGTCGGCATGATGGTAGGGTCACCGTTCAGTTTTTTGGACCGTGGGGGCGCGGCTGTATCCGGGTCGACGGCTCCGTCAGGCTTTCTGTACTGGGTCTTCAGTTCGATTCCGGCCGGGGTGTTCTGGTCTTCCGCGGTCGTCGCGAGTTTCGTATGGTTCCTGTTGAACGATCAGCTCCATCCGATGGTGGTCTACTGCCTGAAGCTGTTTCTGACCGCCTGACACCGTGCGCGGCCGGAAGATCGGCCTACCCCATGCTCTGTTGCGCACGCTCCTAGGGTGGTTGCTTCGGCCCTCGTTGCTTCTTTCTCCATGTCTGAGTTCGGAGTACTCGAAGAAACTCACTTGACGTTCAGGCTCGCGCCTGAAATGGAGCTCGAGGCGCGTGCCAGGGCCTGCGCGGTGGCGAAGTCCATACGGATGAGCACCGACAAGGTCGAGGAAGTGGGCATGGCGGTGGTCGAGGCGTGCATCAACGCGATCGAACACAGCCGCGCCGCCGACGGCCAGTTGCATCTCGAACTGGCGGTGTTGGGGCCGGCCGAGGCGGAGGAGCCGCGGGTGCTGCGGATCACCATCCAGGACCAGGGAATCGGATTCGACCGCTCAAGGGTGGTACAACCGAGAATCGAAGACAATCTCAAGGCGATCCGCAAGCGCGGATGGGGCTTGAAGATCATCGAGGGCTTGATGGACGAGGTGAACGTGCTCTCGGGTGAGGGCGGCACTTCGGTCGTCATGTCCAAGGCGCGCTGACGTTTGCGCGAGGGAGTTGGGTTGGGTCCATGACGGAGGGTCTGAAGTTGGATGTGGAGCGCCGCCAGGAACTGGCGGTGATCTATACGGACGGTTACATCAACAACCAGGGGGGCGAGGAGATCGCGGAGGCCGCCTATGCGCTGCTGGACGACGGCTATCGATCGCTGCTGCTCAACCTCCAGGGCACGAAGATCGTCAACTCGATCGGGATCTCGATCCTGATCGAGATCATCGAGAAGATGCTCGAGGTGAAGGGACGCCTGTCCTTCTGCAACCTCACACCGACGATCGAGAAGACGTTCCACATCATGGGTCTCGCGCAGTACTCGACGATCTATCCGGACGAGCAGGCGGCGGTCACTGAGCTTCAGTCGGGTACGTCCTGACTGGGCAGACTGCCGAGCAACCCGAGTTGAGGCCGGCAGCGAGTCGCTCGGGAGGCGCCGGTGACCTGTGGCGGCTGGCGGCCGCGGCGGACGTCGCGGACTGGGAGAGCGGCGTGGTCCAGACGCGCCTGGTGAGGCAGTGGTGCGAGGCGCACGGCCTTGATGGCGCCCAGATCTACCGCCAGGACGGAGGGCCGGTGGCGTCCTGGGGCGTGCTGGGCAAGCGGGAGCACCGCCTCGAGCACAACCTGGTGCTCTACTGCGCCGGGAGCGACGAGACTGCGGGCGATGCCGGCGGCGCCGGCGGTTGGCCGCCGGAGGGGCGCGAACTCGCCGGGATCCTGGCTATGGGTCTGCGGCTGCGCGAGCTGGCGGACGAACTCAAGGACCGCAAGTTCCACGACAACTACAACGTGGTCACCCTGCAGGCGGTGTACGACGTGGGGTTGGCGATCGCCTCGACCCTGAACCTGGAAGAACTGACCGAGGAGATTCTGCTTCGGGCCGTGTCTCTGCTGGACGCCCGCCGCGGCGCCTTCTACCTGCGGAACGCGGAGGGTCGGCTGGCCCTGGCGGGAACGATCGGCGGCGGCGCCCGGGACGTTCTCGATGCGCCGGCAGCCGGCGGCTCGGACGCAGACGCCCTCGAGAAGGCGGCGGCCGGCGTGATTCCGGACGCGGAGCACTCGCTGGCGGTGGCGATCGAAGGCGACGGAGGCAGCGGCAGCGTCGGCCTGCTGGTCGTTGCCGACAAGGAGAGCCGCACGGACATCGGACCGTTCGCCGCCTCCGACCATCGCGCGCTGTCCCTGTTCGCGAACCAGGCCGGCATCGCCTTGACCAACGCGAACCTCCATCGTCAGGCTCTCGAGAAGGAGCGGCTGGAGCGGGAGGTGGAGCTAGCGGCCGAGATTCAGCAGCGCATCCTGCCGTCCGACATGCCTGATGTCGGGAGCTTCGAAACCGCGGGCTGGAGCCGGCCTTCCCGCCAGGTTGGCGGCGACTACTACGGTTCGCTGCAGCTCAAGGGCTTGCGCCGGGGGATGGTGGTCGCCGATGTGACCGGCAAGGGGATGCCGGCCGCCCTCCTCGTATCGACCCTGGATTCGGCGCTCCGCCTCCTGGTCGACGACTCCCGCTTCGGCGGCGAGAGCGTCGGGGTGGAGACGTCGGCCGAGCTCTTCGAACGCCTGAACAAGCACATCGTCGAGTCGAGCGCGAGCAACCGCTTCATCACCCTGATCCTGGCCGAGGTCGATCCGCGGGACCGCTCGGTCCGCTACGTCAACGCCGGACACAACCCCGGGCTGCTGGTGCGCCGGAGCGGCGAAGTGACTGCCCTCGGCGCCAGCGGCCTGCCCCTGGGTCTGCTGCCGAACGCGACCTACCGGGTCGACGAGGTGGGAATGGGGCCGGGAGACCTCATCTGTCTCTACAGCGACGGGATCACGGAGTGCGAGTCGGTGGGGGACGAAGAGTACGGGCAGGAGCGGCTGGAGACCTTCCTGCGAGAGAGGCGCGACCGGCCGCTGTCCGAGATCATTCAGGCGATCGACGACGATGTCAGCCGTTTCGGGGCCGGCCTGCCGCAGGGCGACGACCAGACCGTCGTGCTGATCCGCTGTCGGGCGGCCTGAGCCGCGTTCAGCGCCGCGCAGGCTCCGGGGCGGGCGCCAGGCCGTCCACGTCGCTGACGACCAGCGCGGGGGCCGTCGTCCCGCCCAGGAAACCGTCGCGCGAGGTGCGGGAGTAGCTGGTTGCTCCGATTGCCAGCAGGTTGGACAGGACCCGCAGGAGACTGTCCTCCCAGACCAGGTCGACCACGGGTTCGCCCAGCCGGCCGTCGCGGACGCGGCGGACGCCGCGGGCCCTGGCCCGGACGCGCATCCGTCCAGGGTCGAAGCACTCGACCTCGTCCAGTCGACTGATCCAGATGCCGCCGTCCGCGATCTCGAACAGGGAGGGGTCGTTGTGGTCGCCCGAACCGAGGAACATGTTCAGTGGACAGGCCTCTTCGCCTCCCGTGCAGTGGCAGGTGGGCTCGAGACCGACACGGGCCGCGGTCGCGGAGTCGAGAGCCGGCGTCTTCGGTACGCCCGCGGAGACCAATTCGACCGCCGTCTTCGTCCGTCCCTCCAGATCGAATGGAAACGGCAGGCCGAGTTTGCTGCCTCCGTCGTCCAGGAGGTGGAGCCTCCGGTCGAAGACCTGAACGCCCATGTGTTGGAGCAGGAAGGACTCTCCCTGCACGATCGAGCGTGAAGAGAAGGCATACAGGTTCAGGAGTTCCAGCAGCTCGAGGGTCGCCTCCGGGGCAAGGAGCACGCTGGCGCCGTCCGGCGGCTCGCCAACGCCGTTGTCCGGCGCCCTGCGTGCGCGGGCGGTCTCAACCAGCCGGTCGAGATCCAGATCGTCGATCGAGCGCGCGGCGTGACGGACGAAGCCGGCGCCGGGACCGTTGCCGCTTCGCACTTCGACCTGGATCGCGGTGGCCCGCTGGCCGCGCACGAGTTCGCGGCTGTTGGCGACCGCGGCTTGACCGACGGTCCACTCGACGACGGCCGCTTCGTCGTCTCTCAGGACCGCCTTGAGCAGCCGCCGCGCGGCATCCGCGTGGAGGCGAGCGAGAGCCGGGTCGTGAACGTCGACCGAAGGGAGTGGCGGCTCGCCCGGGTCGGGCAGCGAGGGCGTGGACTCGGGGGCGGAAGCCCGCGCCGCCGCCATCGCCAGCCGGATCGGGCCATCGAGCTCACCCGAGCGGCCGCCGCCGGTGCGGTGGGCGCCGGCGCGCCGTCCGTCGCGCACTCTGACCAGGACTTGACGGGAGCGTCGCCGGTAGCCGTCGAGGATCGGGACGTGCAGGCCCGTTCGGCAGCGCCTGCTCTCCAGGCACACGACCTCGGTGTCGTCGGCCGGAGACCGCCGCACCGCCGCGGCGATCTCTTCCCTGACACGATCGAGCGAACGCAGGCGAGGCTCGGCCTCCTTGCTTGTTCCCCGGCGCCGGCCCTTCGAGCGACTTCGGCGAGAGTTCCGTCCGGCAATCCCCTCCGGGGATCGATAATTCGGCGGGGATCGAGGATCCGGCACGGGATTTGCCTATCATAAGGAGTCGTGTACTCGTTGATCAGACTGTCGTGGACAGGGGAGACGCGGCGTTGGCGCCCCGGCCGACAGTGGGTCGTCGCCGCGGCGGCCTGTTTGTGCGTACCCCTGGGGGTCGCCGCGCAGCCGAACTTCGGGACCGACGACTTCGCCTCGCAACGCAGGGTGATGGTCGAAGAGCAGATTCGCGGACGCGGGATCGAGGAATCGCGGCTGCTGAACGCGCTCGAGACGGTGCCCCGCCATGAATTCGTGCCCGAGGCGCTGCGGGACGAGGCGTACCGGGATGCACCGCTGCAGATCGGCTCGGGCCAGACCGTGTCGCAGCCCTACCTGGTGGCGCTGATGGCCGACCTGCTGGAACTCGACGGTGACGAGAAGCTGCTGGAGATCGGTACCGGTTCGGGCTACACGACGGCGGTTCTGGCGCGTCTGGCCCGTCGGGTCTACTCGATCGAGATCATCGACGAACTGGCGGACAGGGCGAGCACGGTGCTGGACGACCTGGGTTACGGCAACGTCGAAGTGCGGGTGGACGACGGGTACCGCGGCTGGCCCGAGGAAGCGCCGTTCGACCGCATCCTCGTTTCGGCGGCGCCGTCCGAGGTGCCTCCGCCTCTGCTCGAGCAGCTCAAGGTGGACGGCATCCTGGTGGCGCCGGTCGGTCGAACCCTCCAGGACCTGGTCGTGATCCGGAAGACCGCGGACGGCCTGGTGCGCCGCCAGGTCGATGTCGTGCGACTCGTTCCGATGGTCGGTCGTGCGCAGGAAGATCCTGAGGGAGAGAACCCGAACTTCTAGCTGTTGAACGGGCGAAATGGTGGAGCAGAAGGGACTTGAACCCTCGACCCCCACGTTGCGAACGTGGTGCTCTCCCAGCTGAGCTACTGCCCCACGAGTGCCCCACGAGTTCCCCGGGCCTCGGGGCGGCGGAGTGTAGCAGCCTGGCGGCTGTCGCGGCCCGTTGCGGCGGAGTGCTTATAGCGGAGGGTGTATAGTTAGCGGCGCCCTTGAGCCCAGGGGCGCCAACACCTGACCTCCGACTCCTGGAAGAAACCGACATGAGCAACGCCAAGAAGAACGAGAGCGATGCCGACAGCAGCAACGTGACGTCGATGGATCTGGCCCGCGAGGCCGTAGCGG
>JAGWAG010000018.1 GCA_021296535.1 Acidobacteriota bacterium | reverse complement strand
TCGCCTTCCAGGCAGAGCACGACCCGCTTGCCGAGCCGCCGCACGCCGACGACGACACGGCCCTCCGCTTCCTTCAGCGGCGGCCGCACGGAGCGCAGCAAGAAGGGGCCGCGCAGGCGGATGCGTGTCAGGTCACGGCCTACGACCCGCTGTTCGATCGCCTCGCAGTAGACGACAACGTCAGGGAGTTCCGGCACTTCGGGGACCGTTCGCAGGGATGGGCGGGCTCACGATCCGCTGCGGGCCACGGTTCGCCGCAGGGCACGCGACTCGGCGAGCACCTCGCGAGCAGCAGCAAGAACCGAACCGCTATCCCCTCCGGCCGGGGCAGCGGCTTCCACGGGAGCGGCCGGAACCGCCGGCACGGTCGACCGGTCGTCGGGATCGCCAAGGCCGGCGTCCCGACTCTGCCGCAACGACGCCAGCAGCAGGTTGCGCACCTCTTCCGCGTTGTCCAGGCCCTGCAGCAGACCACGGCTCAGGCTGTCCTCGTCGTCATCGTCCGAACCGCCGCCGCTGGCGGTTCGGATCTCCAGGTCGGCGATGCCGAACAACCGCTGCAGGGGACCGCGCTTCACCGCCATGTTCTGGATGTTCACGACCGTCAGCGTCTGCTCGCGGAGGCTGTAGATGCCGTAGCGGATGCGGAGCGCCCGGTCGCTGACCATGTACCAGCGCATCTCGTAGCCGAGGCGAAGCACAACGAATGACGCGACCAACTGAACCAGGAACAGGATGATCAAGAGCGGCGCAAACACCTGAGTGAACCACAGGAAGCGGTCCAGGGGTTCGATGTCTGTAGTCCAGGTCACGGGGTTGACGATCCGAAAGCCGTCGAAGGGTTCGATGTCCGTCGTCCAGGTCTCGGGGTTGACGAATCCGAACCCGAACGCCGACACGATCAAGCCCAGGATCGCACCCCCCTGGCCCAGGGCCCACTTCAGCACGCTGTACCGGAAGAACCGTGGCGAGGCGCGAAACGTGCGCAACGACTCGGGCGACCCCGGCGGTGGCTCCGGTTGCTCCTCGACGCGGAAGAGCCTCAGGAGCAAGCGCTTCAGGCCCGTAGGCGTCCGCCTTCGATGCGCGCCCTCATCGGGCCGGGCCGTCATCTCCCACGCTCCAGTTCACTTCGGATCGCGGCGACCTCGCGGGCAATCTCCCGCAGCGTCGATGCCAGCGTTGCCGCATCGTCCTCGGCGACCGGAACCGGAAGGGTACTGCCGGGTTCGGTTGCCTGATGGGCGGCCCGCGCGCCACGCATCCGGGCGTACATGAAGTTTCGCACCGCCGACAGTTCCAGCAGCCCCTCGACCTTCATCTCCGCCTTCGCCGAACCGCTCGCGGTCTGAACCAGAAGACGCGACAGACCCAACCACCGCTCGACCGCGTTGCTCCGCAGGTGGATGTCCTGGATGCGGCTGTAGGTGAGGCTGATCTCGCGCTTGAACAGGGCGCCCCAGCTCATCGTCACGCCTTCGTCGTCGAAGCGATAGCGCAGGGTGCGATAGCGCAGGAACAGGTAGGCGAGAACGAAGGGGAAGGCGGGACCCGTGATCAGGGAGAACAGAACGTAGTAGCGGAGCAGCTTGGGGTGGGGCCGGCGGAGGGCGCGTATCCGGTCCTCCGCGGCGACGTCCAGCGCGGGCGCCGCAGCCGGCTGACCGCCCAACGCCCCGCTCGTCATCCCGTCAACACCCGTTCGATCCGGTCCAGCGCCCAGTCCAGGTCCTCCCGCTCGATCACCAGCGGAGGCGCGAATCGGATGACGTGGTCATGGGTTTCCTTGCACAGCAGTCCGTGCGTGGCCAGTTGCTCACAGTACGAGCGGGCGCCGCCCGCGGATTCAACGAGCTCGATTCCAATCCACAGCCCGCGCCCGCGGACCTCGCGCACCTGCGGCGCCTCGATGCCGCGCAACCGCCGCAGAGCGTACTCGCCGAGGCGAGCCGAGTTCTCGACCAGCCCTTCCTCCTGCAGCACTGCGAGAGCCGCGCGCGCCACCGCCGCTCCAACCGGATTGCCGCCGTAGGTCGAACCGTGATCGCCGGGCCGGAACACGTCCATGATCTCCGCGTCCGCGACCACCACCGAGACCGGGTACAGGCCACCGGACAGCGCCTTGCCCAGCAGCATCACGTCGGGGCGAATGCCGTCGTGCTCGTGGGCGAACATCTTGCCCGTACGCCCCAGACCTGACTGGATCTCATCCGCGATGAGGAGCACGTTCCTTTCGCTGCAGACGTCTCGCAACTCCGCGAGGAATCCGTCTGGAGGAACGATGATCCCTCCCTCGCCCTGGATCGGCTCGACAAGGACCGCCGCGGTGTTCGGGCCGACCGCCGCCCTGGCGGCGGCCCCGTCACCGAACGGCAAGAGCTCGAAGCCCGGCGCGAACGGACCGAACCCGTCGCGGTACTGCGGCTCGCTCGAGAAGCCCACGATGGTCGTCGTACGGCCGTGGAAGTTGTTGCCGAAAGCCAGGATCTCCGCCTTGCCAGGCTCTACGCCCTTGCGCGTGTATGCCCACTTCCGCGCCAGCTTGATCGCCGTCTCCACCGCCTCGGCGCCGGTGTTCATCGGCAATGCCCGCTCGTAGCCGGTCAACTCGCAGACCTCGCGAAAGAACGCCCCGAGTTCGGCGTTGTGAAAGGCGCGCGACGTGACCGCCACCTTGCGGCTCTGCCGGATCAGAGCATCCACGATCCGCGGATGGCAGTGCCCCTGGTTGACTGCCGAGTAGGCAGCCAAACAGTCGAGGTAGCGACGCCCTTCGATGTCCCAGACCCAGACGCCCTCGGCGCGCTCGATGACGATGTCGAGCGGCGCGTAGTTCCGCGCCCCGTAACGATCCTCAAGTTCCGTCGGTTTCATGGCAGCTCCCGCGCGCAGTCCCGCATTCGTCGGATGAGTCAGCGCACGGGCGAGCGCTCGCCTCTGAACGATCAGAACTCGAACGAGATTCCAGCGTTCACGTAGACCGGCGTCTTGCGCAGTTCGAAGCCCGGCGCGAGAGCCTCGTCCGCACCCCGGATCTCCTCGCTCTTCGCCTTCATCGACGAGTCGAGCCAGAAAGCCCCGAGATACAGGCCGACCGGACAATCCCGCTTGAACGGGATCTTCAGACCCATGTTCGCGCCGAGAACTGTCTCACCGGGCCATTCGGGGCTGTAGACGGCGTCCACTGACACACCGTCGATCCCTTCCGTCACGAAGGACGGCGTGCTGTAGTCGAGCTGGGCGACCAGGGGACCGAGCCACCAGTCCACGCGGCTGCCGGGGCGGGTCAGATGCACGTTCAGCCCGACGAAGAACTTCTTCATCTCCACGTCAACGGAACTGTGGCCGGTCCGGCCGCCCGGGTGCAGATACCAGTCGGCCTCACAGTTGATCGTGTTGCCCCCGAACATGATCCCCACGGGATAGCTCAGACGGTACTCGGCGGAGAACCCGATGCCGACGCCGTCCACGCAGGCCTTGAGCCTGTCCCTCGTATCCGGACCGAGCATCGAGATGTGGACATCGTCGCCGCTCAGCGAGCTGAGCGTCGGCAGCAGGGTCCACCGCCGATCGACCTTCATCGTCGCTGAGGTCTCCGAGCTGCCTCCGGCGTTCTCCACCGTCGCCGTGTGGGTGTACTCGCCGTCGGTCCCGTGAACGACCGCGCGCTCGTAGGGCTCGGCGAGCGGCTGACCGTCCAGAGCGACCGTGACCGGAGCGCCGTTGCCGTTCTCCGGTACAACCGACACGACCGCCGTCTGACCCGTCAGCACGCGGTCCGGCTCGATCGACATCGTGACCGTCGGCGCCACCTTCATCCCGGTCGAGCACTCGGCGGTCTGGCCGGCGTTCGTCTCGACCATCGCCTTGTGCGTGAACGCGTCCGCTCCCGCGTGCGTCATCTCCTTCGTGTACGGAGAGGCGAGTGCCTCACCGTCGAGCGTGACACCGGTCACCCGGGCGCCATGCCCGGCCTCGGCCACGACCGTCAGAAGCGACGACTGCCCCAGGGCGACTTCGGCCGGCTCCGCCTTGATTTCGCAATTCGGGCACCCGACCGCGATGGTGCGACTCATGGAATCCTCGAGCCGATCGCCCCGCGAAGTGTCAGCGATGCACCTTGCCGTGACCGTGAAGTCACCCTCGTCCTCGAAAGGGAAGGAGACGTTGCCGACGCCGGCCGCCTCTTCGCTCCCGTCCGGCAGCTTGACGGTCACCGAGGCGGTGCCGTCCGTGCACGAACTCTGGAAGTCGAACGTCTTGTCCGTGCAGGACAGGCCACCGATGTCGAGGTCGAGCGTGACCTTGGGCAACGGCTGCTCCGCGAGGAGCGCGAGGTTTCCGCACACCTTCGGCACGATCATCGAGTACCAGCGCCCGTTCGACTCCAACCGAATCTCCCAGGCAGGGAACGCCTCGTCGCCGGCCCAGCACAGGTTCGTGCCGACCGTCGGCGTCGCGCCACGTTCACGGAAGAACATCCATTGAATCCGCTGTCCGGACTCGAAGGTCGTCGACGTGACGCCGCGCCAGGCCGCGACGGCCGCGAACAGGTCGGCCGCGTCGCCCGACCAATTTGCCTCGCCGAGAAGAGCCAGCATCTCGTCCCGGTGGTCCACGAACAGGGCCTGCAAACCCTCCTGATCCGTGACCGGCGGGGTGAACCGGTTCGCTTCCCCGAGGCGAGTGATCTCGGACGCACCCTCACACTGCTGCGCAGCGGCGGGAAGGGCGCCGAGAGTCAGGCCTCCAAACAGGAATAGGACGAGGGCCGAGCGCACCGAAGTCAGGGCAGCGGCGTACTCAGCAAGCCAACGGCACTGGGACATGGGTCATCTCCTTGAGTCTTCCCAACCGCGGTCCGCATTTCCGGGCGGGCCGGAGCGGCGTATGTCTAATCATGTCAACACTTAGCCACGTTGACAAATGCCGACGACCGACCGCGGCGCATCCCCGAACGGGCGCCAGCAGGTACGGCGCTATGATACCCGACCGATCGGCTGTCCCGACCCTGGAACAGAAGCCGCATCTGTGGTGCGCGAAGGCGAGAAACGAGTGAACGAGACCCTCGAGAATCGGCCCCTCGGGAGCAGTGAACGACCGCTCCGTGTCGCGGTCATCGGTTCCGGGCCGAGCGGTTTCTATGCAATCGCCGCGCTGTTCAAGACGGACGGCGTGGAAGCCGATGTCGATCTCTTCGACCGGCTGCCGACCCCATTCGGCCTGGTGCGCGGCGGCGTCGCGCCCGATCATCAGAAGATCAAGAACGTCATCCGGGTATACAACCGCACCGCACAGCATGAGCGTTTCCGCTTTTTCGGCAACGTCGAGCTCGGCCGCGATATTTCAGTCGACGATCTTCGACGGCACTACGACCACATCGTCTACGCAACGGGCAACGAGTCCGACCGCAAGATGGGGATCCCGGGGGAGGATCTTCCAGGCGTCCATTCGGCGACCGAGTTCGTTGGCTGGTTCAACGGACATCCCGACTTCCAGGATCGCAGCTTCGATCTCGCCTCGGCCCGGCGCATTGCGGTGGTCGGCAACGGCAACGTGGCGATGGACGTGACTCGCGTCCTGGTGCGCAACCCGGACGAACTCGCTCCCACCGACATCACCGCGGAGTCGCTCGCCGTGCTCCGGGAGAGCAACGTCGAGGAGGTCGTTCTGCTCGGCCGTCGCGGGCCGGCCCAGGCGGCGTTCTCGCCCCAGGAGATCAAGGAGATCGGTTCGCTCGAGGGCGTCACTCTCCTGGTGTCCGAGCAAGAGATGGACCTCGACGAGATCAGCAGCGGCTGGCTGGAGAACGGCGCGGCACGCAGCGCCCAGAGAAACGTCGCCTACCTGACCGAAGTCGCCGGCGCCCGGGCTGGGGCCGGCGACCGCCTGGTGACCTGCCGCTTCCTCGTCTCGCCGATCGAACTTCAGGCCGGCAACGACGGCCGCGTCGCTCGGGTCGTCATCGAGAAGAACGAGCTCTACGCCTCGGACGACGGCACGCCGAGACCCCGAGGCACCGGCGAAACGGAAACCCTGGATGTCGACCTCGTGTTCAAGGCGGTCGGCTATCGCGGGGTGCCTCTGCCCGGCGTCCCCTTCCATGAACGCTGGGGGATCCTGCCCAACGACGAGGGCCGGCTGCAGACCGAGCAGGACGGCGACGTCGTTCCAGGCCAGTACGTCGTCGGCTGGGCCAAGCGCGGCCCCACCGGCCTGATCGGCACGAACAGCCCCGACTCGACCGCCACGGTCAAGAAGATGCTCGAGGACATCGACGGCGCGACTGCCGCTCCCGATCCCGCCAAGGCACCCGGCAAGATCGTCGAGCTGCTCGAGAGCCGCGGCGTCGACTTCGTCACGTTCGACGACTGGACCCGCCTCGACGAAGACGAAGTCGCACTGGGCGAGGCGCAGAACAAGGTCCGCGAGAAGTACACCAACATTGAGTCGATGATGGCGGCAGTGAATCGCCTCCGCTGATTCCTCAGCCCATGTGGGGATACCGATAGTCCGTCGGCGGCGCGAAGGTTTCCTTCACAGCCCGCTGGGACGTCCAGCGCATCAGGTTGGCCAACGAGCCGGCCTTGTCGTTCGTACCGGAAGCCCGCGCGCCACCGAAGGGCTGCTGACCGACTACGGCGCCGGTCGGCTTGTCGTTGACGTAGAAGTTGCCGGCGGCATGGCGCAACCGGGCCCCGATGCTGGCGACCGCCGCGCGGTCGCGCGCGAACACAGCGCCCGTGAGCGCGTACGGGCTCGTCGTGTCGCAGAGCTCGAGCGCTTCGTCGAGCGCGTCGTCCTCGTAGATGTAGACGGTAAGCACCGGACCGAAGATCTCCTCGCTCATCAGGCGCGACCGCGGATCGTCGCTGCGGACGACGGTCGGCTCGACGAAGTAGCCGACGGAGTCGTCGCAGCCGCCGCCCGAAACGACCTCGTAGGACGAGCCGCCGGAGGCTTCCGCGATGTAGCCAGAGATGTTGTTGAAAGACGAGCGGTCGATCACGGCGGCCATGAAGTTCGAGAAGTCGACCGGCGATCCCATCTTCACCGTCGCCAGTTCGTCGCACAGGCGCTCCCGCACCTCGCCCCAGAGCGACGCCGGGATGTAGGCCCTCGAAGCGGCCGAGCACTTCTGCCCCTGGTACTCGAAGGAGCCGCGAATCAGCGCCGTGCTCAAGGCCGCCGCGCCGGCGGAGGGATGGGCGAACACGAAGTCCTTGCCGCCCGTCTCGCCGACGATGCGCGGGTACGTGAGGTAGTCCTGGATCCGGTCGCCGATCGTCCGCCACATCCGCTGGAACACCGGCGTCGAACCGGTGAAGTGGATGCCCGCCAGGTGGCGACTGGCGAGAACCGGGTCGCCGACGGTCGCGCCCGGACCCGGCACAAGGTTGATCACGCCCGGCGGCAGTCCGGCCTCTTCGAGTAGCTTCATCACGTAGTAGCCGGAAAGCAGAGCGGAGGACGCCGGCTTCCACAGCACCGTGTTGCCCATGATCGCCGCCGAGGTCGGCAGGTTGCCAGCGATCGCGGTGAAGTTGAACGGCGTGACCGCGAACACGAAGCCCTCGAGGGCTCGGTACTCGACGTAGTTCCAGATCCCGGGGGAAGACACGGGCTGCTGGCCGTAGAGCTCCTCCGCGAAAGCGACGTTGAAGCGCAGGAAGTCGATCAGTTCGCACGCCGAGTCGATCTCCGCCTGGTAGCAGGTCTTCGACTGGTTCAGCATGGTCGCCGCGTTGACGGTCGAGCGCCAGGAACCGGCCAGAAGCTCGGCGGCGCGCAGAAAGATCGCCGCCCGTTCCTCGAACGGCATCGCGGACCACTCCGGCCAGGCCTGCTGCGAGGCGGCCACGGCCGCTTCGACTTCCGCGGCGCCGGCCTGATGGCAGGTGCCGAGAACATGGCCGTGATCGTGGGGACAAACGACCTCCTGGGTGCGGCCGGTGTGGACTTCACGGCCGCCGATCAGGACCGGAATCTCGACCTGCTCGCCGAGCATCCGGTCGAGCCGGGCCTCGAGACCCGCGCGCTCAAACGAGCCGGGCGCGTAGTCGAGTACGGGTTCGTTACGGGGGGCGGGTACCTGCAGCACGCCATTGGGCATTGGTCTTCTTCTCCTGGGTGTTCGGGCTGCTTCGCCGCAGCCGGGGCCGGAGCATAGACCGCGCGGCCACGTCAGGGAATCCCGCGAACGGTGGCCGCCGAGCGAGTATTCCCGGGGTCCCTAGCAGCCCGTGGCAGAAGTCCGTGTCGCACCGAGAGCGGCGAGGCGCGCGTCCAACAAGGCGCGATGAGGGAGCATATCGGTGCATATTCGACCGAAGAGCAACGATGTTGGACGTGATGCATCGCCGCTCGAATGCAGCGCGACTTCTGCCACGGGCTGCTAGAAACCTGCCGGCGACCCCGGACCTTGCAGCATTCTCCAGGCGAAAACGAGAGTGCCGACGATCAGCAACGTACCGCCGATCGGCGTGACGGCGCCCAGCCAGCGGGGACCGCCAACGGCGATCACCGCCACCGTGCCCGAGAAGATCAGGGAGCCGGTGAACAGCAACCAGCCGGCGACCCGCAGATCGACCGCCGAGACGCGCCCCGCGAGGCCGAGGAGGCTGACAACGACTCCGCCGTACATGAGATAGCGGGCCGCCGTTTCCCACAGCGCCAGGTGCTCCGCGTCCAGTGCAGAACGCAGGCCGTGGGCACCGAATGCGCCGGCGCCGATCGAAGCGGCGCACATCAAGAGTCCGACAACGAGCCAGTTCATTGCAAGGCGTCACGCTATCGTAGTCATCCCGTGGTAGCAGAACTCACCGCACTCGAACGACGGCTCGCCGAGCTGCTTCCGATCTACCTGGACGAGCTATGGGGCCCGTGGCTCCAGTTGGCGGCTATCGCCGCCGCCTCCGCGCTGAGCGCCTGGGTGGTCTGGTGGATCCTCAAGTTCGGCGCAACGAAACTCGTCGGGAGGACCAAGACCGAGGTCGACGACCGCCTGCTCGAGGCGACGCACTGGCCGCTCTGGGTTTCGGTCTTCCTGATCGGCTTGCGGATGGGTATCGCTCGACTACACCTTGCAGACGAGCAGAGGATCGTCGACGCGCTGCAGACCGTGGCGCTGCTGTTCTGGATCGTCGCGGCGCTGCGTGCCTCCGGTGTCCTGCTGCGGGCCCTGGCGCGGCACCGGAGTCGCGGCGCTCTCGTCTCCAGGCACACCCAGCCCCTCTTCGAGAACCTGGCCAAGGTCGCGATCGTGATTCTGGGGGCCTACCTGGTGATCAAGGCCTGGGGAGCCGACGTCTCGGGGCTCCTGGCGGCCGGCGGCATCGCCGGGCTGGCGATCGGTTTCGCCGCGCGCGACACCCTGGCGAACCTTTTCGCGGGCATCTTCATCTTCGCGGACGGCCCGTACAAGATCGGCGACTTCATCACCCTGGACAGCGGCGAGCGCGGCATGGTCACCGAGATCGGCATCCGCAGCACCCGCCTGCTCACCCGCGACGACATCGAGATCACGATTCCCAACGCGGTGATGGGGAACGCGAAGATCAACAACGAGAGCGGCGGGCCCCACGTCAAGTACCGGATCCGGGTCCGCGTCGGAGTCGCCTACGGCAGCGACGTGGACCACGTCGAAGCGGTCCAGCTCCAGGTCGCCGCGGACAACCCCAAGGTGTGCGAACAACCCGAACCTCGTGTACGGTTCCGCACCTTCGGCCCCTCGTCGATCCAATACGAGTTGCTCTGCTGGGTCGAGGAGCCGGTGCTTCGCGGCATCGTGACCCACCAGCTGGTCAAGGCGACGCACAAGGCGTTCGCCGCCGCGGGGATCGAGATTCCCTTCAGCCAGCACGACATCCACATCAAGGAAGCGCCTTCGCGGCAAACCCTGGCGGCGCGGAACGCGCCGCCAGCGAACCAGTCGGATCGCCCGTCGGCGGGCGATCCGATGGCACCCCGCCCGGCCGATCCCGCGGCCGATTGACAAAGACAGCGCTCCGCCGCCCTTGGAGGTGGAAGGCGCGCTTCAACCGAGAACGGAATGAACCTTCGCAACATAGCGATCGTTGCGCATGTCGACCACGGCAAGACGACGCTCGTCGACGCCATGCTCTGGCAGAGCGGGACCTTCCGCGCCAACCAGGATGTCCGGGAGCGGGTGCTCGACTCGATGGACCTGGAACGCGAGAAGGGCATCACGATCATGGCGAAGAACACCGCCGTGACCTACAGCCCGCAGAACCTCGAAATCGCGGTCAAGGGGCAGGACGGGCCGCACCCCGCTGGCGACGTCAAGATCAACATCGTCGACACGCCCGGGCACGCCGACTTCGGCGGCGAGGTCGAACGCACGTTGCGCATGGTCGACGGGATCATGCTGCTCGTCGACGCCGCCGAGGGGCCGCTTCCCCAAACCCGCGCCGTCCTGCTCAAGGCCCTGGAACTGGGACTGCCCGCGATCGTCGTCATCAACAAGATCGACCGCAAGGACGCCCGCGCCGGCGAGGTCCTGGACGAGATCTACGACCTGTTCATCGACCTCGACGCGACGGAGGAACAGATCGACTTCCCCGTGCTGTACTCCGTCGCCCGCGAAGGAAAGTGCACGAGGTCGCTCGACGCCACCCTGACCGATCTCAGGCCCCTGTTCGAAACGATCCTCGAACATGTTCCGCCACCGTCGGGGGAACCCGACCTGCCCCTGCAGGTGCTGGTGACCAACGTCCAGCCCGACGACCACCTCGGCCCGCTCGCTATCGGACGGGTCGTGGCCGGCACGGTCCGCCACCGCCAGGCCGTCACCGTGTGCGGGCGAACCGGGTCCCAGACTCCCGCCGCCGTCTCGAAGCTGTTCGTCTACGAGGGGCTTGGGCGGGTCGCCGTGCCGTCGGCCGGCCCGGGAGAGATCATCGCGCTGGCCGGCATGGAGGGTGTCGGACTAGGAGAGAGCATCGCCGACGGCGAGGATCCGAAAGCCCTGCCGCCGCTCGACGTTGCCGAACCCACGCTGTCGATGGAGTTCGGCATCAACGACTCGCCTCTGAGCGGCAAGGACGGGAAGTACCTCACCTCACGCCACCTCCGCGAGCGGCTTCTGGACGAAGCCCGGAAAAACCTGGCGCTCCGGGTCGAGGCCACCGATTCACCGAACCGGTTTCTCGTCTACGGCCGCGGCGAACTCCAACTCGCCATCCTGATCGAACAGATGCGCCGCGAAGGCTACGAGTTCTCGGTCGGCATGCCCCGCGTGCTGACCCGCTCGGTAGAGGGCGACCGGCACGAACCCTACGAACTGGCGCTGATGGACGTGGCCGAGGAGTACCAGGGTGTCGTCGTCCGCAAGCTCGGCACGCGCAGAGGCGTCCTGGCGCAGATGGTCACCCGCAGTTCGGGAAGGGTGCGCTTGGAGTTCGAGGTTCCGAGCCGCGGCCTGATCGGCTACCGCACCGAATTCCTCTCCGACACGAAGGGCACCGGAATCCTCACCCGCATGCTCATCGGCTACCGGCCCTGGGCGGGCGAGATCGTCCACCGGGCGACCGGGGCGCTCGTCGCCGATCGGGCAGGCCGCGTGACCACCTACGCGATCAACAACCTCCAGAGCAGGGGCGAACTCTTCGTCGGTCCGAACGAGACGGTCTATCAGGGAATGCTGGTCGGCGAGTCGAGCCGCGGCGCCGATCTCGACGTGAACATCACCCGGGAACGGAGGCAGACGAACATGCGCGCCGCCAGCGCGAATGCGTACGAAAAGACCGTGCCGCCGCGCCGCCTCTCCCTGGAACAGTCCATCGAGTTCATCCGCGAGGACGAGCTGATCGAGGTCACTCCGGCTCAGCTCCGGCTACGGAAGCGTCACTTCGACCCACACGAGAGGAAGCGGTCGGCCGCCTGACCGACTCCTGCACCTCCGCGGTCAGCGTCCGTCAGCGCGCCGGCGCGCGCCACGGCCGGCGGGGAAACCGGCGCCCCAGCCCCCGCTGAATCTCGCGCCACTTCCGCTCTTCGTCCGGCGTGATGAAGGTCACCGCCTCGCCCGCACTCCCCATCCGGCCGGTTCGTCCGACCCGGTGCGTGAAGAGTCGCTGGGAGTCCGGCAGGTCGTAGTTGATGACCTGACCGATACCCTGGACGTCGATGCCGCGGGCGGCCACGTTCGTCGCCACCAGGATCGGCGCGGCGCCGGAACGAAAGCCCCGCATGACACGTTCGCGGGCGCCCTGGCTGAGGTTGCCCTGTAGCGCCCCCACCGGATAGCCCAGCGCATCGAGCTTCTTCGCCAGCTTCCTGACCCCGTGCTTCGTTCGACCGAAGACCAGGATCGGGTCGCCACCCCGGCCGTCCAGCAGCGTCCGGAGCGCCCCGATCTTGTCGTCCCTCTGGATCGAGTAGACGAGATGCTCCACCGTGGGCTCCTCCTGGCCGGCGTCGATCTCGACCTTCGCCGGGTTGCGCAGATACTGCTTCGCCGTGTTCGCCACCCAGTTCGGCATCGTGGCCGAGAACAGGGCCGTCTGGCGGGAAGCGGGGGTGCGACTCAGGATCGCCTCGACGTCGCGTGCAAAGCCCTGGTCCAGCATCTCGTCCGCCTCGTCCAGGACGAGAAATCGCACGGCGCCCAGATCCAGGGTTCCCTGTCGCAGGTGGTCCAGCGTTCGGCCCGGCGTGCCGACAACGACATCGACTCCGCGCCGGAGCGCCGCCTGCTCGCGCCGTATCGACCGACCGCCGACGAGTTGCGTCACGGACACGCCCCGCGACGAGGCCAGTCCGAAGATGACTCCGGCCACCTGGAGCGCCAACTCCCGCGTTGGCACCAGGACCAGCGACTGAACCCGCCTCACCTGTGGATCGCAGACTTCAGCGATGGGTACGGCAAAGGCCAGCGTCTTTCCGGATCCCGTCTGCGCCCTGCCGACCAGGTCCCGCCCCGCCAGCAGAACGGGGATGGACTGCTCCTGAATGGGCGTCGGCTCGGAGATTCCCATTCGCGCGATCGCCGCCCGGGTTGCGCGCGAAATCTCCAGGCCGGCGAAAACGGTCTCGGAGTGGGCGTCGTGCCCGCGATCGGCCACAGGCTCGACCACCGGCTGGGCGCCGTTCCTCGTTCGATTGGCCGGAGCACCGTTCATTTGTGCGCCGTTCATCCGTGCGCCGCCGCCGTGAGGACGGTTGCGTTGATGACGGCTGCCTTGGGGGCGGTCGCGGTTGCCCTGGGGGCGGTTGGTGAAGCAGGAACGGCAGTACACCGGCCTACCGGGCTCGGGCCTGAAGGGTACGGTCGTCGGGCTATCGCATTCGGTGCACACGGCATCGTGGCCTTGCCGCGGCTTCCTGCCGGACGGGCGTTGGCCAAACTGACGTTGACCGGACGGTCTTCGGCCGGACGTACCTCGGCCGGTCGCGCGAGACTTCTTGGGCATAAGGGAACAGCTCCTCTGGTCGGGAGATAGTGATTTGGCGATCGGGCGCGGGCGAGAAAGCAGGGGGAGGACTCTGTCCACCGCTGCATCAACCCTGGCGCGGCAATCGAGCGCTCTTGGTCGTCATGGCGACCAGGGGACTGCTAGCTGGACCCGGCGGAAGGCGGACCGTACCCCAGTTCGGCCTCCTGGTCAAAGGGGCAACCCGACCGGAGCGCGTCGAAATGGGCGACAATGAGAGGCAATGAAGGTCGCTCGCACCACGGTCGACGGCAGTCTGGAGTTCGCCGAGGCGCCGGAGCCGAGCCTCGAAGACGGCGAGGCGCTGATCGAACTCGTCTTCTGCGGCCTCTGCGGCACGGACCTCTACAAGCTGGCAGACGCCGGTCGAGCGCCGGGCGAGGTCCTCGGCCACGAAGTCGTCGGCCGGGTGATCGAGAGTCGCGCCGACTCGCTTCGTCCGGGCGACCGGGTCATCGCGCCGCACCACGCTCCCTGCGGCGACTGCCACCTGTGCCGCTCCGGCGCCGAGACGATGTGCCCGCGATTCGCCGAGAACCTGCTCGACCCCGGCGGCTTCAGCGAAAGGCTGCGCCTGCGCTCACGCGCCGTCGACTGCACCGTCCGCAAACTCCCCGCGGAACTCTCCGACGAAGCGGCCGCGTTCGTCGAACCCGCCGCGTGCGTGCTGCGGGGCGTCGACCGGGCCGGTCTGACACGGGCCCCGAGAGTCGCCGTCATCGGCGCCGGATCGATGGGTCTGCTCCACCTGCTCGTGGTTCGAGCCGCGTTTCCCGCCGCAAGCATCCTCATCGCCGAACCCGACGCGAACAGGCGCTCGACCGCAACGCGCCTCGGCGCCGATGAGGCAGTCCACCCCGACAGCCTCGTTGCCTCGGCCGCCGGTCAGCCACATGCCGGTCAGCCACCAGGCGGCGCCGACGCTGTCTTCGACACGGCGGGCGGCCAAGCCGCCTTTGACCTGGCTCTTCAGGCCACTCGGCCTGGCGGGCGCGTGGTCCTCTTCGCCCATGCCGCGCACGACGCGCTGGTCACGTTCGACATCAATGCCGTGTTCAAGTCCGAGCGCCAGGTCATCGGCGCCTACTCCGGTTCGCCCGCGGAACAGGCACGCGTGCTCGACAT
Organism: Acidobacteriota bacterium; assembly: GCA_021296535.1. Taxonomy (GTDB): domain Bacteria; phylum Acidobacteriota; class Thermoanaerobaculia; order Multivoradales; family Multivoraceae; genus Multivorans. Next base: position 4,057 of record JAGWAG010000018.1, on the reverse strand, counting down.
GATGATCCGGGGCACGCTCGATCCGACGCCCCTGGTCACCCACCACCTGCCGCTGTCGAAGGCCGCCGACGCCGTCGATCTTTGCCGACGCCGCGAAGCGCTCAAGGTACTGTTGCACCCGTGATTCGCTCCCCGCGTGCGTCGGTCGATCCGTGATTCCCAAGCACCAGAATCAGGCGTTCCTCACCGGTCCCGGCAGCCTGGAACTCAGGCAGCTTCCGATGCCCGAACCGGGGCCGGGGGAGCTCCTGATCCGGGTCGACGCCGCCACCACCTGCGGAACGGACGTCAAGGTCTTCCGCCGCGGCGGCCACCCCACGATGCTGACTCTGCCGGCGCCCTTCGGCCACGAGGTCACGGGCACCGTCGTTCGCGCCGACGCCGGCGCCGCGCAGACGGAGGGCGACACCGTGGTGGTCGGCAACAGCGCCGCCTGCGGCCGGTGCCAGCCCTGCCGGCACAAGCGCGAGAACCTGTGCCGCGATCTCGTCTACCTGAACGGGGCCTTCGCCGACTACATGCTCATACCCGCCGTGGTCGCGGAGCGCAGCGTCCACCCGCGGCCGCCCGGACTCGAACCGGTCATCGCGGCTCTGGCGGAGCCCCTGGCCTGCGCCGTTCACTGTCTTGAGCGCTCCCTCGCCGGCTGGAGCGGCCCACCGACCGAGGCTCGCGCACTGATCATCGGCTGCGGCCCTCTCGGTCTCATGCTGACCGATCTGTTCCGCAGCGTTCGAACACGCGTCTCCGTGCTGGACCCCCATCCACATCGGCTCGCGGTGGCCGAGACCTTCGGCGCCGCCGAGACGCACCGCGGACGCGCCGGCGAGGGCGACGACCTGGCGGAAGAACGGTTCGACTTCACCGTCGACGCCACGGGCAGCCCCGCAGGTTGGCAACGGGCGGTTTCCTGTCTTGCTCCAGGAGGCGTAGCCGCGCTCTTCGGAGGCTGCCGGCCCGGCGCTACCCTGAAGATCGACGCCGAGAGAGTTCACTACCAGGAGCAGACGCTGCTCGGCGTCTACCACTACCGACCGGCATCGTTTCGCGCCGCACTCGACAGGCTGTGGAGCGCGCCGGAGCGCTACGGCCGACTGATCGAACGGGAACTGCCGCTCGATCGACTAACCGATGCCCTCGATCTGATGATCTCCCGCCGCGCGCTCAAAGTGGCGATCCGACCGCACCCCGACTAGTCCCGCCAGACACGTCGGAGGCTTCGAGCGCCGTATACTGCGCGCCGCGGCCTCAGATCGCCGCGAAAACCGAGTACCTCATGGCAGCCGCCGAGCATGACCTGCCGCCCGATCTCGAGGCGATCCGCCAGGAACTGGAGCACGTCGACGAGGATCTGCTGAAGGGCTTTCGCCGCCGCGTCGAGCTGTCCCGGGAAGTCGCGGGCATCAAGATCTCCTCCGCCTTTCCCTTCCGGGACCAGTTGCGCGAAGAGCAGCTCCTGACTCGTGTACGAACGATCGCCGCCGAACTCGACCTCGACCCGCACCAGACCGAGCGCATCTTCCGCCTGCTGATCGAAATGTCGATTGCGGCGCAGCAGGGCTACATCCGCGATCTCGACAAGGCGCCGCTCCGGGTCGCCTACCAGGGCGTCGAAGGCTCCTTCAGCCACCTCACGGCGCAGCGCCAGTACGCCGGCCGCCCCGGAGGCGTCGTCCTGCAGGGCTACGAGCTGTTCCGCGAAGCCGCGGAAGGCGTCCTGGGCGGGTTGCACGACATTGCCCTGCTGCCGATCGAGAACAGCACCGCGGGCAGCATCAACGAGACCTACGACCTGCTGGCGGAAGGGGGCCTCGTGATCACGGCCGAGGTGATCAGCCAGGTCGCGCACTGCCTGCTCGCCTTGCCCGGCACGAAGATCGAGGAGCTGCGTCTCGTGCTCTCCCATCCGCAGGCGCTCCGCCAGTGCGAACAGTTCTTCCGCGACCGTTCCTGGCTTCGAGCCCAGCCCGAGTTCGACACCGCCGGCGCCGCCGCGCGCGTTCGCGAGGGCAACGACCCGACCGTCGGCGCCATCGCCAGCGAACCCGCGGCCCGCGTTTTCGGGCTCGAGATCCTCGCCCACGGCATCCAGAACCAGGCCGGCAACTTCACCCGCTTCGTGGAAGTCGCACGGGAAGCTGCGCCCTGCCCACCCGAACTGCCCTGCAAGACCTCCCTGCTGCTCGCCACCGGAAACCACCCCGGCGACCTGGGCGAGGTACTGCGCAGCTTCTCGCGGCGCGGGTTGAACCTGACAAAGCTCGAATCACGGCCGATCCCGGCCACGCCCTGGCGTTACCGCTTCTACCTAGACATCGAGGGCCACGTCGCCTCCGTGCCGGTCACGGAAGCACTCGAGGCGATCGAACCGAAGACCGCCGAGTTACGCATCCTGGGCTGCTACCCGCGCGCCGAAGTGCCGGGCCCTCCTGGCGGCGACGGCGGAGGTGAGCCGGCGGAAGCCGGGCCGGGCACAGGGTCGACCGCCCCCGCCAACTCCTGAACCCCGCCGTGCCGCAACGCGCCGACGTCGTCTGCATTGGGGCCGGGATCATCGGCCTGGCCACCGCCCGTAGTCTCAGTCGCCGGTTCAGCGACCTGGACATCCTCGTGGTCGAGGCCGAGCCCCGGCCCGCCGTCCACCAGACCGGGCACAACAGCGGCGTGATCCACTCGGGCCTCTACTACAAGCCCGGCTCGCTGAAGGCGAAGAACTGCGTGACCGGACGGAAGCGGCTGATCGAGTTCTGCGACCGCCGCGAGATCCCCTACGAGATCTGCGGCAAGCTCGTCATCGCAACCGACCCGGAGGAGATCCCGCGGCTCGACGAGTTGGAACGGCGCGGACGGGCGAACGGTCTTGCCGGCCTGGAGCGCTTGTCGCCCGAGCGCATCCCGGAGTTCGAGCCCCATGCGGTCGGCGTCGACGCTCTATGGGTTCCCGAGACCGGCATCGTCGACTACAGGGCCGTTGCCAACGCCTACGCGGACGAACTCGAAGAAGCCGGCGTTCCGCTGCACCTGCGAACCCGCGTCACGGGCATCGAGCCCCGAGCCGACGGCATCGTCGTCAAGACGACTGCCGGCGACTTCGAGGCCGGCCATGCGATCAACTGCGCCGGCCTCCAGTGCGACCGGATAGCCGCGATGGCGGGGCTCGAACCGGACGTGCGCATCGTCCCCTTCCGCGGCGAGTATTTCGACATCGCGCCCGACCGGCGTGACCTGCTGCGGGCATTGATCTATCCCGTCCCCGATCCGCGCTTCCCCTTCCTCGGCGTCCACCTCACCCGGCGCGTCGACGGCTCGGTCGAAGCCGGCCCGAACGCGGTCCTGGCGCTCAAACGCGAGGGCTACGAGCGCGGCAGCTTCGACGCCCGCGACACCTGGAGCAGCCTCAGCTACCCGGGCTTCTGGAAGATGTCCCTGCGCTTCTGGAAGGTCGGCCTGGGCGAGATGGCCCGCTCCGGCAGCCGCGCCCGCTTCGCACGCGACCTCCGCCGCTTCGTGCCCGACCTGCGCGACGCCGACCTGATGCCCGGCGGCTCCGGCATCCGCGCCCAGGCGCTGGACCGCCAAGGCAACCTCGTCGACGACTTCGCGATCGAAACGAGCCCCCGGATGCTCCACGTCCTGAACGCGCCGTCCCCAGGCGCCACCGCCTCGCTCGCAATCGGCGACACGCTCGCCGACCGGGCGGCAGAGACGTTCGGGCTGTGAGGGCCGGGAAGCCGCATCTCGGACTGGGTGCGCCGGCCTTCCGGCCGGCAGCCGGCGCGAAGCGCCGGTCCGTCGACGAAGCGCCGTGAGCCAGGCCGAAACAACGGAGACCAGCTTCGCCGTCTCCGACGACCGGCAAGTCAGCGCGATCCTGCTCGAACCCGACGACGCACGCTGCCTGCTCGTCTTCGCTCACGGCGCCGGCGCGGGCATGCGCCACCCAACGATCGAGACTTTCGCGCGCGGCGTGGCCGCTCTTGGAATCGCCACGTTCCGATTTCAGTTTCCCTATACCGAGAGGGGCAGCCGCCGTCCGGACCCGCGGCCTGTGCTGCAG
>JAGWAG010000017.1:13864-34619 GCA_021296535.1 Acidobacteriota bacterium | reverse complement strand
CGGCGGCGAAGGTCGTCCCGGGTGAACACGCGCGGCTCTCTCTCGGTCCGCCGGTCGGCGGCAGGCGCCGCCGGCTCGTCCTGCACACCAGCGGTGACGGGAGCTTCGAACGTGACCGAACGAACGGTGGGTTCCTGGAACAGGTCGGCATCGGAGCCTGCTGGAACCGGCGACCGGTCGACCTGTCCAAGCCCGTCCCGGTCGCCCGACTTCACGGCCTCGCGCCGTTCAGCCTTCGCGGCCTCGTCGTCCGGAACTTCCCGGGATTCGGCCACCTCGGCGGGCCGCGTTGCCGTCTCCTCGACCGCCTCGTCGACGAGCGCCGGCAGAAGCAGGCCGCTGATCCGGCGCGGCTCGGAGTACGTCCTCGGCGGCAGGGCCTCGAGCGGCGTGCGGTCGGCGCGAAGCAGAATCTCGGTGGCGTACCGGTTCACCAGGAAGTGGGGATTCACGTCGCCGAAGGCCAGACGCGAATCCAGGCTGACCGCACTTATGTAGTGCTCCAGAGCCTTCCCGGCTTCGCCCGCGTCGTCCGCGATCCGGCCGAGCTGGTAGTGCGCCCAGGCGTTGCCTGGCTCGAGCTCGGTCGCCGTTGCGAGATGGCTGGACGCCAGGTCCGAATCGCCGGTCGTGTAGGCCAGAAGGGCCAGGTTGTAGTGCGCGGGCGCCCAGGTGTCGTCCGCCTCGATCGCGGCCCGGTAGTTCTCGAAGGCCGCCGCAATGTCGCCACGGAGCTCCAGCAGATTGGCGAGATCGTTCAGGGCCGTCGCCCGGGCGCGCGGGCTGTTCTCACTCTCCACCCTCTTGCGCTGCTCCGCGATTGCCCGTTCGAGGATCGGATCCGGGGTCGCCACGGCGCCGGGCACCTGAGCCGCGAGCCCGGAGTCACCGCCGAAGGGGGCCGCGGCCCCGAGCAGAAGCAGGCAGAGGGTGAGCGCCTTCGCTCTCGACAGTACGCTGAGGAGTGATTGCTTGGCGTTCATGGCTCTCCGCGCGGTAGCTGCGAGGAATAGGATCAGCGGGACGTGAGTCAACTGCGACGACTACCTGCAGTGGGACGTTTGCTGCAGGAGAGCCCGCTTGCCGAACTCACAGGATTATACGGAAGGCAAGCGACAAGGGTCCAAGCAGCCAGGGTCCTAGACGCGCTTCGAGTCGAAATCGGAACGGGCATCGGCGACGATGAACTGGTGGACCGAATCCGCGGGATACCCGAACTCGTCCGCGCCGCGCTCGAAGCCGAAGCGCCTCCGCTCCGGCGGGTGCTGAACGCAACCGGCATCTTCCTGCACACCAACCTCGGCCGGGCGCCCCTGCCTCGGCCCGTCCTGGACGACCTGCGGGACCGGCTCGACGCCTACTGCGACCTGGAGATGGACTTGGGGAGCGGGCGTCGGACGGACCGCAGTCTCCGCGTCGAAAATCTGCTTGTGACCCTGACCGGAGCCGAGGCGGCCCTGGTCGTCAACAACAACGCGGCCGCCCTGGTGCTGGCGCTCTCGACCCTGGCTTCCGGCCGCGAAGTCCTCCTCTCCCGGAGCGAACTCGTCGAGATCGGAGGTTCGTTCCGGATTCCCGACATCCTGGGCACGAGCGGCTCCCGTCTCGTCGAGGTCGGCACGACGAACCGCACCCGGCTCGCCGACTACGAGCGGGCCGTGCGCCCGGCCACCTCCCTGGTCCTGAAGGTGTTCTCGAGCAACTTCCGCATCCGGGGCTTTGCAGAGCAGGTTCCAGCGACTCGCCTCGCCGACTTCGCCCACCGTCACGATCTTCCCCTCCTGGTCGACGAGGGCAGCGGCGTGATCAGCTCGCACGCCGCGCCGGCGCTGCGACGGCACGAGAGCTTCCGGGATCTGATCGAGGCCGGATGCGACCTGGTCTGCGGCAGCGGCGACAAGGTCCTCGGAGGACCGCAGGCCGGCCTCATCGTGGGCCGCAGATCGTTCGTCGACCAACTCCGCAAGGCACCTCTCTACCGCGCAATGCGCCCGGGAAGACTGGTCCTGACCGCCCTGGACGCCGTGCTCCGACGCCACCTCGCAGGGCAGCCCATGCCGATCGAGGCTCTCTGGGACGAAACCGATGAACCTCGCAGGCGGGTCGAGCAGATGGCGGCGCGACTGGGGGGCCGGGCGGTCCGGGGTGAGGCCTACCTGGGTGGGGGCTCCGCCCCCGACGAAGCGATCGAAGGCTGGGTGCTCGCACTCGACGCACCCGCGGAGACCGCGCGTCGGCTCCGTACCGGCGAGCCGCCGATCGTGGGGTACCAGCGTGGCGGACGTCTCATCCTCGATCTGCGAACCGTGGATCCGGCCGACGACGAGGCGCTGGCCGGAGCGGTGGAGCGGGCTTTGGGCCAGGAACTCTAGAAGGCGCTTCCGCCGCCGCCAGTCAAACCCGGCGGGAATTGCCGGTTAGCCCGCATCCTCTCGCTTTCCAGAGCCGCCATGCGCCGGCGCGAGGCGCGCGATCGCGGCCGCGGCGGAGTCCTCCTCTACGAAGACGTTCCCCAGTGCTGCCGAACCCCCCCTCGCCGGAGGGCTGGGCTGCGCCCCTCCCTCCGGATGTGACGGGCCGCTCGCCAGCCCGTCGAGGCCGTGCGACTCGATCGGCGACCAGTAGTAGGTCGTCCCCGGGATCTCGTTCTTCTTGAGGCCGAGGAACTCGACGGTCTCGTCGACGACGACGAGCGGCATACTCGCGGCCAGGCCTGAATCCATGAAGAAGTTCATGCCCTTGTGGCCGTTCAGGCTGCCCTTGGCGAACATCAGGTGGGTCCGCTTGCTCGGTTGCGTTCGACAAGGTCATTTGTCGGAAGTTGACCCACCTGCAGCCCCCCTGGGACCACCTCGAACCCACCGTCGCAGCCCCGGCCGAGGAGACCACCGCCGGGCGGCGCGACGCGGCGCTCTTGCGCACGATGAGCGACGCGCTGCTGCGAGCCTCCGAAGTCGCGACTACGAGGGGTCGGTCTTCCTCCATTGGGCTTGGCCCCAGGTCAGAGCCCGACTTCGGCCCAGTCCACTTCGATCCGGCAGACCGGAAGGACTGCCAGCCGCATCGCCGAGCCATCCGGGCCGGGCCCGGTGAGACGGATGCGGCTGCCGTCGAACCGGCAGCGCTCAGGCATCCCGTCTTGGAGCGACTCGAGAATCGCGAGCTCGTCGGGCTGAAGCAGCGGCGCGGCCGGACTTCCCGGATGGTCGACGTCTATCCGGGTCGGCGCGCCCGCGAGCGACGGCAACGAGGCGTTGCGATCGACCAGTTGCGAACGGGGGCCGGCGCCCGCGGCGTCGCCCGAGCCAAGGCGCAGCGCGAACTTCCGTACCTCTCCGCTGTCCGCCCCGTCAGGGCGCAGGGTAAGGAAGGTGAGCAGCCCGCCGGCCGCCAGCGGGGTCGACGCCGGGCGTTCGCCGGCGCCCAAGGCCAGCGACCACCCCCGCTCCCCCGGCGCCAGCGCCGGGGCCAGCCGATCGACGCCCCGGATCGGGCTCTCGGGATCGAGGGGAGGGAGTCCGGCCGCCGAACCGGGAGCGCCGCCGCGGTCCACAAACAGGAAGAACCGGCCGTCCACCGCCTCGCCGGAAGCGCCCCCGGGGTCGCCGCCGCCGCCGGCGCCCAGCGCCAGGGCGTGTGCGCCCAGCACCGGCACCGGGATCACCGCCGGCGGATGGTGGATCGGCAGGCCGCCGGTGTCGAACGCCAGGCGCGGTTTCCAGGCGTTGGACGGCACCCGGCCGCCCTCGAGTTCCACCGCCTGCGACACGTCGACGCGGTACAAGCTGCCCGCGGTCGTTCCCGCGTAGATCAGGTCGGCCAGTCCGTCGCCGCTGGTGTCCACCGCCGCCGGCCCGGCCCTGACCGGCGCATCGAGCGACCGCTTGTACAGCACCTGCCCGCTGTCCATGCCCACGAAGTACAGCCAGTTGCCGACCTCGCCGGAGCCCTCGGGGTCGAAACCGCCTCCGAACACCGCGACCAGACGCACCCGGTCGCCGAGCCGCAGCGGCAGAATGGCCGGCTTCGACACCGTGTGGCCGAGGTCGGCCGCGCCGTTGCCGTCCGTGTCCGCGCCGTCCGCGAAGCGCCACAGCGGCCCGGCCTCCGGCGACAGCTCGTAACCGTAGAGGACCCGGCCGGCCCGGCCAAGCCCTCCGACCGCGACCGTCCGTGTCGCGCCGGTGTCGGGATCGGCAACTCTCGCAACCGTCAACGGAGAGTCTTCGTCGTAGGCGCCCATTTCGCTCAGGGCCGCGTCCCGGATCAGGTCTCGAGCCGCCTCGGCGGTTCCGGGGAGGTCCCACCCATCGCTGGCGCCGACCGGCCACGGCATCAGGTCGACCACGGCGGTCAGCTCCCTTCTGGGACCCGGCAGACCCTCCAGACGGCCCGGCACCGTCGCGGCCGCTCGGGCGACGTGACTGACCCGCCGCAGTCCGCCGAGCGAGCCCCACGCCCCGTCCAGGTTCGCCATGCACAGGTGGCACGTGCCGTCGGCCATTGGAACGAACCCCGTGACTTCGACCGTGATCACGGCGCCCGGCGCGTCGGCGCCCAGCGTGCGCGTGTAGGGGTCGGCGGCGCCGGCGACGCCGCGTGCAACGGCGAGCTGCAGTCCGCCCTCCGCGGCGGCGAGCAGACGGGTGCGCAACTTCTGTCCGGACGCGATCAGCATCTGTGTCTGGGTGGCCACCAGCAGCGCCAGGCAGGAGCCGCTCAGCAGCAGGAGGATCAGGGTGACGAGCAGAGTGGAACTGCCTCGCTCGGCCGCCGGCGGCCCTCCGGAACCGGACTTCAACGGAGGTTCCTCAACCGAACCACGGTCGCTGCCGTCCGCGGTACCCGCAACGCCGCCGCCGCCGGTTCACCGGCCCTGGCCGTCGTGGCGACGGCGATGCTCCATCCCCGGCCCTCCCCCAGCTCCTCGACCGCGACCTCCAGGTCGGCGATGTCGTCCGCGATCACCTGGGCCAGGTTCGCGCTGCGACGATCCCAGGCGATGCCCGTTCCCGGATAGAGGCGGGCCATCGCCAGTTGGGAGCCCCGCAAGGAGTCCGGGTCCGGCGGCCGGACGTAGAACCGCCACTCTTCCAACACGCCAACCCGGTCGACCGCGCCCATGTAGCCGGCCGGCCAGGTCCCGCCGCTCGAGATCGAGAGAAAGGCGGCCGCCACCGGACCCCGTGAGGGATCGGCATGGAACTCGACCCGCAACGCTCCGTCCCGGTCCGGGTCGCTCGGGACCACGTCGACGATCGGGACCACCGCGTGGACGCCGGGGGCGTCTCCGGAAACCAGCAGCAAGGCGTCGTCACCGGCGTCGCCGGCCTCCCGAAGCATCTCGAGGGACTGGACCGAAGCGTGTGCGGGCCGCGCCCGCACCGTTACCCAGCCGCGCCTGGCTGCCGGATCGAACCGGTACTCGTCGACCCAGTAGAGCGGACCGTTGATCACGCCGCGCACCACCAGCACGTCGGTCCCCTCGGCCGCGGCAGCAGAGCCGACCGCGTGCCCCGCGGTAACGTCGGCCTCGACTTCGAGCGCCAGCTCGCGGCGCGCCGGCTGGCCGGGCAACTGGTGCGCCAGGCCTCCGCGGCCGGCGGCCCGCAGCGCCCGCCGAAGTTCGAGATGAACTGCCTGCTGTGACTGCTGGAGCGACGCCGCCTCGAGTTGGGCCCTGGCCAGGCGCTGATGGAGCACGAACAGCGACAGCGCACCCACGGCGACCATCACGGTCAGACCGAATGCAACCAGCATCTCGATCAGGCTGGCCCCCGAGTCCGGGCGCCGGACGGTCACACAGCGGCGCCGGTCGACCTTCACGGGTCTCCCGCCGTGCGAAAGGTGACGAGGCGGATCGTCCTCTCCCCGGCGGCGCGGCCCGCCTGCAGGGCGGTCACTTCGACCGTCACCTCCTGCACTTCCACGGACTCTCCGGGAAGCGCCGGCACCAGAACCGGCACGGCATGCACCGAACGCCGGAACAGCGGCGCCTCCCCACCGCAGTCAGCCCGCCAGTCCGACGTCTGTTGACACCAGACCTGCTCGACGTTGTCCGCCAGTCCGAGGTCGTCCAGGGAGGAGCGCGCCAACGCGGCCAGGGCGTCGGCTCGACGCGCTTCGAGGTTGTTCAGGCCCGATCGAACCAGAAGCGACATCACCGTCGCGGCGGCCAGCCCGAGCAGGGCGCACGAAACCAGCACCTCGACCAGAGTGAAGCCGGCACCGGTCGGCCGGTACGGAACGGGACCAAGTGAACTCCCCATACCGACACAGACGCATTTCGGAGGCCCGACCTCAGGTCGGGCTGGAGCTCGCGCGACAGGTCCGGAGGCCGGCGCTTCGCGCCGGATGCCGACGAGGACGTCGGCGCACCCAGTCTCTGCCGCGCAAGCTCCTACAGCAGGGACGCGTAGGCGGCGATCAGAAGCGGCCCGAAGAACAGCGAAACGGCCGCGCCGATCGACAGGAAGACGCCGAACGGCAAGCGCGAACCCCAGCTCAGACGCCCGCGGACCATCAGCAGAAGTCCGAAGATCGCGCCGAACAGGCAGGCCAGGAAGAGGGTGAGCAACATCCCGTAGAGGCCCAGGAAGGCCCCCACTCCGGCGAGCATCTTCACGTCGCCCAGGCCCATGCCGCGGACTCGGCGGAGCAGGTACCAGACACCGATCAGCAGCAGCAGCGCCGCGGCGCCGGCGGCGGCGCCGAGCGCCGACCCGAGCGGCGTCGTCCAACTGACGCCGAAAGACCCCGCCAGACCGAGGCCAAGGGTCAGGTAGGTCAGCCGATCCGGAAGCAGAAAGTGGGCCGCGTCGATCACCGCAAGGACCAGCAGGAGGCTCGAGAAGACCGCCGCGGCCAGACCGTCCACGGTCGGTCCGAAAGCGAGCCACGCCATGAGCCAAAGCAGACCGGAGGCGCCCTCGACCGCCGGATAGCGCCACGAGATCCGCGCGCCGCACATCCGGCAGCGGCCGCCGAGCAGGACGAAGCTCAGGACCGGCAGATTGTCCCGACCGGCAATCCTTCCGCCGCAACCCGGGCAGCGGGAGCGCGGCCTGACCACCGACTCGCCGCGCGGCAGGCGGTGGGCGACGACATTCAGAAAGCTGCCGACGCACAGGCCGATCACCGCCGCGTAGGTCGCACCGAAGATCGCCATCGCCGGAGCCTCGCCAATCATCACGGCTCGCCTTGACCGGCCGCGGCGGAAGCCGGCGCGGGCTCACCATCCGCGAGGACGAGGGCGGCGACGACTCGCTTCATCATCTCGCAGCCACGGAGGAAGCCCTCGACGGGTATGCGCTCGTCGACGCCATGGATGCCGCCCGCATCGTCGGCGGAGAGCGTGAAGGGCGAGAAACCGTAGGCATCCACGCCGAGGCGGCGAAAGAAACGTGAGTCCGTGGCGCCGGCGATCATCGTCGGCCCCACCGGAGCACGCACTCCGAGAACGCGCTCCAGCGTGCGGTAGACGTCGCTGCTCGTGCTCGACACCGGACTGCTGCCCGACCGCAGCAGTTCCTCCGTATGGATGCCGCTGCCAAGCACCGTTTCCACCCGCCGGCGGAATCCATCGACATCGGTGTCCGGCAGCAGACGCGCGTCGATCAGCGCCGTCGCCTCACCGGGCGCCACGTTGACCGGCCCGACGCCGTTGTCGATCCGGGTGATCTGGACCGTGTCGCGGAAGCTCGCCGACATACCTGGCAGGAGGATCCTGTCCAGCCGGCCTTCGCGGAGCCGGCGGTCGACTTCGGCCTGCACGACTTCCAACGGCCGATCGAAGACGTCGGCGAACTCACCCGGACGGAGCGCGGCCAGGGCACGGTACGCCTGGTGGGACGCAGTGGTGACTCGCCACGCATGCTCCAGGTCGAGCACCCTGTTCAAAGCCCGCAGCAGTCGATGGGTAGGGCTCGCGGGGTTGAAACCCGAACCGTGGCCGCCCCGGCCGGCCGCGGTGACCCGCAACCAGAGCACCTGCTTCTGGGCAGTCTCGATTCCCCACCACAGCAGCCGGTCACCGGCCATCCGATTCACTCCGGCCTCGTTCAGGACCGCCTCGGCGTCCTCGAACAGTTCGCCGTGCTCTTCGAGCAACCAGCCGACGCCGCTCTCGCCGCCCGCTTCCTCGTCAGCGCTGGCCAAGAAGACCAGATCCCGTCGGCGCGGTCGTTCGCTGTCCAGGAGATGGAGCATCGCTTCCAGGTGCGCGATGCCGAGGCTCTTCGCATCGAGCGCGCCACGGCCCCAGATCCGTCCGCGGTGCAGCTCACCGCCGAACGGGGCGCGGCTCCAACCCTCGCCCGCGGGCACGACATCGATGTGGTGCAGCAGGACCAGGCTGCGGCCGGCCGCCTCCACCGCGTTCGCCGGCAGTCGCGCGTAGAGGTTCGCGCGCCCGTCGGGGCTCACGAGAACCCGGACATCGATCTCGTCGCGCGGATCGTGCCGTTCGATCAGGGCTGCCAGGTAGCGAACGGCAGGCAACTCGCCGCCGGGCGGGTTGCTCGTATCGAAGGACAGGTAGGTCTGAAGCCAGGCGACCGGACTGGTGGCGGCCAGCCCCGGCGCCGCGACGAACAGCGCGGCCGCCGCCAGCCATCGCCGCAACCGGTCCGGAAGCCGGCCAGAAGGCCGGCGCACCCAGTCCGGAGGCCGGCGCACCCAGTCGTCCACCTCGACGATCCCGGCCGTCACCGGGACGTCTCCCCCCACCCCGGGTCCGGGTCGGACGGACCGTCCGGCCCGGGTGCCGCATCGAGCAGGTCGAGCACCACCCGGCGATAAAGCTCCGCGCCCTCGACGAAGGCGGGCAGGGCGATCTTCTCGTTCGGGCCCGCCACGGTCATCGTGTCGACGGACAGGAGGTTGAACGGAGTGAACCCGTAGGCAGCAATGCCGTGGCGACGGAAGAACCGGGCGTCGTTCGCGTACCGGGTCAGCAGGTAGGGACCGACCCGACCCGGTTCGACGCCGGTGCGCCGAACCAGCGAGTCGATCAACCGGACGTAGGCGGGGTGGTCCAGGGGACTTCCCCGCACCGCACCGCGGCGCTCATGAATCCGGATATCGATGCCGTCCAGGAGCCGACCGGGCAGCAGCTCCGCCGCCGCGGTGTCCGCGTCGAGACCGGGCAGCACGTGGAGCACGATCCGCAAACGGTAGCCGCCCGACGGCGACTCCTCGACCGCGAACGGGTGCGCCTCGTTGCGGAACAACGACTTGAGCAGATCCGGCAGGCGGCCGAAGAGCTCGGGATCGCTCAGCACCCGCTCGGGGTCGGCCAGCGCGGCCCGGTAGTCCGGATGGTGACGCGACGGCCCGTAGGCGGAAGCGAACGCCCTCACCTCCGGGACCACGGCGGTCGGCGGTGCCGTACGCAGCGCCCGGAGCAGGCTGGCGCGGAGTCGCTCCAGCCGCTCCGCGGACGGACTCGTCGCGGTCACGTCGAGGAACTGCTTCTGGGCGAACGAGGTGCCCCAGTACTTGACTTCACCGGTCCATGGCGCCTCCAGCACGCCGCCCTCCGTGAACACGGCCCAGAACCGGCGGGCCAGTTCCGGACGGTTGGCGAGGATGTGGCGGGTACCCAAGTCGCTGCCGGTCTCCTCGCTGCTGGTCGCGAGGAAGATCAGGGAGCGTTCCGGACGCCAGCCGGTCTCGTCCATCCGTTCCTTCGCCGCAAGCACCGCCCCGATCTGTGCCACGGTCACGCTCTTCATGTCGAAGACGCCCCGCCCGATGATCCACGGCGGATCGATCCGGCCCTCGAACGGGGGCACGACCCAGTCCTCGGGACGGCGTATCGGATCGACATCCAGGTGGTTGTGGAGGACGAGCGCCTCCTCGCTCTCGCCTTCGAGGATGGCCCACAGGTTCGCCTTCGCGCCCGGATGTTCTTCGATCTCGACCGCGAGGCCAGCCCGCTCCAGGATCCCGGCCAGGTGGCGGGCAGCGTCTATCTCGCGCCCCGCGTCGGACGTCGTGTCGATCCGGACGAGGGCCTGCAGACGCCGGACATCCTCGTTTTCCGCGTAGTCGACTTCGGACCAGGCGGTGTCGAAGACCGGCGCGGGCGTACTCGGCCGGAACACGGCGAAGGCGACTGCCGCGACGAGCAGCGTGCCGTAGAGCGCGATCCGGGACGCCACGGGGCGCCGCGCGCTCAGCTTCGCGCTACTCCACATCGATTGATTCAGCTTAGCAATCACTGGCGTCGTGGGGATCGTGCCGAACCGCGTCCCGTAACCCTGTACGGCTACCAAGCTGCTACCGTCCAACCCGCCTGCCGTGCCGCTCCCCCGCCAGCGTTCGAGCTCCGGCGAACCGACCCAGCCGTTCCGCGGCATCGGCCGGGGGCTGCTCGTCCTCCTCCTGCTCGGGACCGTGACCTTCGCGGTGCTCGGTCTCGTGGGCGACTTCGAGCAGATCAGCGCTCTGATCAGGGGCTTCGACGGCGGCGTTCTGGCCCTCGTGCTGCTCCTCTCCGCGGTCAACTACGGCCTGCGCTACCTGCGCTGGCAGTACTACCTGCGCCGGCTCGACGTGCATCTGCGGCCGGGCCGCAGCCTGGCTATCTTCCTCACCGGCTTCCTGCTGGCGGTCACGCCGGGCAAGGCGGGCGAACTGGCCAAGGCCTGGATGGCCCGCGAGTTCGGGGCGAAGCGGGCGCGCCCCGTCGTCGCCGTGGTGGTCACTGAACGGCTACTGGACGTGCTCGCCGTCCTGCTGCTCCTCGCATCGTCGGTGCTGGTGTTCACCGGCCAGCGTTCCTTCGTGGCGCCTGTCGTCCTGGTCGCGACGGCCGTCGTCGTGGCGGTGATCTACCGACCCGTGGTCGACCGCCTGATCCCGATGCTGGCGAAGACCCGGCTGGGCGCAGGGCGCGCGGCGGTGCTGATCGACATCCACCAGGCATTCAACCGCCTCGTCGAGCCCCGAACGCTGCTGGTCGGCCTGGCGCTCTCCACCGCCGCGTGGGCGGCCGAGGGGATCGGCTGCGCGCTCGTCGTCCGACACTACGAGCCCGCCGTCCCGATGCTGGCCTCGGTGTTCGACTACGCGGCTTCCAGCATGGCCGGCGCGATCTCCATGCTCCCCGGCGGCCTGCTGGCGGCCGAGGGTTCTCTGGTCCTCCTGCTGGAGCGTCAGGGAGTCGCCCTCGACGCCGCGATGGCCTCGACCGTGATCGTCCGCGCCGCGACCCTCTGGTTCGCGGTCGTCGTGGGTCTGCTGGCGCTGCCCTGGGTGCTGGCGCTACTGCGCCGGCGCTGACCGGAGGCCGGCGCTTCGCGCCGGATGCCGACGGGGACGTCGGCGCACCCAGTCCTGAGGCGCCGGCGCACCAGTTCCTACTGCGCCGGCGGACCGCCGACGTAGACGATCAGGAGAACGGTCAGGCCGTAGAGACCCATGTTGATCAGGAACGGGGGGTCGAACAGCAGTAGCTCGGTCGGATTGCGCTGTTTCGGGTCTTCCGCCTGGTGGATCAGGTACAGGTAGCGAAAGATGCCGAACAGGACGAAGGGAACCGTCCAGACCAGGCTGAAGGCGCCGAAGCGGGCGACCGTCTCGTCGGCCGTGGTGTACAGCGCGTAGGACAGCAAGGTCGAGGCGGTCACGACGTTCATCATCTGGTCGAGGAACGTCCGGCTGTAGTGGTTCAGCACCGACCGCTGCTCCCCCGCCTCGCCGAGCAGGAGCACCAGCTCGTGCCGTCGCTTGGAGAACCCCAGGAAGAGGGCCAGGAAGACAGTGCACAGGACCAGCCAGGCGGAGACCGCGACTCCCACCGCCGCGGCGCCTGCCAGCACCCTGATCACGTAGCCGCTCGACAGGACCATCACGTCGACGATCACGATCCGCTTCAACCACAGGCTGTAGCAGGCATTGACCAGGAGGTACGCGGCAACGAGCTGGACCGTGCGGTCGTTCAACGACCAGGCCGCGCCCAGGGAAGCCGCCGCCAACCCCCCGCTGATCAGCGCCGCCGGCGCCACGCCCAGGGCGCCCGACGCCACCGGGCGCCGTTTCTTCGTCGGATGACGACGGTCCTGTTCGCGGTCACGCAGATCGTTGAACAGGTAGACGGCGCTGGCCGCGGCGCAGAACGCGGTCAGCACGACCGCGCCCGCCCTTACCGTGTCCGGGGCAGTCAGGCCGCCAGCGAACGCGGCCGGCGCCAGAACGAACACGTTCTTGGTCCACTGGGCGGGGCGGAGCGAGCGGAGGACCGTGGCGATCACGATGCGCTCCGATGCCGGCGAACGCGGCCGGCGCCAGAACGAACACGTTCTTGGTCCACTGGGCCAAGCCGGAGCGAGCGAAGAATCGTCGCGAACATCAACCAATCAACCGGCAGCCGCCATTGAGGACCCCCGGGCCCTATCCCTTCCCGGGAACCGGAATCCCGAACTCGCGGAGTGTCCCCTCCAGCGTCGGGCGGCCGAGGCGTATCCGGTCGTCGGTCAGCAGGTAGGAGAAGAGGAAACCGCCACCCAGCATGAGGATGCCGACGAGGAAGCAATACATGACCGCACGGTCGGGGTAGACGTCCTTGAGGTAGCCCAAGTACACCGGACCGAAGATCCCGGCAGCAGCCCACGCCGTGAGCACGGCGCCGTAAATCGAGGACATCTTCTTCGAGCCAAACACATCGAGCACGAAGGGCGGCATGGTGGCGAACCCGCCGCCGAAGCAGAGCAGCACGTAGCAAACGAGCGCGGAGAAGACCCACGGATTCGTCTCCGTCATCAGAATGCCGAACACGACCATCTGACTGGCGAGAAGGATCCGGAACACCCTGACCCGCCCGAGACGATCCGACAGCAGGCCCCAGAACAAGCGTCCGACGCCGTTGCACAGCGAACTGATCGCGATCAGAGTCGCGCCGTACCCGGCGAGCGTCGCCGGCTCGAGGGAGGGATCGGAGAGTCCCCAGACCTCCTGCAGCAACTCGGACTGGAAACTGATCACCGTGATCCCGGCCGCGATGTTGAAGAAGAACACGATCCACATGAAGACGAACTGCTGGGATCCCAAGTAGGTCTTCACCGCCGTGGATTCGTCCGCCGGCGGCTCCGCCCCGGAAGGCCCGGCGACCACGGTCTGCAGCGTCGCCGGGGCGGGCGGATCGCTCAGCAACAGGCTGCAGGGGATCAGCAGGCAAGCGAAGATGATGCCCAGCCACAGGAAGACCTGGGACAGATCTTCGCCGGCGCGGACGACGAGCAGGGGCGCGAGGCCCTTGCTCAGCAGGAACGCCCCGACGCCGAAGCCCATCACGACGATGCCGGTGACGAGCCCCTTGCGTTCCGGGAACCACTTCGCGACCGTCGCCACCGGCGTCACGTAGCCCAGCCCGATGCCGGCGCCGCCGATCACCCCGTAGCCCAGGTAGAAGAGGGGCAACATGTCCAGCGTCAGGGCGCCCGCGGCGATGATGTAGCCGCCCGAGAACAGGACGCTGCCGATCACCGCCAGCTTCCTCGGTCCGAACCGCGGCAGCACCTGTCCGGCCCACGCTGCCGATACGCCGAGAGTGAAGATCGTGATGCTGAATGCCCAGGCAGTCTGGGAGAAGGTCCAACCGGCCTGACGCACCAGCATGGTCTGGAAGAAGCTCCAGGCGTACACCGTTCCGAAGCACAACTGCAGCGTCGTGCAGACCAGGGCGATGACGCTTCTCGGTACCCGCACGCTGCCCCTACTCCTGACCGGTAGCGCCCGGCACCGAGCCCCGCCCCGTTCCCTGCCGCGCGACGTGGAGGAACAGCCGGGCCAGGTGTCCCGCCTCGTCGTCCCGGGCCAGGATCTCGCGCTCCGCGAAGTCGTCCCTCTCCCCGTCCCTGGCCAGGTCCACCGCGTAGGCGAGGAGTTCGGCCAGCGGTTTCGCCGCCAGGTTGACGAACCAGATCGAGGCCAGCACGCCGAGAACGAGGATCACGCAGATCAGGTAGACCTGCTGTCCAATCGCCCGCTGGATCTTGAGCGCCACCACGTCCAGGTCCATGCCCACATGCACCGTACCGGCGACGCCGGCCAGGATCGGGCTGCCGACTTCGATGAAGTCGCCCATGCCGGGCAGGCTCCGCTGGACCGACTCGGTACTGCTGTGGTCGCTGGCGAGGATTTCCTCGGGAATGCCGGGAACGAACGTGTGTGCCAGAAACTCGCCCGTCTCGCTCGTGATGTAGATGTACCGGATGCCCTGAACCGCGAGAAACTGATCGACCAGCGACTGAAGCGTCGCAAGATTCTGGTTCAGGAGAATGCCGGCGCTCGAGTCCGCGATCGTCTTGGCGATGTTCTGGGCGTTGATTTCATACTCCGCCGACAACTCAGTGTCGACGGTGTAGATGCAGAGAATCGAGGTCGACAGGACGATCACGCCGAAGACAGCGAAGATGCCGAACCTCGTCCACTTGAACAGCCTGCGGATTCTCATTTGTCGAGAACCGATCTCACGCGAACCGGGCGCCCCAGTCGTCAAGCGGCACGAACCGGCCATTGTCAACTACGGTGTGGTACACCCGCTGCAGTCCCTGCCTCCGGTCGGGCCCGAACGAGACCTGCTCGCTGATTCCGAGATCGAAGTCGCGAATAGAGAACACCGCCTCCTCCAACCCGGCGCGATCCGGATTCGGTCCCAACCGCCGGAGGATCTCCGCCAGCAGCTTCGCGTTCAGGAACCCCTCGAGACTGCCGAAGCTGTGCGGGAAGGGCGTGTACTCCTCCTGGGTCAACTCTTCAGGGACCTTGGGGTCGTACCGGGCCATCAACTCGCGATACTCCCTCACTGCCGGAATCGAGGTGTCCTCGTAGCTCGGAACGACCTGGGAGTTGATCAGCAGCCGGGTGTACTTCTCACCGTCCAGGCGGCCTTCGACGAGAAGCTTGAGCAGGTTCTCGCTACCCACGAAGGACAGGTTGGCGATCGGAACCTCCAGCCCAAGGTCCACCGCATCGCGCGCGAAGGCGGCGCAGGCCGCGTAGGCCCCGACGCAGATCACCGCATCCGGCGAGACGCCCTGCAGGATCTCCACCTGTTTCCTCATGCTGCCCGTGAACTTCTCGCCCCGACTGTAGGTCGCTTCGCCGGCAAGCTTCTCGCCGTGCTTTTCGAGGGCCGCCCTGACTCCCGCCCAGCCGCTGCGCCCATACGCATCGATCTGGTAGAAGACGGCGATCCGCCGCTTGCCGATGCGGACCAGGTTGTCGACGAGGCCCGCGGTCTCCTGGTTGTACGAAGCCCGCAGGTTGAAGGCGAAGTCGCCGTAGGGCGGCTCGCGCTGCGGTTGGGCGCCGGTAAAGGGGAAGAACAGGAAGATGCTCTCGTTCTGGAACTTCTTGAGAATCGGCAGAACGCGAGTCACCGTCGGCGTTCCCACGTAGCCGAACAGAAGGAACACCTTGTCCTCCAGCATGAGCCGCATCGTGTTCTGAACGCACGGGTCAGGCTGGTACCCGTCGTCGTAGAGCTTCAGGCTGATCTTCCGGCCCTCGATGCCGCCGTTGTCGTTCACGAGGTTGAAGTACGCCGTGGCGCCCCGGTAGAGCTCGGTGCCCAGACCCCGCGACGGGCCCGAGAAGGCGGCGGACACGCCGAGGACGATCTCGTCGCCGGTGGCGCCTGCACCCTGAGTACGGCCCGACGCTTCGGCCTCCGAGTCGCCCGATTCCTGGCCGCCGCCGGCGCCGAGCGAAGACGCCGTCCACGGCGCCACGAGCAGCGCCGCGAGGCCGCCTCGCATCAGGGACTTCCTGGTCACCGGAGGACCCCAAATCTCACGTCCGCCGCTGTCCTGTCCGAGGCTTCCTTCCATGCTCATCGTCTCTCCTCCTGATTGGAGCAAAACACTATAACTCCCGCGTGTCGTGGAGCTTTCGGGGCTAGGATCGCCCCTCGGCATGACGAAGCGGTTGCAAAAGGTGCTGGTCGCGAACCGCGGCGAGATCGCGGTGCGCATCATCAGGGCGCTACGGGAGCGCGGCATCGTCTCCGTCGCCGTCTACTCCGAGGCGGATCGAGACGGCCTGGCGACACAGATGGCCGACGAAGCCCACTGCATCGGTCCGGCGCCGTCCATCTCCAGCTACCTCCAGGCCGGGAAGATCGTTGATCTCGCGGTCGAGATAGGCGCCGACGCGATCCACCCCGGCTACGGCTTCCTGTCCGAGAACGCCGACTTCGCGCGCCGCTGCGAGGAGCGCGAAGTGACATTCATCGGCCCGTCCTCCCAGGCGATCGCGGCCATGGGGTCGAAGATCGAGAGCCGGCGCCTGATGATGGCGGCCGACGTGCCGATCGTGCCCGGCGGAACCGAGCCGCTCGCCGACGCCGGATCGGCGCGGGCCGCGGCCCGGGAGATCGGCTATCCGGTGATGCTCAAGGCCTCGGCCGGCGGCGGCGGCAAGGGCATGCGCCTGGTGCGCAAGGAGGAGGAACTCGAGGCCGCGTTTCGGGGCGCCTCCTCGGAGGCCGGCGCGAGCTTCAACGACCCCTCCGTCTACATCGAGCGCTTCGTCGAGCGTCCTCGCCACGTCGAGATCCAGATCCTCGGCGACCGCCACGGGCGCGTCGTGTCGCTCGGAGAGCGGGAGTGTTCCCTTCAGCGGCGACACCAGAAGGTCGTCGAAGAAGCTCCGTCGCCTGTAGTCGACCCGGACCTGCGCCGGCGGATGGGCGAGGCCGCGGTGCGCGCCGCCGAAACCGTGAACTACGTGGGGGCCGGCACCGTCGAGTTCCTTCTCGATCCCGAGGGTGCCTTCTACTTCCTGGAGATGAACACCAGGATCCAGGTCGAGCACCCGGTGACCGAGCTGGTCACCGGCGTCGACATCGTGACCGCGCAACTCGACATCGCGGCCGGAGAGCCGCTGCCGGACGCGGTGGCCCACGGCATCGAACCCCGCGGCCACGCGGTCGAAGTCCGCCTCTACGCGGAAGATCCGTTCCGCGGCTTCGCTCCATCGCCCGGGAAGATCGAGCTGCTCCGCCTGCCCGAAGGCCCGGGCGTGCGCAACGACTGCGGCGTCTACGAGGGCGCCGAGGTCACCATCCACTACGACCCGATGCTCGCCAAGCTGATCGTCTGGGGCCGCGACCGGACGCAGGCCCTGGCGCGGCTGCGGCGGGCTCTGGCCGAAACCCGTGTCGAGGGCATCCGGACCAACCTGGCCCTGTTCGAGCTGCTGCTCGAGGACGAGGACTTCCTCGCCGGCAACATGGACATCTCGATGCTCGACCGCAAGCTGGAGAACGGCGACCTCCGGGCGCCAACCGCAAGCGGAGACTCGCTTGGAGCCGACCTGCCGGTGCTGGCGGCGGTGCTCGCCCACCTGGGCCGCAACCACGCGAACGGCGTCACGTCGCCCGCTTCCGACGACCGCGCTCGGTCCAACTGGCAGCTCGCCGCGCGGCGCGACAGCAGGAGGCCTACGACTTGGAACTGATCGTCGCCAGCGGAGACCGTGAAGTCCAGGTAGAGGCCGAGGTCGGAGAGGACGGCAACTGGACCATCGCCGTCGACGGGCGGGAGTACCGGGTCGACGCGGCAACCGTGGGCCGGCCGGACGTGCTGAGCGTGATCGTGGACGGACGCCAGACGACCGCCAGCGTACGGGCCCTCGGCAAGGGCGTCTACGTCGTCGATGGCTCTGAAGTGCGGGTGATCGACCCCCGGTCCCGCGCCTTCGCCGCCGCGGCGGCACAGACCGACGAAGGCGTGTTCGAGGCCACGGCCTACATGCCTGGCCGCGTCACCGCGGTACTCGCCGCAGAAGGCGAGGACGTAACCTCAGGCCAGGGCGTCCTCGTGCTCGAGGCGATGAAGATGGAGAACGAGATCCAGTCGGACATCGACGGCCGCCTGGAGAAACTCCTGGTCGAGGTCGGTCAGACCGTCGACGGCGGCGATCCGCTGTTCGTCGTGACCCCGATCGGCGACGACACGGCAGGCTAGGAGCTTGCGCGGCGGAAGACTGGGTGCGCCGGCGTCCCCGCCGGCATCCGGCGCGAAGCGACGGCTTCTGGACCTTCCGCCGCGCTAGGACGGCGCCTCCCGCACCAGCACCTTGGACGCGGCCGGGAAACCCAGGCTGAGCTGCCTGGTCCCCGAGATGACCGCGACGCTGCCGGCCGTCTCGTCCCGCGCCGCGACCTCCACCGACCTGCCCGGCGCCAGACCCTCTCGATCGGCGAAGCGTAGAAACTCGGCGTCCTGATCGGTGACCCGCACGACCTCGACCGTGCAGTTCAGCGGGCACTTCAACAGGCTCGGATGGTCCACGATCTCGATGTGGCCGTCGGCGCTGGGGATCGGATCGCCGTGAGGGTCGACCGACGGATGGCCCAGCATCTCGTCCATCCGCTCGATCATCCGCTCCGAGACGGCGTGCTCGAGGAGTTCCGCTTCGGAGTGGACCTCGCTCCAGTCGAACCCCATCGCGTTGACCAGAAACAGTTCGACCAGCCGGTGCCGCCTGAGGACGTGCGCAGCCAGCTTGCGGCCCGCGGGCTCCAGCCGGACGCCGCTGTAGGGCTCGTAGGCGATCAGACCGGACTCGGCCAGGGTCTTCATCATCGCGGTGACCGAAGCCGGTGCCACCTCCAGGAGGGCCGCGATACGGCCCATCGGCTGCCGCGCCTCGTGTTCGGCCCGGAAGATGCACTTCAGGTAGTCCTCGACGGTGCTGCTTGCCCGTACGGTCATGATTCCCAAGGCCGCCTGAGGTGGCGGCCGCGTGTGCCTAGGTGGGCGATCTCCTGGGTTGCTCGTTTGAACGCACAAGTGTACCGGCGCCTTCCGCCGCCAGCACCGGGTGCCGGAGCACGGATTCCAGCAGGCCCGGCACGCGGCCGTCGATGATCAACGACTCGACGCCGGCCCCGGCCAGACGCCATGCGGTGACCAGGCGATGCTCCATGCCGCCCGTCACATCGACCGCCGCCGAACCGCCCGCGGCCGCCAAAGCCGCCTCGACGTTCGTCGCGTCGATGCGCGCAATCAGCCGGCCCTCGCCATCGAGAACGCCGGGCACAACGCCCAGCCACACGGCTCGTCGCACCGTGATCCCAAGGGTCGGCAGAGCACCCGCCAGGAACTCGAACCCCGTTTCGGTCGACACGATCGCCGCGCCGCGGCTGCGATCCATCGCCACATCGCCCATCGTCACCGGCACCATGCCCAGCCGCAGCGCCTCGGCCACAGGTTCGGGAGGTGGTCCGTGGGGTTTCCCGTCGTCGGCGACCAGGAACCCGGACGGCGGTTGCGAGTACGCCGGCACGCCCGCATCGACCAGACTGGAGACGATCAAGCGGTGAAGAGCCTGCGCCGCGGCCTGCGTCCGCGCGATCCCCATGCGGTCGGCCGCCGTGTCGAGCCGGCGCCCGCCCGCACCTCCCACCAAGCCGGCCGCTTTCGCCTCCGGGTGACCGAAGGAGCCGCTGCCGTGGCCAACGAGCAATGCCCCGCCCGACCAACCGGCCGCGATCTCGGCCGCCAGACGGCCGAGCCGCTCCTTCTCGACGGTGCGCGGTTTCGTCTTGTCGGTGATCAGGCTGCCGCCGAGCTTGACCAGGGTCACGCTCAACCGGCCAGAGGAGCCGCGACTGGGTGCGCCGGCGTCCCCGCCGGCATCCACCGAAGGCGGAATCCGGCCATCAGCCGCTCTATCGCTCCCGTTCGGCCTCGAACCGGCGGCCATGATCAGAGCTCCGCTCCGCTCCGCCACACCGGCGGGCCCCCGGTGCGGTCGCGCAGAACGTGCTCGACGTTGCGGAGCGCCTCGAGCCGGTCCGCCACCTGCGGTCCATCGACCGGCTGGCAGATCACGTGGACGTTGGCGCCGGCATCCATCGTGGCATACGCGGCCACGCCATCGGCCCGGAGGCCACGGACCGCCGCCAGCACCTCGATCGTCCCCGGAGACCAGTAGTAGACCGGCGGCCGCGACGACATCGCGATGAGGTGCAGGTCGATCCCCTCCTCCTCGACCGCATCGCCGAGCGCCTCGAAGTCGCGGCCGAGGAGTGCTGAGCGGACCCGCTCAAGCCTCCCGGCGAGCGCGGCCAGGCGCGGCGCAAAGTACGGACTGGTCACAGCCCGCCGGTGGCCGTCCCGCGACGACACCTTCTTCGCCCCGGTTTCGACGACGGCGACCAGATCGCAGAGTTGCCAGGCCCCCTCGTCCAGAATCTGCACCCCGGCGTTGCTGTCCCCGTCGGGCCACTCGACGTAGCCGCCCCACGCGGACCGTGCGGCGGAACCTGAACCGCTGCTCCGCGACAAGTCCGACAGCGTTCGCGGCGCCAGGTCGAAGCCCATGGAACTAGCGACGGCTAGCGTCAGGGCCGTGAAACCCGAGGCCGACGAAGCGATTCCCGCAGCCGTCGGGAAGGTGTTGTACGTCGCGATGCGGAACCCGCCTTCGTACGGCGCGCCCGTCCTCCGCGACCAGTCCCGCAGCCGGTCGAGGTGCCGCTTCGTGCGCTCGACAAAGGCCGGTGGCGGCGGCGCCGGCTCGGCCGGGCGCTCACCGCCGGGCACATCAAGCCACCAGACTTCGTCCTCGCTACCGTCCCCGAGCGGCGACGCCGAACAGACGGAACGGCACGCATCGAGGGTCATCGACAGCGATCTGTTGAACGGCACGGGACCCTCACCGTCACCTTCGAGATCGCGGGCGCCCCAGTACTTGATGAAGGCGATGTTCGACGGCGCCTCCGCGGTTACCGGACCCG
>JAGWAG010000017.1:13152-13587 GCA_021296535.1 Acidobacteriota bacterium | reverse complement strand
CCCGACTGGGCTGGACGTCGGTGCCCTGAATGAGGCAGAGGCCTCCCCGTAGAGACCCCGCTACTCTGGGGCGGATCTCCTTGTGCGCGGACCCTGGTCCGCATCCGGGCGACGCCGGGAAGCGGCGAGCGCGCTAGATCAGTCCTCGAACCGCAGGCCTTCCGCCCCGATGCGCGCATCGACCGGTGCGAGATCCGACAAGCCTTCGATCGTCCCCGAACCGCGCCCGCCGAGCATGCAGATCAGTGCTCCCGCCGACTCACCCTCGAGCGCCCCGGCGCCGGAGATCTTGGCCGCGCCGTCGGCGGCCTCGATCCGCCCTATCCGCCGAGCGATTGCGGGCGGTACAACCCCCAGATCGACGAGACCGCGGTGCCCCGCCGCGATCGCCGCCGACGCCTGAGGTTCGCGGTCCGTGACGAGGGCTTCACGAAA
>JAGWAG010000017.1:0-13024 GCA_021296535.1 Acidobacteriota bacterium | reverse complement strand
GGGCCGCGGTAGATCGTCGAACTGCAGTTCGCGCTCGCCGCCGCGCACGAACAGGACGCCTCCACGCAGAACCGTACCGCTGTCGATCCCCGACGGGAACCCGTGCTGCCGCCGTTCCACTTCGAGCGCTGCCGCCTCGATCGCGGCGAGTTCGGTTGGCCCGGGCAGTCCAACGCCACCCGCCACCGCTCTCACAGCCGCGACCACCCCCACCGCCGCCGCCGCCGAACTGCCCAAACCGCCCCCGACCGGAATCGCCGACCGCAACCTCAGTTCAAGCGACCCCTCCCGCAACCGGGCCGACGCCGCCGGCGCAAGCGACGCCAGCCCCTCACCGACCGCAATGCGGACTAGAGCACCACGATCGCGACTCATCCGGAACGACCCTTCCCCGGCCTGTAACGCGCGCCAGCGCCGACGTGCCCGGTTCGCGAAATCCTCGACCTCCGGCCAGGAGTGCTCCTCCGCGACCCCGATGTCCGGCAAATCGAGATGGACCCCGCCACCGCCCACGCCGGCCACCGATCCCACACACGCCTCCACCGTCAGCCGCAGATCCACCGCCGCCACAACGGCCGGCCGGTCATACACGGCCGCGTGCTCACCCATCAGGATGACCTTCCCGGGCACACTCAACCGCACCGTAGCCTCCGTCCCCCCCGTCACGGGAAGCACCCCTCCGTCCCGCCGCCGCTCACCCCGCCAGCCCTACGGCGCCCCGCCCTGCGCCGTCCAGCCCGGCCGGGGTCCCGTGGGGAGGGTCCCTGCGGCCTCGAAGCGAGCGACGCCCTACGACCCCACATCAACCAACACCCAACCGGAGCGAGCGGAGTGGAGTGAGCGCCCACTTCTCATCAACCTCCGAAGCGCTCACGACCGCTGGGACCCTCCCCACGGGCCCCCGGCCGGGCGGGTGCGACCGCTGCCGCCGACTCGCGGTCCGATCAATCGTCCGTGTTCGCCGCGCTCGAGCGGCCGAGCCGTTCGTGCGCCCGTGCCAGGTCGCGCGACGTGAAGGCCGCGGTCAGGGACAGCTCGCCGGCCAGGACGACCGCGCCGACGATCTCGGCCAGGCGCCGCACCGCCGTGCCGGGCCGGTCCGGATCGGCTCGCACGCCCATCACCGCGAGCGCTTCCCGCTGGGTGTCCAGGCCCGTGCCGCCGCCAATCGCCGCCAGCGGACAATCCGGCATGTAGACCGAGGCGTAGACCGAACCGTCGTCGCGGGCCTCGAACGAGGCGACCCCCATCGCCCCTTCGACCACGTGGGCGACATCCTGACCGCAGGCCACGAAGACCGCCGCGAGCACGTTGGCGAACTGCGCGTTGAACGCCAGGGCGCCCGCCGCCACCGAACCGAGCAGGTTCTTGCGATAGGCCACGTCCTGAAGCGCCTCCGCGTTCGACTTCAGCACCTTGCGCAGGGTCGGCTCGTCCAGGACCACCTCCGCGTGAATCCGCTTGCCGCGGCCAAGCTGGTAGTTGACGGCGGACGGCTTCTTGTCCACGCAGTAGTTCCCGGACAGCGCGACGCACTCGACGCCGGTCTCGGGCTCGATCAACTCGGACACGACCCGGTCGCAGGCGATCGTCACCATGTTCATGCCCATCGCATCGCCGGTGGCAAACCGGAACCGGAGGAACACCGTGCTGCCGACGACCGACGGACGGACGTCCAGGAGTTCCAGGTACCGGCTCGTCTGCTGGGCCTTGGCGCGGATTCTCTCTTCGTTCGTTTCCAGCCATTCGAGCAGCCGCCTGGTCGCCTCGATCCCCGTCGTGCGGAAGACGGGCGCCCGGGTCATGCCCACGTCCTCCACGAAGACGGTGGCCCCCCCGGCAGCCGTGATCGCGCGGCAGCCCCGATTCACGCTCGCGAGCAGGGCGCCCTCGGTGGTCGCCATCGGCACGCTGACCGTGCCGTCGATCTCGCTTCCCCGCACGAGAAGCGGCCCGGCGACCCCCATCGGCACCTGGGCGGCGCCGATGAAGTTCTCGCAGTGCTGGCTGGACGCACGGTCGTCGTCCAGGGTGTAGCCGCCGATGGCCTCGAGCGGCCCGCTGCCGCTCGCGAGTTCCAGGGCGCGCCGCCGCACCGCCGCTCCTGCCGCGGCGTCGAGTCCCGGCGGTGGGCGGTGGAAGCCGCGCTCGGAGCCCGCCATCTCGGCCGCCGCGGCCTCGAGTTCGGGGCTCAGTCGATCAGCCATCGCCGGTCTCCGGGAGCAGAGGTACGCGGCGGAGCGCCGCTAGGTCGACGGCGCCGGTGCAGAACATGCAGATCCGCAACTCGTCGGCAAACCGGTCGACCCGGTCCACGACGGCCGCGGTCGAGGCGTTCGCCGCCTCCAGGAAAGGGAACGCCATGCCGGCGATATCGGCCCCGAGCGCCAGCGCCTTCGCCGCGTCGATGCCCGACCGGATGCCACCGCTGCCGATCACCCGCACGCCGGGCACCTCCGCCAACTGGCGGATCGACTCCGGCGTCGGCAGCCCCCAGTCGGCGAAACGCTCGCCGAGAGCCAACTCATCGGCACGCGCCGCCTCGATCCGGGCCCAACTCGTGCCGCCAACGCCGGCAGTGTCGAGAATCCGCACGCCGACGTTGGCGAGTTCCCGGCCCACCGCCGCCGAAATGCCGGAACCGATCTCCTTGACGATGACGGGTACCTCCAGGGCCTCGACGATCCGGGCGATCTTCGGCAGCAGCCCCCGGAAGTTCAACTGCCCCTCCGGCTGCAACGCCTCCTGCAGCGCATTCAGATGCAACACGAGAGCGTCCGCCTCGACCATGTCGACCGCGGCCCGGCACTCGTCGATACCGTAGCCGTAGTTCAGTTGTACCGCGCCCAGGTTGGCCAGGATCGGCACGTTCGGCGCGAACTCGCGGACCCTGAACGTCGCCGCCGTCTCCGGATCGTCGATCGCCTTTCGCTGCGACCCGACGCCCAGGGCGACCCGCGCAGCCTCGGCCGCCTTCGCCAGCCGGCGGTTGATCTGCTCCGCAACCCCGGTTCCCCCGGTCATGCACGAAATGAGCAACGGCGCCTTCAGCTCGCGCCCGAGAAACTCCGTGCCGATCCGCACATCGCCGAAGTCGATCTCCGGCAGCGCCCGATGCTCGAACCGGTAGTCGTCGAAGTAGCAGCGCTCCACCTGCATCCGCCGATCGAGCGCCAGCCGGATGTGCTCCGCCTTGCGGTCCCGCTCCCCCTCAGCCGCCGCCAGCAGCGGCCGGGTACTCACGCGACCGCCCCAATGACGCGTGTACACATGCACGGCACTGTACCGGAATTGGACCGCGTAAGCGGAGCCACAGCCGCAGATAGAGCGTCGGCCGGGGCACGGCCGCGGCGCGCCGGTTGCACCCGCCTGCCTGGTCGGGGCTCAGGGGGGAGGGGTCCCTGCGGCCGCTCACGCTCGGAGGAAGATGGAAGGGGGTGCGCTCGCTGCACTCCGCGCGCTCCGGTTGGGCGTCGGTCGTCGTCGGGACGCCAGGCGTCGCGCGCTCCGAGCCCGCTGGGACCCCTCCCCCCTGAGCCCCTGGGCAGGCTGGACGGCGTCGGGCTCCGGGCACTCCAGCGCGAGCGCAACGGCACATTTCGGAGGAGCACGGAAGGTCGCCCGCATCGCCTACACACTGTCGCTCGAACGGCCAACGACGTTCCGCCGCGCCGGCGGCCCGGGGCGGGCAACGCGGATCGAGTCAGGCGAGGAAATCGGCGAGACGGGACAGGAGCAGCAGCGCTCCGCCACCGCCGAGAAGACGCCACAGAAGGCGCGATTCCAGAGCCGCGATCTCCGACCGCAAGCCGGCCATCTCGGCGTGTATCTCGGCGGCCAGAACGGCCAAGTCGGTCGCGTTCCGCCGTCTGATCGACCGCGGTCATCGCAGGCAGGCTACCGGCTGCATCCGCCGACGGTCAACGCCGTAAGGACCCTCTTGTAGCGAATCACCGATCGGTCAGCGAACCGTTACATCGGCGAGCCTCCTCGGAGGGCATGGAGAAGAAAGGCCGGTGCCTCGCGCAGTACTCTCTGAAAAGCCGGCCGGACGCCGGCGTACCCAGCGGAAGCCCGACGCCGTCCAGCCTGCCCAGGGGTCGGAGGGGATGAGTCCCAGCGAGGCTGTCGGCAAGCGACGGCCGACGACTTCGCATGAACCGACGACCAACCGGAGCGCAGCCGACAGCAGCGAGCGCCGACCTTCCAATCACTCAGAAAGCGCTCGCGGCCGCTGGGACTCTCCCCTCCGACCCCGACCAGGCAGGCGGGTGCGTCCGACGACCTTCCGCCTCCGCGCCGCGACCGCAGCCGCGCAGACGACGCTCAGCCGCCGATGCGGAACATCTCGACGCGTTCCGCTGCCGGCTGCAGGCCGGCGCGGAGGCGCTCGGCGCGGATCTCGGAGTAGCGGTCCTCGCGCTGGCGCCAGTGGCCGGCGAGGAAGGCCAGGAGTTCGTCGTCGGTGGCGCCGGCACGGAGGCGGTCGCGGAGCGACGGGCCGGTGTCGGCGAAGAGGCAGGTGTAGAGGCGGCCGTCGGAGGAGAGGCGAGCGCGGGCGCAGTCGCCGCAGAAGGGACGGCTGATCGAGGAGATGACTCCGAATTCTGTGCCGTCGTCGAGGTAGCGTAAGCGTTCGGCGACGTCGCTCGCCTGGACGCGGTCGACTGGCTCGAGGGGCCAGCGCTCGGCGATCCGGCCGGTGATCTCGGATGCGGTGACGACACGGTCGAGGCTCCAGTCGTTCACCGTGCCGACGTCCATGAACTCGATGAAGCGGACGATGTGGCCGCGCTCCTTGAAGTAGCCGGCGATATCGGCGATCTCGTCCTCGTTGGTGCCCTTCATGACCACGGTGTTGATCTTGATCGGGCCGAGACCAGCGGCCGCCGCGGCGTCGATGCCGTCGAGCACCTGGTCGACGCTGTGGCCAAGGCCGGTCACGCGGCCGAAGACGTCGGCCCGCAGCGACTCGACGCTGACCGTGACCCGGTTGAGGCCGGCGTCGGCGAGCGCCCGCGCCTTGGCGCCGAGCAGGGCGCCGTTCGTCGTCAGCGCCAGGTCCTCGACTCCGGGCACGGCGGCCAGAATCCGGACGAGTTCCTCGATGTCCCGCCGCAGCAGCGGCTCACCGCCGGTCAGCCGCAGCTTGCGGACGCCGAGCTGGACGAACAGCCGTACCAGGCGTTCGATCTCCTCGAAGGTCATCAACTGCTGTCTGGGCAAAAACTTGTACTCGCGGTCCGCCGGCATGCAGAAGGTGCAGCGGAAGTTGCAACGGTCGATGACCGAGATGCGCAGATCGCGGATCGGCCGACCGAGGCGGTCGAGCGGCTGGTTGCCGGAAGCGCCGTTCGTGGAGTCCAGAGTCATGGACTCACAATGGTACGCGACGGTTCAGCGCTCGTCGCGCAGCCAGTCGTCGATCAGGCGACGGGCGATCGAGAAGGGCGGCGGCAGCCGGACCTCGCGGGCCCTGAGCGCGTGCTCGAGTTCGGAGCGCCGCACCCAGACCGCGTGCTCGAGTTCCTCGGTGTCCACCCGCACGTCGCCGCCGGGGGACGTGGCGTAGAAGCCCAGCATGATCGAGGTCGGGAAGGGCCACGGCTGGGAAGAGTGGTACTCCACCGTGTCGACGCCGATGCCCGTCTCCTCCTGGACTTCCCGCGCCACGGCGCTCTCCAGGCTCTCTCCGGGCTCGACGAAACCGGCCAGGGCCGAGAACATCCCGGGCGGCCAGGTCGCCTGGCGCCCGAGGAGGCACGAGTTGTCGTCACCCGTTGTGTGCACCAGCATGATCACCGCGGGATCCGTGCGCGGGAAGTGCTCGCAGCGGCACGACGTGCAGACCCGCAGATGACCTGCGTTGCGACTCTCGGTCGCGCCGCCGCACTGGCCGCAGAACCGGTGGCGCCGGTGCCAGGTCGCCATCGCACGGGCATAGGCAAGCAGGTTGCCGTCCATGCCGCTCATCGCGGCGCCGACCTGCCGCAGCTCGACCAGCCGGCCGGCCCCCCGCAGCGGCCCCGAGAGCGGATCGTCCCGATCCGAGAGGTCGACCGAGAAGTAACTTCGGCCGCCCGCGTCGCCCAGGTAGACGAGCTCCTCCGTCTGCTCGACCAGCGTCGAAGCGACGGTCACCGGCACCGTCCCGGGTGCCGGCGCGCGTTCGCCATGCGCCTCGAGGACCAGGCTGCGCTCCCGCCACACGACCGTCAGCAGACTCCCGGGGTCGGCGAGACGCCCGGCAAGCCAGTCCGCGTCGCCGCGCCGTTCGGACCGCCGGTCGACGGCCGGTTCGGCGAGTGCGTTGTGGGACCTCATGTCGTGCTCGACAGTGTGGCGGTCCTGCTCCTCGCGGGTCCGCTCGATCCGGTCAGGAGCCCTCGTCGGCTTCGAGCATCTCGAGCACGGCCTCCTCGAACTCCGCGTACAGCATGCGTCCAAGGTGGATGTCGGCCAACTCGCCGCCGCGATCGAAGAACATCGTCGTAGGGAGCGCGCCCGGCCACTCGGGATCGAACGAAGTGACGAACTCCACCGAGTCGTCCTCGCCGGCGCTGGCCAGGTAGGAGACGAGGCCCGGCGCCCGCTTGGCGAAGAACGGCTTGACCCGGTCCTCCAGCTTGTCCGGATCGTCCATCGAGATGGCGAGGACGACGAGGCCGCGTTCGCCATAGCGTTCCTGCAGGAGGTCGAGTTCCGGCAGCTCCTGAAGACAGGGGATGCACCAGGTGGCCCAGTAGTTCACGACGACGACCTTGCCCCGGTGGTGATCCAGCACGGCACGGAACTGGTCCGCGGTCGCGGGGTGAATCGCGTCGGGCTCGAGCAGATGGTCGACTGACTTCGCGTCCTGAGCGACCGCGGACGGAGCCACGGCAAGCAGCGCCGCGATGAGTACCGAAGCCCAGGCGACACTCCGAGCCAACGTCTTGACGGACAATCCAACCTCCTGTTCCGGCACGGTCATCGGCCTCCTCGGCGATGCTCCGGCTCCGGCATGCTAACCCAGCGTCCGGTACGTTTCCCCCGCCCGCTCGACCCGGCCGGCGCGCTCGAGCCGGTCGAGGTGGAGCTGCGCACTGCGCCGTTCTGCCTTCGCGATGCCCTCGCCCTGATCGCGCGGTCGGTAGACGAAGCGGTGACTGACGATGTCGTCCATCGTCCGCGGTTGCTCCAGGTACTCGAGCAAACGCCCCTCGCGATCGGCGATCCGATCGACGTAGCGGTCGAGGCGGCCCAGGAAGGCTGCCCGGTCGTCGAGCAGGCCGATGTGGTGGCCGGAGAGGTAGTGCGCCGCCTGAATACCCCGCACCTGTTCGAGCGAGCGTTCGAACGCTTCGAGGTCGGACCATCCGTCCCCGTAGTACGGGCCGAAGCCGCTCAGATCGATGTCGGCCAGGAACAGGATGCCGTCCGGCTCGATCAGAAGGCAGGAATGGCCGCGCGTGTGGCCCGGGGTGTGAATCACCCGCACCGAAACGCCGCCGCCCAGGTCGAACAGATCCCCCTCGCGAAAGGGCACGGCGTCCGGACGTGGCTCGTAGAAGAACGTCTCCCGCAGGTACCGGCCGTACTCCTCGCGGCGCGCGGGCTCGACGCCGAAGATGTCCAGGAAGCCGTCGAAGTCGAGCAGGCCCGGCAAGTCCTCTTCGTGGACGTGGACCGGCGCGTCCCTGAACAGAGGCAGCGCCGCGGTGTGGTCTTCGTGGCAGTGGCTGAGCAGCACGAGGTCGACGCCCGGCAGCGCGCTCCGGCCGCGCGCCCGAACGCCGAGCGAGGGGTCGATCAGCATCGTCGACCCGGCGCCTTCCACCAGCAGGGCGTTGTTGTCGGGGTACTTGCCCCCGCCTTCGCCGAAGAGGATGGTCGCGGCGCCGAGCCGGCGGTCTTCGAGCGAAGTCACCTGGCTTGGCCGCGAATCAGCCGCCCGACGCTTCGGCGCCCGACACCTGCGGGAACTGCCAGCCGTCGTTCGCCTCGTCGTCGCCCACGACCCGTCCCGCCTCGTGGTCCCAGTAGACCCGGCGACCGGTCCGGAACGCGATGTTTCCCAGGTGAGCGTTGATCGCAACCAGGCCCCCCACGTCCGCGTTGCAGACCGGTTGTTCCCGCGTTCTCATGCAGTCGATGAAGTTCTGCGTGTGCTGAGCCAGTCCCCGCTGGTCACGGTCAGCGGCCCGTCTCTCGATCGCCGGGGTCTTCTCGTAGCGCTCGCCGTCCTTGCTGCCGGTCTCGGCCAGCACCTCCCAGCCGCCGCGGTCGACAACCAGTGTGCCGTTGTTGCCGGTGAAGGAAACGCCGTGACCGCGCTGGTGCGGCCCCAGGCTGATGCCCAGGCTGTGCTCCCAGGTCATCGTGAAATCGTCGTACTCGTAGATGGCCTGCTGGGTGTCCGGAGTCTCCATCGCGCTGCCGGGATAGCCGAACGGTCCGCCGAGCGACATGACCGACTTGGGCGCCGTCGCCTTCATGCCCATCAGCACGATGTCGATCAGGTGAACCCCCCAATCGGTCATCAGACCGCCCGCGTAGTCCCAGTACCAACGAAAGTCCCAGTGGAAACGGTGCTTGTTGAAGGGCCGTTTCTTCGCCGGCCCCAACCACATGTCGTAGTCGACGCCCGCGGGCGGTTGCGAGTCGGGCACCGGCATCGGCGCGGCCCAACCCATGTAGGCCCAGGTCTTGGCGGAACGGATCTGTCCGAGCTCACCCGACCAGAGGTACTCCATCGCGTCCTGCCAGTGCTTGCCCGAACGCTGCCACTGGCCGACCTGAACCACCCGGCCGTACTCCCTGGCGGCCCGCTGCATCACCCGGACCTCCTCGATCGAGTTCGCCATCGGCTTCTCGACGTAGACGTCTTTCCCGGCTTCGCAGGCGTCGACCAACATCTTGCAGTGCCAGTGGTCCGGCGTACCGATGATCACGGCGTCTACTCGATCGTCCTCGAGCAGTTTGCGGTAGTCGCCGTAGCTGTCCGGCCTGCTGCCCGTCAGATCCTCGAAGGACTTGACCCGCTCGCCAAGGACGTTGCCGTCGACGTCGCAGAGCGCGGCGCACTCGACACCGTCGACGTCGAGCATGGAACGCATGTCGCTCGTTCCCATGCCGCGGCAACCGATCACGCCGACCCGGATGCGGTCGCTGGCAGCCACCGCCCTACCGCGTACGGGTGCGGCGAACGTCGCGCCGGTCGTGCCCAGCCCGGCAGCCGCCGCTCCAAGACCGCCCATGCCATAGAGAAAGGAACGTCTGGTCGTACTCATCGTCTCGCTCCTGACCGAAGTCGCCAATCCACAAGGTGCCTGTACACTGCGCTATGCAGACCGCGAATCATACCGACCCGCACGAACCCGTCCCCTCGGCCGACCTGATCGGCAAGCTGCCGAAGACGGACCTCCATGTCCACCTCGACGGGTCGCTTCGCCTCGACACCCTGATCGAGCTGGCACGCGAAGCCCGGCTCGAACTGCCATCGCAGACGCCTGAAGGTCTCCTGGAACTCGTGTTCAAGGAGACCTACGACGACCTGGAGGACTACCTGCGGACGTTCTCCTACACGGCCCCGGCGTTGTGTAGCGCCGAGGCCCTGGAGCGGGCCGCCTACGAACTCGGGGCCGACAACCTGGCCGAGGGCGTCTGCTACGTCGAGGTCCGGCTGGCCCCGCAGCTTCACACCGGCCCCGATCTGGACATCGCCGGCGTGCTCGCCGCCGTCGACCGCGGTCTCGCCAGGGTCCAGCGCGACCACGAGGCGACCGAGAACGTAAGCGCCGGCGCCGAACCGCCGTTCCGCTACGGGATCATCGCCTGCGCGCTGCGCACGTTCGGACCCGGACACAGTCCCTATTACCGCGGCCTGTACTCCGCGCTCCACGGCTGGACGAAGCCCGAGATTCAGGCCGCGGCCTCACTCTCCCTGGCCCGCTCGGTGGTCGAAGCCCGCGACCGGCTGGGCCTGCCGGTCGTCGCGTTCGACCTCGCGGGCGCGGAAGCCGGCAATCCGGCCGCGGTGCACCGGGACGCCTTCCTCTACGCGCAGCAGCACTTCCTGATGAAGACGATCCACGCCGGCGAGGCCTACGGTCCCGAGAGCATCTTCCAGGCGATCACCCTGCTCCAGGCCGACCGCATCGGCCACGGCACCCACCTCTACGCCGCGGACCGGCTCCGCCTCGACAATCCGAACTCGGCGGCGGCGAAGGATCCCGAGCGCTACATCCGCAACCTCGCCCAGTACATCAGCGACCGGCGGATCACCCTCGAGGTCTGCATCACCTCCAACCTGCAGAGCATCCAACGCCTACGGAACTTCGCCGACCATCCCTTCGGCCGAATGATCGAAGACCGGCTCTCGGTGACCCTCTGCACCGACAACCGGCTCATGTCGCGAACCTCCGTGACCAAGGAGATCGCCTCCGCCTGCGAGGCCTTCAACCTGTCCCGGGAGGACCTCCGCAACGTGATCATCTACGGCTTCAAACGCAGCTTCTACCCGGGCAGCTACATCGAGAAGCGCGCCTACGTGCGTCAGGTGATCGACCACTACGACGCGGTGATTCGCGCGGAGACGGGCTGAGCCGCGGCCATCCGCTGCTGGCGCTGTCGCCAGCGCGCCCTTGCTTTCTCGGCCTCCACCTCGCGGTTCCGCGGCGGTGCGGTCGTAGTCAGCTCTCGCAGCAACTCGGCTGTCGCGTTGGCGACCGCGTCGACCGCCCGACCGAAGGCGGCCTCATTGGCCCGCGACGGCTTCGTCGAGCCGCTCACCTTGCGCACGTACTGGAGCGCTGCCGCGCGGACTTCCTCCTCGCCGGCGGGCGGCTCGAAGTTATAGAGAACGCGAATGTTCCTGCACATAATCGTCTCCCTTGGGTGGCCCCATCGTACCGTGGCGGAGGACCCCGAAAGCGCCTGGACCTCCGCGGAACAGGCTGTGCAAGAGTGTCGGGCATGACCGCTGCCGCGGCACCGCCCTACACGATCACGCCCGGGATCCTGGACCTGGTGGAGCAGATCGGTGAGGCGATCGGCCAGGCCGAAGCTGCCGGCTTGGGGCTGGACCTGCAACTGCGGCGGGAAGCCCGCGTTCGCACGGTTCACGGTTCCGTGGCCATCGAAGGCAACGCGCTGTCCGAGGAGCAGGTGTCGGCGATTCTCGACGGCAAGCGGGTCGTAGGGCCGCCGAAGGATGTGCAGGAGGTGGGCAACGCGAACGCGGCCTACGACCTGGCCGGGGATTGGACGCCGGCGAGCGAGGACGACCTGCTCGCGGCTCACCGAGCGCTGATGACCGAACTGGCCGGGACGCCCGGTCGGTACCGCACCGCCGCCGTGGGCGTGATCGGCCCTGACGGCGTACACCACATCGGTCCGCCGGCATACCGCGTGCCGGGGCTGATGGCGGACCTCCTCGGCTGGCTGCGGGGCACCGAGGAGCACCCGTTGATCGCGAGCTCCGTGTTTCACTACGAGTTCGAGTTCATTCATCCCTTCGAGGACGGCAATGGCCGCCTCGGCCGGCTGTGGCAGACCCTGATCCTCAGCCGCTGGAAGCCGATGTTCGCCCACGTGCCGGTGGAGAGCGTCGTGCAGGCTCGCCAGCCCGAGTACTACACGGCCATCGAAGAGAGTTCCAGGCAAGGCGGGAGCACGCCCTTCATCCGTTTCATGCTGGGCGCAATCCTCGCTGCGGTGCGACAGGCTACCCCCCAGGAAACCCCCCAAGTGACCCCCCAAGTAAAGCGGCTCCTGGAGCTAGTGAACGGAGAGATGTCCAGGCGCGAGGTGCTCGATGCACTGGGCCTGCGCGACCGAAAGTGGCTGCGTCAGGGATACCTTGGACCCGCCCTGCAAGCAGGCCTGATCGAGATGACGCGACCGGAGGCACCGAGGGCGAAGGACCAGCGCTATCGCCTGACGCCGGCGGGGCGGCGTGTACGCGGCTAAGGGCGGGCGTTCGCGTAGGTGGGCCAATCCGGGTCGTAGCCGTCGCTCTGGTCGCCCCAGGCGGTCCAGAGTTCGGAGTGGCGGCCCCGGGCGAACAGCTCCAGGTACGGACCGGGGCTGCACGCTTCGATGATCCCGTAGAGCTCGTCCGGTTTACGGGAGTGTTCCCGCTTTCGCGAGCGGATGATGTTCACCTGCCGCCGGCCCGGCGCCAGGGTGCGGAGCTTTCCGCGGACGCCGAACAGGACGAGTTCCGTCGTGTTGCGGAAGTAGAAGCCGACTCCCCGACCGTCGGGACCGCCGTCCTTGCGCACCTTGTGCCAGACCAGGTTCGTCTTGTAGGTGAAACCCCAGCTCTTCATCACGTCCAGGCCCTCCTGGACGAGGGCATTGGGTACCCAGAGGTAGAGGTGGGCGGCCTCGGCGCAAGCGGCGGCGACCGGGATCGCTTCGATCTCGGTCTGCGAAAGGGTCGCGTAGCGGCTCAGGCGGCGGTGCTCGGGCGCCACCTTGCCGGTGCGGTTCAGGAACTGCCACGGCGGATCGGCGAGGACGGTGCCGAAGGCGCCGCCGGCGTGGACCTGCTCGAAGTCGGCGCCTGCCGAGAGTGCCGTCGCTGCCATGGCGGGTTCATCGTACCGGCAGAGCGGAGCCGGGCCTGCGGCCCGGCGCGTTTCGAAGCCGCCTGCGGCGGCAGCCGACGGGGACGTCGGCGCACCCGGTGCGCAGCGGCTTTCCGAGGGACACGCGCGAGGCCGCAGGCCTCGCTCCACAGATCGGCCTACCTCTCCTCAACCGTGTACCGCATCAACAGCCAGCCGTCCGGGTCGATACGGAGCCGTTCCGGGAGCCCGGGCAGCGGCAGGGTCGCGGTCGTTCGCTCGCCCTCGACGTCGACTAGTCCGCGCACAGTGCGGCCATGGGCAAGCACCGCCTCGACCTCCAGCGCCAGCCGACGAAACGTCGGTCCGAGCTGCCGCACCTGAACCTCGATCTCCGACGACTCCGTGTCGAACTCCCATTCGATCTCGAGTTCCGGTACGCCGGGGCGCCTGAGCCACTGGTCGAAGAA
>JAGWAG010000156.1:1892-8054 GCA_021296535.1 Acidobacteriota bacterium | reverse complement strand
CTGGTGTCGTCGGAGCTGTGCTTCGTGGACGACTGCGAGCGCTTCACCGAGGCCGAGGCGATTCGCGGGGCCGTGGGCACGATCCCGTCGAGCGAGTTGATGGGGCTGCTGCTGGCGAACGCGGGGAAGCTGGCGAAGTTCGGGGCCTGACCCAGTGGTGGTACGCAGCCGGTGATTGCCCCCGCGGGCAACCTCCTCTGCCTTACGCCCGCCGGAACGCCCTCACGTCACTCCCCGCCCCCTCGAACAACTGCCGCACCGTCGGCAGCGGCAACCCCACGACGTTGCTGTAGTTGCCGTCGATCTCGGAGACGAAGAGGGCGCCGAGGCCCTGGACTGCGTAGGCGCCGGCCTTGTCGTCGGGCTCGCCGGTTTCGGCGTACCAGTCGATCTGCTCGGGGGTCAGTTCGGCGAACAGGACCCGGGTGCTCTCGACGGCGTGCAGGGTGTCGCCGTTGGGCGGCCGGAGGGCGACGCCGGTGAGGACGAGGTGCCAGCGGCCCTGGAGCCGCTTCAGCATGGCCCGGGCTTCGGTCCGGTCGGCTGGCTTGCCCAGGACCTCGCCTTCGGTGACGACGCCAGGACCCATTCATGCCCCTGACGGGCATCGCGAGCGCCTTCGGAGGACGCCTGTTCGCCGTTTCGGGCGCCGGCCTCGGCCTTCTCGCGGGCGAGGCGCCGCACGAGGTCGCGGGGCCGTTCGCCGGGGTTCGGGGTTTCGTCGACGGTGGCGGGGCGGACGGTGAAGTCGAGGTCGAGGGACGCGAGGAGTTCACGGCGGCGGGGGGAGGCGGAGGCGAGGATGAGGGGGCCGGGTGTGGCCTGCTCGTGCGCGCCGCTTCGCGGCTGCGCGTCTGATGCCGGCGGGGACGCCGGCGCACGCAGTGGGTTCTTCGGGGACGCCGGCGCACCCGGTGAGGTAGCCCCGCTCACTGGAAGTAACCCGGGATGGTCTGGACCTTCAGGCCGCGTTTGCCGTGGGCGCGTGGGTCCTTCAGCTTCACCTCGACCTTGCGGAAGGCGCCGGGCTCGCCGTCGGGGGACTCGAACACGAGCAGGTACTGGGAGCGGACTTCCGTTTCGATCCGTTCGTAGACGCGCTTCAGTTCGGACGCCCCGGTGATGAAGAAGCAGCGGCCGCCGGTCTCGTCGCAGAGTTGCTGCAGGCGGCCGCGGACCAGGAGTTCGCGCGGACTGATGTCGATGCCGATGCTGTAGATCGCGACCTGGGTGTGGCGGGCGAAGTCGAGCACGTCGGCGAAGCGGTGCTCGCTGCTCGAGTCGCCGCCGTCCGTGAGCAGGATCAGCGCTCGCTTCCCGCGCAGGCCGCCGAAGTAGTAGAGCGCGTAGAGGACGCTGTCGTAGAGGGCGGTCTCGCCCTCGGTCGTCAGGTCGGCGAGGCCGCCGGCCAGGGTCTCCCTGGAGCCGGTGAAGCCGACGGCGAGTTCGGGTCGGTCGTTGAAGGTGATCAGGCAGGCGCGGTCCTGCGGACCGAGGACGAGTTCGAAGAAGTGGAGGGCCGCTTCCTCGGCGGCGTCGATGCGGTCGACCATGGAGGTCGAGGTGTCGAAGAGGATGCCGGCGTGGACCGGCAGGTTGGCGGCGCGGTCGAATCGCTGCATGGACCGCGGCTCGCCGTCGACGAGGACCTGGAAGTCGCGTCGCCCAAGTCCGAGCAGGGGCGCTCCGGAGCGGTCGGTGACCGAGGTGTAGAGCTCGATCAGCGCGACGTCGACTTCCTCGTCCAGGTTGCTCGCATTGACGAACACGAGGTCCTCTGCCCAGGCGCCGCTCTCCAGGTGCGCCACCGCGCGGACGTAGGAGAGGGGGTCGTCGGGGTCGATCCGGATCGGTTGCTCGAAGGGCCGCTGGTAGAGCGTCGCGGTGCGGGTGTCGTTGAGGAAAAACTCGACCCGGTCCAGCCGCTCGTGGCGCGGCGCCTCGACCTCGGCGACGGCGCGCACGCTATGCGTGTGGACGGCGCCACGCTGGGGCGAGGTGAGGCGGACGGTGAAGCGGTGGGGCCCGGAGTTGACGAGCAGTTCGTCGGTTGCCAGCACGCCGCCCTGCTGGTCGTAGGCGTCGGCGCGCAGGGTGTGAACGCGCGGCGTGGGCCCCAGGTCGATATCGACCTGGTAAGGCGGCCGTCGCTTGCTGATCAGCTCCCGGTCATCCAGGGAGAAGGCGACGCGGTGGATGTCCGGACCCTCGACGTCGGCGCCGATCCGGACCCGGCCGACGACGAGGCGTTCGGGCAGAGGGAGGATGCGGACGATGTGCTCGTCCGGTTCGACGTCGCGGGGAGCGGCCGCGTTCGCCTCGGCCAGCCACTCCGGGACCCGGTGCGCCACTGGGTCCGCCGCCACTGGGTGCGCCGGCCCTCCGGCCGGCTCCGGCTCCGGCGTCCGGGGCACAAGCGGCACCTCGATGTCCGCGTCCGCCGCGAAGTACAGCCCCGCATCCAGATCGCGCACCTTGACGACCAGGCGGTAGGCCCCCGGGCGCAGGTAGCGCTGCATGACCAGGGGGACGGCGCCGTTGTCCGCGTCGCCTGCCGCTCCGTCCGCCGCTCCGTAGGCCCGGCTCCGCGGCTCGAAGCGGTAGCGGAAGTTCTCGAACAGTTCGCCCTGCCGCAGCACCTCGCCGTCGAGCACGAAGCGCCGGCGGCCCTTCTCGGCCTCGGGCAGGTGGGCGGGGTCGATGCCGACGATCGCCTGGACCACGGTGCGGTTGCCTCGCCGGCCCGGGTAGCGCATCGCGATCTCGGCCGCCAACTGCTCGGCGTCGGCGGGCGCCTCCGTGCTGCGGTCGAGGAAGGCGAGGGCCCATTCGTCGTTCGCCTTCCCGGGTTCCGGCTCGCCGCCCATCGCCTCCCAGTCGAGAGCGAGGCTCAGAGCGGTCAGCACGTCGCCGCCGCGCGCGCACTCCCGGCCGATCTCCTCGATCCGGGAGGACCGGTCGAGCCCGCCCGCGGTGAAGACCACGATCGCGGACAGCCCGTCGGCCGCCGTCCACAGCCGGTAGCCGCCGCCCTCGCGCAGGAAGACGAGGTAGAACTCGCCGCGCACGACCGGGCTGTGCGGGTAGTGCCAGATCTCGAGGGTGCGGAGCAGGCGGCAGGTCGTCGTGAACGTCCGTTGCGGTTCCCCGTGCAGCA
Source organism: Acidobacteriota bacterium (assembly GCA_021296535.1). Lineage (GTDB taxonomy): Bacteria > Acidobacteriota > Thermoanaerobaculia > Multivoradales > Multivoraceae > Multivorans. The sequence continues at coordinate 4,897 of JAGWAG010000156.1, read as the reverse complement.
GCAGGGCCTCGAAACGGGCGCCCCGGGCGTCGCCGAAACGCTCTTCCGCCATTTCGAGGGTGCGCTCGAACCGCTCCCTGAACTCGTTCTGCGGCGTCTCGGGATAGGGATCGCGGACGCTCCAGAACCGCTGGATGAAGGCGTCGCGCTGATAGCCGTGGCGGAGCTCGCCGAACACGCGGCGCTCCGTGTCAGTCAGGATCGCGGAGGCCGTGTCGAGGAAGGCCGCGTGCCGCCGGTCGAGGGGGGTTGTGGCGTCCTGGGCGAGGGCGGCGGTGGCGAGGAGGGCGAGGAGGACGACGGTCACGGGTAGTACCCCTTCAGCGTCCGGATCGACACCCCGGGGACGTCGGCGTCGACCTCGACTTCGCGGAAGCGGCGGTCGCCGGTGGTGTTCGTCGACTGGTAGGTGATCAGGTAGCGGGAGCGCAGTTCGCCGAGGATGTGGCCGTAGACGCCGGCGAGTTCGCCGACGCTGCTGATGAAGAAGGAGCTGCCGCCGGTCCGTTCGGCGAGCCGGGACAGGGCCCGCTTCGCCGGCCCCGTCTGGCGGCCCAGGCCGATCGCGTAGATCGCGACCCCGGACCGCTGCGCGTACTCGAGCGCCTGGTCGAAGCTGAAGCGGCTGCTCTCGTCCTTGCCGTCGGAGAGCAGCAGCAGAGCCCGCTGACCCTTGATCCCGTTCAGGTAGTAGAGGCCGAAGACGAGCGCGTCGTACAGCGCGGTGCCGCGCTCGGCCTTGAGGCCGGCGAGCGACCCGGCGAGCTTCGCGGGGTCGTTCGTGAAGTCGGAGGCGAGGTACGGATGGTCGTTGAAGGTGACCAGGGCCGCCCGGTCGCGGGGGGTGATCTCCGACTGGAAGAGGCCGAGGGCGGCCTCGCGGGCCGTTCCCAGGCGGTCGACCATCGAGGCCGAGACGTCGAGCATCACCTGGAGGTGGACCGGCAGGTCGGTGACTCGCTGGAAGCGGAGGATGTCCTGCGGCGTGCCGTCTTCGAGGATCGTGACCTCGTCGGGTTGCAGGTCCTCGTAGGGGCGGCCCGACCGGCGCAGCGCCGAGGCGTAGAGCTCGACGTACTGGATGTCGACGATCTCGAGGTAGTCGGGCGCGTTGACGTAGACGACGGCGTCGGTCGAGTTTCCGTCGACGAGATACGCCGCGGCGCGCAGGTAGGTGATCTCGTCGCCGGGCGGTAGCTCGACCCGTTGGCTGAAGGGGTCCTGGTAGAGCGTGGCGACCGGCTCGTCGTTGAGGAAGAGTTCGAGGCGCTCGACCAGGCTGCCGTCGGGGACCGCGAGGTCGACCTCGACCTGGACTTCGCCTTCATACTCGGCGAATCGGAGCGCGAAGCGGTTGCGGCCGGAGTTCAGGGAGATCTCGTCCGAGGCGACCTCGGCGCCGTCCTCGTCGTGGGCGGTGGCCCGCAGGACGTGGACGCGCGGCACGGACCCCAGGTCGAGTTCGACGGAGAACGGGGCGCTGCGCTTGCGGGCGACCTGGTTGCCGTCGAGCCAGAAGCGCATCTCGGCGATGTCGCCGGTCGCCAGGGTGTCGAAGCGCACCAGGCCGGTCTGGAGTTCGCCCGGCGGTTCGAGGAGCTGCACGGTGGGCACGGTGCTGGTGAGCACCGCCTCGGCCTGGTCGATGATCTTCTGGACCGCCGGGTCGAGCTGGCGGGTGGCGGGCGCTTGAAGCGTCGGTACCTCGAGCGGCTGCTCCAGGCGCGCGAAGCGGGCGCCGTTCAGGTCCTCGATCTTGAGCACGAGCCGGTAGTTGCCCGGTCGCAGCCGCCGTTCGAAGGAGAGCAGGATAGGCGCGCCTTCGTCGCTCGCGGCGTTTGTACCTGCGGTGGCGTCCGGGTCCAGGCCCTCGTCGTCGTCGCCGCCAGCGTCGGTGCCCAGGGGCAGGTCGAACTTGTAGCGGAAGTTCTCGAACAGCGCGTCTTCGCGCAACACCTCGCCGGTGAGGAAGAAGTTGTAGCTCGACTGTCCGCCGACCGTGTCCCGGTAAGCGGAGGAAGGATCGATCTCGACCACGGCCTCCACCACGGTACGCGCCTGGTAGCGGGCCGGGTAGCGGACCTCGAGCGAGGCGTCGAGCGGCTCGGCGTCCTCCGGCACGTCCGTGGTGTACGCCTCGAAGGTGAGCGTCCACTCCGCGGAGGGCGCCTCGGGCGGTTCGATCAGGCGTCCCATCAGCATGGCGAACTCCATGCCGTTCGATCGCAGCAGCCAGTTGATCGCGGAGGCCGCGACATCGCCGTCCTTGCAGCTCTGGATGTCGCCGGCCGCCGCCTGGGCGCTGACGCCGAAGTCCAGGAGACGGTCCAGGCCGTCGGAGGGGTGCCAGAGTTCGTAGTGGGCCTGGTTGGCGCGACGGTAGAACAGCAGGAAGAACTCGTGGCCGACCGTGTCGCTGCGCTGGTAGAACCAGATCTCGATCGGCCAGGTGACCATCGTGCACTGGAACTTGAGCCGCCCGCCGGGCGCGCCGTTGAGCAGGTACATGCGCGTCCGGTCCGAACGGGGTCCGTCGAACTCCTGCCGGACGTAGAGCAGCCGCTCCTCCCAGCGGGCGCGGAACTCGTTGCGCGGCGTGTCGGGGTAGGAGTCGCGAAGCCGCCAGAACCGCTCGATCCAGGCCCGCCGCTGGTAGTCCTGCGTGACCTCGAGGAACGCCTCGCGTTCCCCGTCGCTGATCAGGAAGTGAACGTCCTCGAGGAAGGTCTTGAACTCGAGCGGCAGAGCCGCCTCGACGGCCTGGAGGGCAGCGCGGCGTTCGCGCCGTTCCTTGCGGGTCTCCCTTCGCTCTTCCTGGGCGGGTGCCGGCGTGGTGAAGGCGAGAAAGAGACCCGCCGTCAGGGCCAGGATCGAGGCTCTGCGTGCGGCTTTCATCGGTCCTCAAGCGTACCGCCTGGACGTTGGCGGCGGAGGTAGCGGCGCCGGCCTTCGGCCGGCGCGTTCGTCTGGCCGCCTTCGGCGGCGAGCGGACCAGAAGGTCCGCG
>JAGWAG010000156.1:0-1530 GCA_021296535.1 Acidobacteriota bacterium | reverse complement strand
GTGGTCTCGCAGCCCTGGCGAGGGTCTCTACGCAGACGACATGATCTCGCTGCGGGCCGCTGCCCCATCCCAGGTCGATTGCGGTAGAGAACTACAGTGCGCCGACGGCCGTTCTCTGGGTGCGCGGACCTTCTGGTCCGCATCCGGCGCGATGCCGCGAAGCGGCGCGCGAGCTACTCCCCCAGTACTGCCCCCGCGCGCAGGCGTGCCGACGACCACGGCCACTGATCGGCCGTGCGGCAAAGCCCTGCGGCAACAGGGTTCTGCCAGATGTACCGCCGAACAGCCTCGAAGTGTCGGCGGTCGCGGATGTAGCGGTCGTAGTAGTCCTCCATCCAGAACTTGCCCGTTCGGCCGAGGATCAGGTTCGCCCGGCGGGCGGAGACCGACTTCCATCTCTGGACTATGTGCGGCAGCCGGGCACGATGGGGCTCGACCAGAACGTGGACGTGGTTGGGCATGATGCACCAATCGATCAGCCGGTAGCGACCGCCGTCGCCGTACAGCAGCGTGTCCTGCAACATGGCGGCGATTCCAGGCTGACGGAGGTAGCAGGCACCGTGACCGGCGTCCTCGAAACGGCCGATCAGTCGATCGAGCTCTGCTGCCCGGACCTGATCGACGGCGGCGCTGTTCCGTCTAGCCTCGTCTCTCCATCGCTCCAGGAGGTGGTTCGGCACGCTGTCAGCAAGTCGGAAGCCGACGCTCTGCAGGCGCCGGGGATCGTCCACATGAGGGTGGTAGCCGCGCGAGTGCCATCCGAGAGGCTGCTTGTCGTTTGGGTCTGCGCTTGTGGAGACCATTGCTTGCGGCAGGTGCTTCGGGTGGCTGCCAACGGCGGTCTACGGCCGGTTTGACGTCTTCTTCCGGGGGATAGGTACGGGCGCGGCCGTTGGCGTGTCTAGGGATTCGTTTTGTAGGGCTCGTGCTCGCCGCTTCGCGGCATCGCGCCGGATGCGGACCTTCTGGTCCGCCGCCGCCGGAGGCGGCCAGGCCACCGGCCGGCCGCAGGCAGGCTCCGCACCCCTAAACCACGGCTCGCAGCGACGACCCAACGGTTGCAGAGCCGAGGCTCGCTCCCGGTACAGCCGTTCTCTGGGTGCGCGGACCTGCCATCGGTGCGCCCGCTGACGGGCGCACCGACTGGTTCACGTGTGGCGCGGATCGCGCCACCCGGGTTCTGGTCCGCTGCTGCCGAAGGCGGCCAGGCCACCGGCCGGCCGCAGGCCCGCACCTTCCTCTCTGAACGTACAATCCACCACGACCATGCCCGCCCCACCCGTGTACCTCGACCACAACGCGACCACGCCCCTCGATCCGCGGGTCGGCGACGCGATGGCGCCCTGGCTCAGCACGCGGCACGGCAATCCCTCCTCGGTCCATGCCTTTGGCCGCGAGGCGCGGGCCGCGGTCGAACTCGCGCGGGAGCAGGTAGCGAGGCTCGTCGGCGGGCAGCCGCCGGAGGTCGTGTTCACCGCCTCGGGTACGGAGGCGAACAACGCGGTTCTTCTCTCGGCGTTCGCCGGCAGG
>JAGWAG010000155.1:16815-18375 GCA_021296535.1 Acidobacteriota bacterium | reverse complement strand
CTGGTCGACGAACTGATCTCAAGTGACGCGTACGTCGACCACTGGACGCTCAAGTGGGGCGATCTGCTGCGCAGCAACCGGAAGTTCATGAGCTACAAGGGCATGCTCACCTTCCGCGGCTGGCTGCGCGAGGCGATCGAGGAGAACCGGCCCTACGACCAGCTCGTCCACGAACTGGTTGTGGCCTCCGGCAGCACCCTCGATCAGCCGGCGGCCAGTTACTACCGCGCCGCCCGCGATCCGAAGGAGGCGATGGAGACCACGACCCAGCTCTTCATGGGCGTGCGGATGGTCTGCGCCCAGTGCCACGACCACCCGTTCGAGCGCAGGACCAGTACTTCGAGATGACCGCGTTCTTCGCCGGCCTCGGCGTCCGCCCGGGTTTCCGCACCGGCGAGGAGATCGTCTTCAACAAGCGTCGCGACGCGGAGCAGTTGCACCCGAAGACGAACGCCGTGGTGCCGCCGAAGTATCTCGTGCCGGTCGACGGAGCGCCCGACCCTGGCGAGGGTCTCGGCCGCCGCGACGCGCTGGCCGAATGGCTGACGTCGCCCAACAACCCCTACTTCGCCCCCGCGATCGCGAACCGCGTGTGGAGCTACTTCATGGGCCGTGGGATCATCGATCCGGTCGACGACATCCGCGCCTCCAACCAGCCGGTCAACGCCGAGCTGCTGAACGCGCTGACGGCCGACCTGATCGAAAACGACTTCGACCTCCGCCTCCTGATGCGGACGATCGCCACCTCGCGGGCCTACCAGTCCTCCTTCCAGACGAACGAGTGGAACCAGGATGACCGGATCAACTTCTCCCACCACGAACCGCGGCGGCTGAGCGCCGAGCAACTGGCCGACGCCGTCGCCCGCGCGACGGGCTCCCGGTTCGAGATCGACACCCTGCCCGAGGACTTCGACGCCACCGCGTTGCCGGACCCCCACGTGATGACGGCAAGCATGGGGATCGAGGGTTTCCTCGACCTGTTCGGCAAGCCGGACCGCGAAACCGCCTGCGAGTGCGAGCGCAAGACGGAGATGAGCCTGCCTCAGGCGCTCAGCCTGCTCAACGGCTCCGTCATCGCGGACGCGATCGCCGACCCCGAGGGCCGGGTGGCGACCCTGGTGCTCTCGGGCCGGGACAACGAGGAGCTGATCGCCGAGCTCTATCTCGCAGCTCTCGGCCGGCTGCCGACCGGCGGCGAAGCCGAACTCGCGGGCGAGCCGCACCGCGGCGGCCCAGGACCTGATGTGGGCCCTGCTCAACTCGAACGCCTTTCTCTTCAACTCGTAAGCTCTATCTCGCAGCCGCAAAGGAGCCTCCGACCATGCTCGTGATCCCAGGACAGTCCGGCCACACCTGCGACGGCCCGACCCGGCGCGAGTTCCTCCGCGTCGGTTCGCTCGGCATCTTCGGCATCTCACTCAGCCAGACCCTGGCGCTCCGCGACGCACACGCCGCGACCGCGGCCGTTGACGCGCTCGCCGGCGGCAAGGGCTTCGGCAGCGCGAAGTCCGTCATCCTGCTGTTCCTGCAGGGCGGACCGAGCCACATCGACATCTGGGA
>JAGWAG010000155.1:0-16519 GCA_021296535.1 Acidobacteriota bacterium | reverse complement strand
CGGCCGCTCCAGGAATCGAACGTGATCGGCAAGGGCGGCGCCGCCGGCTTCCTCGGCAAGGCCTACGACCCCTACCGGCTCTACCAGGACCCGAACCTGCCGATCGAACTCAGCGACCTCGAACTGCGCGAAGAGACTTCGCCCGAGCGTCTCGCCGGCCGCTTCGAACTCCGCAAGGGCCTCAACGCATCGCTGCCCGAACTCGAGAAGGCGGTCGCCGACTCCGCGCTCGACGAGTACTACGAGAAGGCATACGACCTCGTCCTCTCAGGCTCAGCCCGGCAGGCCTTCGACCTCTCGAACGAGTCCGACGAGATGCGCGAGCGCTACGGCAAGAACACGTTCGGCCAGGGCGCCCTGATGGCAAGGCGGTTGATCGAAGCCGGCACCCGCTTCGTCCAGCTCAACTGGCCCGCCGTCGCCAACGGCAACCCCGAAGTCGACTCCTGGGACACGCACGCCGCGAACTTCGGCCCGCTCCGCAACCTGCACTGCCCCGTCCTCGACCGGGCGCTGTCGGCGCTCCTCTCCGACATGGACGACCGCGGCCTCCTCGACGAGACCCTCGTCGTCGCCGTCGGCGAGTTCGGCCGCTCACCGCGCCTCGGCGTCAGCACCTCCGGCAACAGCAACTCCCCCGACGGCCGCGACCACTGGCCCTACTGCTACACCGCGATGGTCGCCGGCGCCGGCGTTTCCCGCGGCCAGCTCTACGGCGAATCCGACGAGACCGGCTCCGCCCCGCGCGAGAAGCCCGTCCACCCGAACGACCTGCTGGCGACCGTGTACTACACGCTGGGAATCGACCCCGCGATGGAGATCCTGAATCACTTGGACCAGCCGAGGGAGCTGGTCAAGGGCGAGGTGATTCGGGGTTTGTGGGCGTAAAGCGTCCGGCTGATCGAGCGGTCGTATCCGAGCTTGCAATGTAGCCGCGTTGCGGCTACATTGCGGACATGACGACCGTCGGCATCCGCGTCCTGAAGAACCGGCTCAGCGAGTACCTGCGCATCGCCCAATCCGGTGAGCGCGTTACCGTCACGAGCCGGGGAACGCCGGTTGCCGACCTCGTTCCCCACGCGCCGCGCGGGCTGGACCCCGACGACGAGTTGCTGCGGCTCGCGCGAGCGGGAGAAATCCGTCTCGGCCGGCCCAACGCAGAGGCGGTGTACACCCGCCCGCCCAAGGAGCAGCGGCTGCCGCACGAGGAGGTCATGGCGCTGCTCGACTGGGTCCGCGGCGACCGGTGACGCTCTACGCCGAGAGCAGCGCCGCTCTGTCGTGGCTCTTCGGCGAACCGAGGGGAGACGAAGTGAGCCGGCTTCTTGCCTCGGCTTCCACCATCTTCGCCTCGGAGTTGACGTTGCTGGAGTGCGACCGCGCGATCCGCGCAGCGGAAGCACGCGGCCGGCTGGATGCCATGGCCGCGCAGGAGGCGCGCTCGCGGCTCGAAGCGGCGACGACCTCGTGGAACGTGCATCGGATCGGGTCCGTCATCATGGACCGTGCGCGACGCCCCTTCCCGCACGAGCCGGTGCGCGCCTTGGACGCCTTGCACCTCGCGACCGTCCTCCGCATCGGCGCGTTTCGGCGCGACCTGCAGGTTCTCACGTTCGACCGCCGCATCCGCTCGAACGCCGCCGCCCTCGGGCTTGAGGTGGCGCCAGTTGACGGGGAAACCTGAAGTGGATAGCGCCTCCTGAACACACGCGCCATTCTCATTGGCCTCGCGCTCGGTCTGGGGCTCGGCATCGCCGCGTCCGCCACGGGTTCGCCAGCGCTGTTGCGGGCCGCCGAGGCTGTCGAGCCGCTCGGCCAGGTCTTCCTGCGCGCGATCCAGATGGTCGTCATCCCCTTGGTGGCGGCGGTCGTCTTCGTCGGCGTGGGGCGGATCGGCGATCTGCGGAAGCTGGGTCGGCTGGGGGGACTGGCGGTGGGGTTCTTCTGGGCGACGACGCTCCCGGCGATCCTGATCGGGATGGGGGTGATGGGCTTCGCCCTCACCTTCACGGCGCCCGTGCCGCCGCCCACGCCCGTCGCGGAGCTGGACGCCTCAGGCGTGGGCATCGTCGACTTCCTGGTCAACCTCGTTCCCCGGAATCCCGTCCAGGTCGCCGCCGACGGCGCCCTCCTCTCGCTGCTCATCTTCATTGTCCTCCTGGCCGCGGCGACGACCACCCTGCCGAGCGAGAAACAGCGGACGCTGACGTCGTTCGCGGAGGCCCTCGGCGACGCTCTGACGAAGCTGATGAGCTGGATCCTGTGGACCGCGCCGGTGGGCGTCTTCGGGCTCGCGGCACCGGTGATCGCGAAGACGGGGGCGGCGATGCTGCAGAACCTCGCCGTCTTCATCGTCGCCGTCGTGGTGGGCCTCTTCATCCTGAAGGGCCTCGTTCTCCTGCCCCTGGTCTGGTTCCTGGGCGGCGTGCCGCCCGGCCGCTTCATCCGGGCAACGGTGGGCACGTACACCGTGGGCTTCACGACGACGACGTCCGTGGGGACACTGCCGATGATGCTGCAGGAGGCGAAGGCACTCGGCCTGTCCGAGCGCAAGTACACGCTGATCCTGCCGCTGGCGGCGTCGATCAACCGTCCGGGCAGCGCGCTGTTCCAGAGCGCGTCACTCGTCTTTCTGGCTGCGATGTACGGTGTGCCGCTCGACGCGGGGCTGATCGTCGCGGCGGTGCTGGCGATCTTCCTCGCCGCGATGACGGTTGCTCCGGTGCCCAGCGCCAGCATCGTGTCGATGGCGCCGGCCCTCGACGTCGTCGGCGTGCCGATCGCGGGCCTGGGCATTCTGCTCGGGATCGACCGCGTGCCCGACGTCTTCCGCTCCGCGGCCAACGTGATTGCCCATATGTGCGCCGCGACCACGGTCGACTCGATGACGCGTGGCGACGGCGAGGAGTGAGCCACCGATTCGCGGACTATCATGGCGGGCAGCATGTTGAATAGACACCGGTCCTCAAACCGTCTGGCGATCCTCTGTTTGCTCGTCCTGGCGCTCAGCGCTCAAGGCTGCACCGGCGGCGACCCAGGCGACTACCTGACCCCCGACCTCCGGCAACGCGTCGAGGCGCTGAAGCTGGAGGCCCCGCAGGCCACCGACGACGTCGCCGTACTGAGCGACCGGCTCGACACCCTCTGGCAGTGGGCGAACGCCTACTCCCTCACCGGCGGACCGATCCCCGACGCCTTCCCGCAGCTTGTCGCGAATGCGAACCGCTCGCTTCGCGACGTGGGGGGCGGAGCGACGATTCCAATGTCGAGGATCCCGGAGTTCATCCGCCTCTACACCCGGGAGTTCCAGATCAAGGACGAGCACCCGGGGGCGGTCGGCTCGCTGACGCTCGACCCGCCCGGTCCGTTCCACGCCGGCGATCAGGTCACGGTCCGGCTGATCTACACCGTGGGCGCGCTCGGCATGGCGGAGGGCGGCGGTCTTCTGGTGCGCGGCGCACGGAGCGGCATTCAGGCCGAGGACCCGGCCGGCCGGAACTACGTGTCGATCGAGAGCTCGAATCCAGACGCGACGCTGACTTCCAGCGAGCCCTGGGGCGAGTGGCTGGGGATGCACTTCAGCAACCGGGGCCGCCGGGCCATCCCGGCTCGCCCCGGCGTGCCGCGCGCCGTGCTCCAGTTCCGTCTGAGCGGTGCGGCTCTCGAGGAAGGCGACACGATCACCATCACCTACGGCGACACCTCGGGCGGCGGCCCCGGTCTAGCGCTCCAGGAAACCAGGTGATCCTGCACGTCTACGCCGACATCGAGGGCACCGGCGACCTGCTGCGACCGGCGTGGCCTTCGTTCGAGGTGCTGGGCCGAGACGAGGTCCGCTATGTGAACGCCGTCGCCCCTTCGATCGTTGCGCCCGGCGAGGCCTTCACGCTGGCCGTCCGCGCCGAGGACCGGATGAAGAACCCGTCCTCTGGTGTCATGCCTGCGCTCGAGGTGTTGCTGGATGGTGAGCCGTTCCGCACGATCGAGGCCGGAAGTCCGGCCATCTCGCTGCTCGAAAACGTCAGCCTCACCGAACCCGGCGTCTACCGTTTCTCCGTCCGGAATGAGGACGGATCGATCCGGGCGACGAGCAATCCCGTTCGCGTCGAGGATGACCCGGCCACCCGCGTCTACTGGGGCGAGACCCACGGTCACACCGCCTTCGCCGAGGGCCAGGGATCGCCCGACGGCTACTACCGGTTCGGGCGCGACGTGGCCCGGCTCGACTGCCTCTCCGAGCACGACATCTGGATGGACGACAGCGAGTGGCGCAAGCTGCAGGAGCTGGTCGAGGAGTACCGGATCGACGGCCAATTCACGACGATCCTGAGCTTCGAGTGGACTTCGCGCTCGCCGCTGGGCGGCCACCACAACGTGTTCTTCCGCGACACGCCCGGCCGCAGCCGGGTTCCGAACCAGAAGGCGCCCCTGCTGGACGAGCTCTACGCAGGCCTGCGCGATCAGACTGGTCATCCCCCACGCCCACCAACCGGGCGACTGGACGAACAGCGATCCCGACCTGGAGCGGCTGGTCGAGATTCAGTCGGGCCACGGCACCTTCGACTGGTTCGGCAACAAGTACCTCCAGAACGGCTTCGAGGTCGGCTTCATCGGCGCCTCCGACAACCACAACGGCCATCCCGGGTACTCCGGGGCCGGCAACCGGCAACTGGGGGGACTGGCCGCCGTCTACGCGCCCGAGAACAACGCGGACGCGATCTTCAGCGCGCTCCGCGACCGGGCGGCCTATGCGACGACCGGCGAGCGGATCATCCTCGAAGCGACCCTCAACGGCGCCCGCATGGGCACTCGCCTGGAGGACGCCGCGGAGCGCCGGATCGACTGCCGGGTCCACGGCACGGCGCCTATCGACGCGATCGACGTGATCAGGAACGGCACGATCGTCTACACCAGGAGATACCTGGAGAGCGCGCTGTCCGAGGAAGCGCGGGTGCAGATCACGTTCGAGTCGTCGACCGAGATCCACGGCGAGCGCACGCCGCCCCGCGGCGGGCGTCCGTGGAAGGGAGCGATCACTGTCGCCGGCGCAACGCTGGTCGGGTACGACGACCCCTGGTTCACCCAGCCCGCGACCTACCGCGTGGCCCGCAACACAGAAGACCGCAACCGGATCGACTTCGACTTCCCCACGCGCGGCCGTCCGAAGTCGCTCGTCCTCGAGTTGCGCGGCGCCAGCCCGGACACCGTGGTCACCGTCGAGATGGAGACGACGACCGAGTCCCGCGGCTCGGGCGGCTACGTCCGCGTCCCCCAAGAGCTGCCGGCGAGTACCGTGCGGTTCCAGCTCGGCGACCTTAAGGGACAGGTCGACCGCCGCGAGGTCCAGGTGCTGGAGCACACGGACGCGCTCTCCGCGCAGGTCGTGACCGAGGGACGGGCCCTCGACCAGGAGTTCACCTTCACCGACCGGGGCGAGGTCCTACCCGGCGACTACTACTACCTGCGCGTTCGCCAGATCGACGGCAGCATGGCGTGGTCGAGCCCGTTCTGGGTAGGGGAGAACTCAGGCTAGCGAGACCGGAGGCCGCCTGCGGCGGCATGCCGGCCAGACGGCCGGCGCCCCCAGTGTGGAGCCGAAGCGCTAGGCTCTGGGGAACCCTGGAACAAGGAGATTCGAGATGCGGAAGACCCTCGCGTTGCTTTCCCTGCTGCTCGTGTCGGGCGCCGGCGCGGCCGCCTCAGCAGCCGCCGACGAGATTCCCCGAACGCCAAACGGCAAGCCCGACTTCACCGGCCGGTACGACATCCGCTCGCTGACGCCCTTCGAGCGCCGACCCGAGCGCGGCGAGGAACTCGTCCTCAGCCCGGAGGAAGCGGCCGAGGTCGAAGCCAACCAGCGTCAGCGCGTTCTGGACGGCGACGCGGCCAGCGCACCGGATCGTCCGCCACCGGAAAAGGGCGCCTTCATCGACCGGCAGAGCTACAACTACGCCTGGTTCGATCCGGGCCACACGATGTTCCAGATCGACGGCAAGTACCGCACCTCGATCCTGACCAATCCGCCGAACGGTCGAATGCCGCCCCTGACGGAAGAAGCCCAGAAGCGTCGCGGCGCCCTTCCCCGGTTCATCTGGATGAACGACGACGGCACGGCCTGGTGGCTGGAGTCGGGCGACACCCCCTTCGACAGTCCGGAAACGATGGTCCTGGGCGTGCGCTGCATCTACCAGCCCGGCGCTTCGATCCCACAACAACCTGAAGACCCTGGTGCAGACGGACGACTATCTGATGATCCACATCGAGTGGATGCACTGGACGCGGGTCGTGCGGATCGACTCGGAACACTCACCCGCGGCGTACCGCTCCTACTCCGGCGACTCGATCGGCCGGTGGGAGGGCGACACCCTGGTCGTCGAGACGACGAACTTCCGTCGCGAAGCGGCGCCCCAGATGTTGCACGGTCGGGAGTCGGCCGGCGTGCCCCGGGGCGCGATGAAGGTCGTCGAGCGCTTCAGCCCGATCGACGGCCAGTCGCTCCTGTACCAGTTCGAGGTCGAAGACGAGGAGTACACGGCGCCATTCGGCGGCGAGATGCCGTGGCCGAAGACGGACCAGTACAACTACGAGTACGCCTGCCACGAAGGCAACTACTCGATGCTGGGGCAGCTCAGGGGAGCGCGCCAGCTCGAGAAGGAGTGGATCGCCGCCGGCAAGCCGGTGAAGGGCGGGGAGTAGTCCGGAAACCGCCTTCGGCGGATGCCGGCGGGAACCCGTGTGGCGCGATCCGCGCCACAGGCGAACCAGTCCGGGCGCCCGTCAGCGGGCGCACGGATGGCACGCCGGCGCACCCAGTGAGAAACGCGGTAGTCGACTGGGTGCGCCGACGTCCTCGTCGGCTTTCCGAAGGAAACGCGCGAGGCCGAAGGCCTCGCTCCGCTCTCAAATCATGCTGTAGCCGGAGCCCTGGCGCTCCGTGCCGAGCCCGCGCCCCTTCTCGATCCAGCCGAACTCCTCCAGGATGGCCTGGCTGTAGGTCACGCGGCCGGTGACGCGATCGATCGGCTCCGTCGCGAGCAGCAGTGCGGCCTGCGCCATCGTCTCGACGGTTTCGGCCTCGTTCGGATCGCGTCCTTCCATCAGCCGGTGGTGGACGACGCCGGGAGTCGGCACGATCTGGGACGGGCTGTAGCAGGTCACCGAGACGCCGTGCTCGTAGACCTCGGAGGCAAGGCCCTGGGTGAAGCGCTCCAGGGCCGCCTTCTCGGCGCCGTACAGTGAGCCGCCCGCGAACTGCGGGCCCGTGTAGGGGCCGCGGCCGGGGCCGATCGCGGCGCCCGAGGACACGTTGACGATGCTGCCGGCGCCGCGCTCGATCATCTCCGGCAGCACGAGCTTCGACAGGTAGAACGGCGCGTGGAAGTTGACCGCCGTCGAGCGGTGCCACTTGTTGACGGGGAAGTCGACCACCGGGATGAAATAGGTCAGAGCGGCGTTGTTGATCAGCACCTCGACCGGCCCGAGCGCGTCGCGCACCTCGTTCACCATCCGCTCGCAGTTGTCGTACTCGGACACGTCGCAGGCGAAGGCCGTGGCATCGCCGCCGGCCGCCCGGATCTCCTCGATCGTCTCCTCGAGCGAACCGCCGAGGTAGTGCCCGCCCTCGGACAGCGTGCGTGCCGTGCAGGCGACCCGTGCGCCGTGCTCGGCGAACAGCTCGGCTATCGCCTTGCCGATGCCGCGGCTCGCTCCGGTGACCAGGGCGACCTTGCCGTCGAGCTTCTTCTCTGCTTGCGTCACTGTGCTTCCTCCTTCATCCGTCGTAGGCGTCCCGGTACCGCTCGCGCAGCACGTTCTTCTGTACCTTCCCCATCGCGTTGCGCGGCAGTTCCTCGACCCAGTAGAAGCGCCGCGGGTGCTTGAACCGGGCCAGACCCGCATCGAGCGCGGAGCGGAGCGTATCGTCGCCCACCGGCGCCTGCTCCGCCACCAGCACGGCCACGACCCCCTCGCCCAGGTCGGCGTGCGGCGCGCCGATCACCGCGGACTCCGCGACGCCTTCCACCTCGTCCAGCCGATCCTCGACCTCCTTGGGATAGACGTTGAAGCCGCCCGTGATGATCAGGTCCTTGCCGCGGCCTACCAGGGTCACACGGCCCTCGCCGTCGACGCTGGCGAGGTCGCCGGTGACGAAGAACCCATCGCCGCGCATCTCCTCGGCCGTTTTCTCCGGCAGTCCCCAGTAGCCCGGAAACAGGTTCGGGCCGCGAATCTCCAAGGTGCCCACCTCGCCGGCGGACACCTCGGCGCCGTCCTCGCCCGCAACCCGGACCTCGACATCCGGCAGGGGGAACCCGACCGTGCCGGCCATCCGCTCCCCTCGCAACGGATTCGACGTGATCATCCCGGCCTCCGTCATGCCGTAGCGCTCAAGGATCAGATGCCCCGTGCGAGCCTCGAACTCGCCGAAGACGGTCTCCGTCAGTGGCGCCGACCCGGAAACGAACAGCCGGATGCTCTGGCAGTCGGCACTTCCGAACCCCGGCTCAGCCAGCAGCCGCGAGTAGAACGTCGGCACACCCATCAGGACCGTCGCCTCGGGCAGCAGACGGCGCACCGCCCCGGCGTCGAACGCCGGCAGGAAGAGGATCTTCGAGGCGTTCAGGAACGCGGTGTGGAGCGCCACGAACAGACCGTGGACGTGGAAGATCGGCAGCGCGTGGAGCAGCACGTCGCCCGGCTCGAAGCCCCAGATCTCGTGCAGTGCCAGCGCGTTCGAGATCAGGTTCCCGTGCGTGATCATCGCCCCCTTGGACCGACCCGTGGTGCCCGACGTGTAGCAGATCGCCGCCAGGTCGTCGTCGTCGCGGGGCTCGATCGCGGGGTCCGCCGGGGCTGCCTGGGCCTCCCTCCACAGCCCGTCGATGTCAACCGTCCGCGGGTCTCCGCCGTCGTTTGAATCGGCCGCAACTGCGCCGCGCACGACGACCCGCGGCGACGCGTCACCGACGAAGAAGTCGACTTCCCGCTCCGTGTACGCCGTGTTCAAGGGCACGTAGACCCCAGAGCGCCACCGCCTCCATCGACTTCGGCACCTGGACCAGCACCCGGTCGCCCTGCTCGACACCCCGGGCGCGCAGTGCCTCGGCGAACCCGGCGGACGCCCGACCGAGGTCGCCGTAGGTCCAGGTCACGCCTCCCGCTCCGCCGTCGCCGGAAGCCAGCACCAGACCCGGCCGATGAAGGGCCGGCTCGAAACGCTCGTAGAGTAGGGCGAAGAGGTTCATCGACGGGATCGACGGGAACGGTTCACGGTCGGAAGATCGCCGATCCTACGCGCGTTGCACCACGGTATGCCCCGAGACCACACCTCCCGCCCTCCCCGCCCCACCCGATGGAGCTCGACTTCTCGCGTCGTCTCAGCCGTCTGGGCGGCCGCGGCCATCGTGATGCTCGCCGGCTGCGTCCCACAACCCGTCGAAGAGAACCTCGAGATCGAGTTCCTTCGAGAACCAGAAGGATCGATGGAGATCCGGGCCGAGGTCAGGTTGAACCGGGAAGCCGGAGACAAGAACGACGAGGTGATACAGCACCGAATCAACCAGGTCGCCGCCGAACTCGCCGCCGGGACGAGTTTCTGGCACGAGCGCTTCGACCGGCTCTTGATGCCGGCATCTGAAGGCAGCGACCTGAAGAGGCACAAGGGGGAGATCTCACGCTTCCGGCGCTGGGCCGTGATGACCGACCCGGGACCTGCACTCCTGGAGTTCTTCGCCGGCACCCAGATCGCCCCCGCCTACGCGATCACAGAGCGTTCAGAGAACGGGGATGACGGACCGTCCACGACACGAACGGCGACGCTGACCTTCAGGCCGGCGGGCGGGTCCCCGCCAACCGGCGACGAACTCGCCGACGCGCGGCGCGAACTGCTCAGGTTTGCGAACGCAATCGTCCGCTTCCAGGGAACCGTCGATGAGCTGTGGTCCTACCTGGAGGACAACCCCGAAAAGCGCCGAACCTGGATCAGCGTCCTCGCCTTTGGCGATGAGGAGGCGTTGGACGAGTTGGAAAGGGATCTGTCCGACTACGAGGAAGAGCTCTGGACGCGTCTGTTCGACGATCTCCTCTCCGCCCTGTGGCCCGACACCGATCTCTCCGACGCCGACGGCTTTGCGCCATACGAACGGCTACAGCAGGCCTTCGACGCTTTCCCGGCAACGCTGACCGTGAAGCCCGACGGCCAGGTCGTCGAAGCGGTCGGCTTCGTAGAGGCTGACGGTGCTTACGTCCTGTCGGCTGGCGACATCTCCTGGGCCGTGGTCGATGTGCTGGAAGAAACCGTTTCGCCCAGCTTCGTCGGCTTCTGGGCAAGCGTCGACTTCGAGGACCTGTTCGGAGGTTCTCCAGGCGCCCGAACAGACGACGAAGACTGTGACCTCGACCGCCGACTCGAAGAGACTCTCGCGCTTCCCTTCGTTGTCAGGCCAGCGAGAGCGCCCGAGATCGCGGATGCCCTCGAGAACGCGCTCACACCACTGGGCGAGCACCGACTAAGGTGGATCCGGGATCCTCAATGACCGCGCCCAAGCACCGGCTTGCACCATGCACCCGAACAGGGTCGATCGCCGGTCTCCTCCTGTTCTCGTTTCTCGCCGCCTGCACGGACGATCCGGTCTCCGAGACCGTGACGCTCGAGTTCTTTCCGGAAGCGGAGAACCAGCCGAACCCGGCCGAGGACGACACCGCCGCGCCGCCCGACACCTCCGGCTACGTCCGCATCGAGGCCGAGGTCGAGATTCGGCGCCACATGATCCCGCAGGAAAACTCCCTCATCGCCCGGCGGGTGAACGACCGCACGGAAGCGCTGATGAACGAGCACGATCCATGGCATATCCGTTTCGATCGCGTCTTCGAGCCGGTCGCTGACGGTGCCGAGTGGCAGCGCGCCGGGAGAGAGCTGACCAGCTACCGCCGCTGGGCGCTGGCGGCCGACCCGGACAAGGCGCTCCAGGACTTCTTCGTCGACACCCCGATGCGGCCTGTGTTCGAGGTCCGGGACAACGAGCGCCGGCTGCCCGAGCAGACACGGCCGCCGCCCCAGACCGTCACCCTTGCATTCGTTTTCTCGGGCGGAACCAGGGCGACGGCGGGCGAGTCGGACACCGCGTACCGGGGCTTTCGCAACTTCGCAGCCGACGCGGCGCGCTACCAGCGCCGGGTCGCTGCCCTGTGGGAGTACATGGACGAGAACCCGGGCCGTCGCTTCGAGACGCTGCGGGGACTGTTCGCCGGGGCCGAGGGCGAGGAACTGCCGGAATCGCAGTTGATCGTGCAACCACGGCAGTTGGCGCCGCCGGCGGCACCGCAGCCGATCCATCGCGGCTCGGGGAGTCTTCCGCGCCTCCGCGACCTGGAAATCGAGTTGATCGAAAGGGTCGTCGCGGCCGGCGAACCGCTGGTCCAGATCTTCGAAGTACCGGATGACGACGCATTCACCCTGCAGGAACTCTCGCGCCGGCTGTTCGACCCCTTCCCGGGCGTCGTCACCGCGAAGCCCGACGGCACCGTCGTCGAAGCGGTCGGATTCGTCGAGGGCGGCGAGGGCTACAGCATCCCCTCGCTCGACCTCTGGAACGCGTACAAGGCCCTGGACGGCCTCTTCGTGTCTCCCGACCCGCTCGTCTTCCTGCTCGAAACCCAGAACAACGACTTCGGCTGCGACGAGGACGACGACGTGTGCAGGAACACCGCCCGCGTCTCGGCTTTCCTGCAGAGCGGGCCGCTAGGGGCCCGCCCCGGCTCGGCGACACGCATCCAGCAGGTGCTGGAGGCCGAACTGCGCCCCCTCGACGAGTACCGCCTGGTCTGGATCCGCGGTGGCGCCGACGAGATCACGGAAGAAGCCGCCCAGCCAGCCATCGAGACGGGCCAGTAGATCCGGGCCGGTACAATCCGGCGCTGCGTTACGGAACGCGCAGCGGAGGAGCCACGGTTCGCCGAATCAGGAACCGCCGCGCAAGACTTGATCTTCACGAGGTGCCGATGATCCTCTCGACCTTCAACCGACCCCACCTGTGTCCCTGCCGCGCCGCGGCGTTTCCAATCGCCGTCCTGCTGCTGCTGGCGGCCGCCAGTTCGGCCACAGGGCAGCGCTCCTATCCGCCCACCATGGAGGGGACGACCGCGGAGGTCTACCGCACCGTCGACGACGTCGAACTGAACATCTACCTCTGCAACCCTGAAGGCCACTCGGCCGAGGACTCGAGACCCGCGATCGTCTTCTTCTTCGGCGGCGGCTGGCGGTCCGGTTCGCCGCAGCAGTTCCTACCCCACTGCCGCTACCTCGCCGACCGTGGGATGGTTGCCGCCGTCGCCGACTACCGGGTGGCCAGCCGGCACGGCGTGACGGCGAATGAGTGCGTCGAAGACGCGAAGAGCGCCGTCCGCTGGCTGCGCGCCAACGCGGACAGGCTCGGCATCGACCCCGACCGCATCGCCGCCGGCGGTGGATCGGCTGGCGGCCATCTTGCGGCGGCCACCGCCACGCTGCCCGGACACGATCCCGATCCCGACGGCCCGAGCCCGGTTCCGAACGCCCTGGTCCTGTTCAATCCCGCCACCATTCTCGCGCCCGTCGATGGCGATCCGACGCCGACGGAAGAGCAACGCGAGCGCTTCGCCGCGCTGAAGGAACGTTTTGGGGCGCCGCCCGAGTCGATGTCCCCCTACCACCACCTGCGGGATGGACTGCCACCCACGATCATCTTCCACGGCACCGCCGACGAGACCGTGGCCCACAGCACGGCGGACCGGTTCTGCCTCGGCCTGCGCAAGCACAGGGCGCGATGCGACTTCGTCAGCTACCACGACCAGGGCCATGGTTTCTTCAACTTCGGCCGCGGTGAGGGCGACGAGAAGAACAAGTGGTACGAGGACACCGTCTCCCGCATGGACGGCTTCCTGTACTCGCTCGAGTGGCTCGATCCGAAGCCAAATCCCGCCTGACCTGGGAGGAGTCGCTCAGCAGGGCGCTCGGCAATCAGAGTCTCCCTCCAGGAGTCCAGGAGATCAGGGAGGAACTCGAACGCCGCGCCGCGGAGGCGGCGACCTCTGAAGACGCCGAGAGCAGCGACGAAGAATCGATCCCGCCTGACGGGGAACAGGTGGACAACGACGACATCGAGCACGAGTGATTGCCGTTTCCGCGATCCGCCGACGGCTCGGCTCCGTTGTTCTCACCGCGTTCGCTATCGGGACCGCGGCCTTCGCCCAAACAGGGCCGACGCCAGGAGCGGCCTCGTCCAGCCAGACTGGAGACTGGAACCCAGCCGGTCGGCGAATGGCACAACTACGCCGCCGACAGCCGGAGCAGCAAGTACTCGCCGCTCGACCAGATCGACGGGACGAACGTTCACGAGCTCGAGATCGCCTGGCGCTGGAAGTCGATCGACTATGGCCTCGCCGCCCGACACGAGGGCGTCGTCCCGCCCTTCGTGTTCCAGAACACGCCGATGATGCGCGACGGCCGGGTGCTCGTCGCGACCGGCATCGGAGCCGCCGCGCTCGATCCGGCCACCGGCGAGATCCTCTGGACCTACGACCCCTTCGAGGACGAGAAGCCAAGGAACATGGGGCGGCTCTCGGTACGCGGGGGCGTCACCTGGAGCGACGGCGCCACGCGGCGGCTCTTCTTCAACGGCAACGGCCGGCTTACTGCGCTCCCTCGACCCGGACTTCGGCGACGGCGGCCGGATCGACATGCTGGACGCCGGCCAGGGCGTCCGTCGCCGCCAGTACTTCTGGACCTCCGCGCCCGTCGTCTGCGGCGACGTGATCGTGCTCGGCGAGTCGACGTCCGACGCCTGGTCCAGGCGCCGCAACCCGCCCGGGATGATCCGCGGCTACGACGCGCGCACCGGCGCCCTGCGATGGCGCTTCAACATCATTCCGGAACCGGATGAGTTCGGCTTCGACACCTGGGAAAGCGCCGAGGCAGCGCAGGCCGGCGCCGCGAACGTCTGGACGTGGATGAGTTGCGACCAGGAACTCGGCATGGTCTATGCCGCCACCAGCACGCCGAGCAACGACTGGTACGGCGGCCACCGCCCGGGCAAGGGCCTGTTCGCCGAGTCGATTCTCGCCCTCGACGCCGGGAGCGGCGAACGGCGGTGGCACTTCCAGGCCGTCCACCACGGCCTCTGGGACTTCGACTTCCCGGCCCCGCCCGTGCTCGCCGACATCGTCGTCGACGGCACGGCGATCAAGGCGCTGGCGCAGCCTTCCAAGCAGGCGTTCCTCTACGTCTTCGACCGGGAGACCGGCGAACCGGTCTGGCCGATCGTCGAGCTGCCCGTGCCGCCGTCCGATGTGCCCGGTGAACAGGCCTGGCCGACCCAGCCCCATCCGACCTGGCCGTTGCCCTACGACCTCCAGGGGCTCGCTACCTCCGACCTGATCGACTTCACGCCCGAACTGAGAGCCATGGCGCTCGAGTACGTCTCCCAGTACCGCATCGGCCCGATCTTCCAGCCGCCGACGCTGATCGAGGGGCCGGATGCCAAACCGACGATCCAGGTACCTGGAGCGGTCGGCGGCACGAACTGGAACGGCGCCGCGCTCGATCCGGAGACGAACGTGCTCTACCTGCCGTCCGTCACCGTGCCGGCGATCCTGGGCCTGCGGCCGCCGCCCGATCCCGCGCGTTCCAACCTCCGCTACCGGGTCGACCTGAGCGAAGCCGATGGCTACGAGTGGGCCACCCTGCCGAACGGCCTGCCAATCACGAAGCCGCCCTACGGCCGCCTGACCGCGATCGACCTCGACACCGGCGAGCACCTGTGGATGGTCCCGAACGGAGACGGCCCGCGCGATCACCCCGCCCTCGCCCACCTCGACCTGCCACCGCTAGGCCAGCGAGGACGCGTTTCCGCGCTGGTCACGAAGACTCTGGTCTTCCTCGCCGACGGCTCCGACGCAATGCCGGTCCAACCCGAAGGTTCCGGCAGCAGGAAGTTCCGCGCATACGACAAGGCGAACGGCGACGTCGTCTGGGAGATGGAGCTGCCGGCCGGCGTCAGCGGCGCGCCGATGACCTACCTCCACGAAGGCCGCCAGTACATCGTGATGGCGATCAGCGGGGCCGGCTTCGAGGGCGAGTTGGTGGCTCTCGCACTACCTGAACCGGCCGCCGCGGCACCCTAGCCTCCAAACGTCGAATGAATCTGCGCGCCGTTTCCGGTCTGGTCGGACGGCTCCTGTTGCTGCTGGCCGGCGCCCAGTTGATCCCCTTCGCGTTCGCTCTCTGGCACGGCGAGGAGCGGCCCGCCGGGGCGCTCGCCGGCTCGCTGCTGGTTTGCGCCGCAGCCGGCGTGGCCGCTCACTGGTGGGGCAAACCGCACGAGAAGATCTACCGGCGCGAAGCGATCCTCGTCGTCGTCGGCGCCTACATCCTGGCGTCCTTCTTCGGCGCGCTTCCCTACCTGCTCAGCGGCGAGATCACGGATCCGATCGCGGCCCTGTTCGAGTCCGCCTCGGGCTTCACGACGACGGGCGCCTCGATCCTGACCGACATCGAGCAACTGAGCGCGAGCATCCTGCTCTGGCGGAGCCTGACCCAGTGGCTGGGCGGCATGGGGATTCTGCTCCTGTTCGTCGCCCTGTTCCCGAGCCTGGGACCCGGCGCCCGCCTGCTCTACCGGCTGGAGGTGCCGGGGCCAACCCAGGACATCATGCAGCCCCAGGTGCAGAAGACGGCGACCGTCCTCTGGCAGATCTACGTCGGCCTGACCATTGCCCTGATCCTGCTGCTGCTGGCTGGCGGCGCGAGCCAGTACGAGGCCTTCTGCTACGCCTTCACGACCGTGTCGATCGGCGGCTTCGCGCCCCTGAACGCGAGCGTCGCCGCGTTCGACTCCGCCTTCATCGAGTGGACGATTGTCGTTTTCATGCTGGTCGCCGGCATCAACTTCTCCCTGATCTTCGCGGTACGTTCACGGCCCAGCCAGCTCTACCGGGACACCGAGTTTCGCGCCTACGCGTCGATCGCCGCGGTGCTCGTCGCCCTGGTCACTGTCGATCGCTGGCGCAGCACCGACCTGCCCTTCCTCGAGGCCCTGCGCGAAGCCGCCTTCAACTCGGTGTCGCTGATGACGACGACCGGCTACACGACCCGGGACTACGACTCCTGGAGCGACACGTCCCGCACCCTGCTGCTGCTCGCCATGTTCGTCGGCGGCTGCGCCGGCTCGACCGCCGGCGGCGTCAAGGTCGGCCGCCTGGTCATGACGCTGAAGATGGCCCTGCGCGAGGTGCAACTCCTGTTCAACCCGCGCCGCGTACTGGCGCTGAGGGTCGGCGACCGGACGATCAGCGACCAGGTGGCGCGCAGCCTGGGCGGCTTCATGACCCTGTTCGCCTTCCTGTGGCTGGGCGTTGCCGCCACCCTCGCCATCGGCGGCAACGACATGGTGACTTCCCTGTCGTCGTCGCTGGCCTGCCTCTCGAACGTCGGCCCGGCGATGGGAGCGGCCGGTCCGAGCCTGAACTACGCCTTCTTCGCCGG
>JAGWAG010000016.1:23927-24320 GCA_021296535.1 Acidobacteriota bacterium | reverse complement strand
GTTCGTCGAGAAGAAGCAGCCGCGGGTTCTCCAGCCGGGAGCGGGCGAGAATCAGGCGCTTCCTCATGCCGGCCGAGAAGCCGCCGACGTGCCGGTCGGCGGCGGCCGAGAGGCCGACCTCCGCGAGCAGGTCGTCCAGCCGGCTTTCGCTCGAGCCGCCGCACAGCGAGTTCCAGAGCCGCAGGGTCTCCATCGCGGTCAGACGGTCGTAGAGATAGTCCTGATGGGAGACCAGGGCCAGGGCGCTCCGGGCCCCGAAACGGTCCCGGGTCGGGCGCCGGCCGTCGACCAGGAGTTCACCCGCCGCCGGTTGCCGGAGCCCTGCGATCAGCCGCAGGAGCGTGGTCTTCCCGGAGCCGTTGGCGCCCGCCAGCAGCAGACGGTCGCCGGACT
>JAGWAG010000016.1:0-23719 GCA_021296535.1 Acidobacteriota bacterium | reverse complement strand
GAAGGCTGTGGAGGCAACTCGGGCGACCGACGAGGAGTTGGTGGCTGCGATTCTGGACGGCGAGGCAGCCCTGTACACCGACCTCGTGCAGAGGTATCAGGGGCGCATCGTCAACTACCTGAATCGCTTTCTCCGCAATATCGACGAGTCGCAGGAGTTGTCTCAGGAAGTGTTCCTGAAGGTCTACAGGGCCCTCGACCGTTACAACCCCAGGTACCGATTCTCGACATGGCTGTTTCGGGTGGCACAGAACGCGGCGATCGACCTGCTCCGCAAGCGGCGCCTCAAGCTGGTTCCGATGCAGCGGGTCGGCATCCACGGCGACACGCAGGAGCGGGAGTTTCCCAGTGAGGAGAGAGACCCTTACCAGGTGCTTCGCAACCTCGAGCGGCGCGATGCGATCGGGACCGCGATCGACAGTCTGAGAGACGAGTACCGGGAGCTGATCCAGTTGAGACATTTCGCCGAGATGACCTACGAAGAGATCGCCGAGTTCAAGGGGATGCCCCTGGGCACGGTCAAGAACAAGCTGTTTCGCGGCCGCCGGATGCTGAAGGCCCGGTTGGCTGATTACCTCACCGACTGACGAACGGGAGGAAGTTCCGGCGATGACAAGTTCCGAGAGGACGGCCTGTTCCCACGCCGAGTTGATCGATGCGTACGTCGACGGCGCCGCGAGCGGGCCCGAGCGCGAGCAGGCGGAGCGCCACCTCGCGGCTTGCGCCGAGTGCCGTGCCGAAGCGCGCAGTCTGGTCGCCCTGCGGGAGCTCCTGGCCGCGGAGCGTCTCGCGCCGGAGCAGGTCGGGACCTTTGTCGGCGCGCCGGCGCGGGCCCGGGGGCGCCGGGCTGTGGCTGCTGCCGCCGCCCTTGCGGGGCTCTTCGGCGGCGCGCTGGCGGTGCTCGCCGGGCTGGCTCCCCGGGTCGAGTCCGCTGCCGCTGCCGCTTCGACGCTGTTCGACTTCACGGTCACTGTCGGGCTCGTCGGCGCGGGTCTGCTCGATGCTTCCTGGCGGGGGTTGAGCGCGGCGATGTCGTCCGTCCTCCAACCCGCGGCGCCGGGCCTGCTGTTCGGCGGCCTGGCGGCAATGGGCCTCTCGGTCCTTCTGTACTCCCTGCTCCGACGCGGTTCCAGGGCGGCGGCGCGCGAACGGCAGCGGCGCTGACGGTCCCCCTCGCGGCGTCGTCGCGGCCGGCGGACGCCCTTCGCTGTGCGACCCGGTCCCCGTTTCCGCCGGGCGTTACGATCGACGGCGTTCCGTGACCACGTTCGCCACAAAGCGCCGGCACTCCGCCGTCCCGGGTCTGCTGGCGTGCTTCTGTGTCGCGGTCGCGGCCGGTTGTGCGGCCGCCGATCCGGCGCCGGAGGGGGGCAGGGCGGCGGTCGTGGTGGAAGCCGACGCGGTGATGCGGGATCAGGTCGTGGCGCTGGGGCGGGACCTGGAGTTGCGCGGCGAGGCGCGTTCCGATGTCGTCGTCCTGAGTGGTGACGCCCGCATCGACGGCACGGTGGCGGGCGACGTGATCGTGCTCGGCGGCGACGTCCACCTGGGACCGCCGGCCCGGCTGCGCGGCGATGTGTTCGTGCTCGGGGGCGAAGTGAACGCCGGGTCCGGGGCGGCCGTGGAGGGTCGCACCGTGGCCTACCCGCGGGCGCCGTCTTCGTGGCTGGTCCTCGCCGAGGGGCCGCTCCTGGGCCGCTCGCCGTTGTCGTCCGCGGCGGCACTGCTCAACCTCGCGCTCTTGCTGGCCTGGTTGCTGGTGTCGGTGGTCCTCGTGTGGGGCTTCGACTCGTCGCTGACGGTGACTGCCCAGAGCGTCCTGGAGCGGCCGTTCCGGAACTTCTTCGCCGGACTCGTCGCGGTGCTCGCCGTCGGTCTGACCTTCGGCCTCCTGACCGCGACGGCGCCGGCCCTGGTCGGAGCGCCGCTGCTCGTCGTCTGTGCGGCTGCGGCCATCGTGTGCAAGTTGTGGGGCACGGTGGCGGTGTTCATGGCCGTGGGAACGCGCCTGCTGCCGAATCGCCCGGGGATCGCGAGCCGGCCGATGGCCGCAGTCTTCGTCGGACTTCTCGCCCTGGGTGTGGTCAAGATGACGCCGTATCTTGGCGGATGGACCTGGACCATCGTCACCTGCGTAGGGATCGGCGCCGCTCTGGACAGCAGGCTGGGCCGGCGGGAGCCGTGGTTTGACGGCCTGACCTGAAGCGCGGTGCCAGAGTTCGCGCTGCGGCGCTAGTCTCGCCCCGATGTATTGCCAGGTATGCGGCGCGCGCAACCAGGACGACGCGGAGTACTGCCAGCGCTGCGGGCAGAAACTCATGGTGCTGTCCGGCGCTTCCGTCCCCTCGGAGGAGCCGCTGGATGCCGGCGATGAGGAGTTCTCCTTCGACGAGCACCTGCTGGAACGGATCTCGATCCAGGAGGAGGTGCTGAAGCGCGTAGGCGAAACCGTGCAGAAGATCCTGAGTGCCCTGCAGCGGCAGGAGGAGAGCATCCTGGTCCACCACGCGGGCATGCTGGCCCTTCGCGATCTTCTGGAGCGTCAGGAGTTGATCAACGCGACCGAGTGGAGCGATCTCTGGGAGTCCAAGATGGACTACCAGTTCCTGGTGCTCGAGAAGCGGGAGCGGTTCGCGGCCGTCAAGGACCGCATCCTCGGGCTCTACGAGGGTCGGCGCCGTCCTGCCTTCGAACGGCTTCTCGACGAAGCGGAGCGCGCCCTGGCCGGCCTCGATCTGGTCAAGGCGATGGAAGCCCTCGAGACGGCGGCGGAGGTCGACCGCGGCAACTTCGAGTTGGCGCACTTCCTCGGCGAGTCGCACTTCCAGGAGGGACGCCTCGAGCGGGCTCTCGACTACTGGAGCCGCGTGCTGGCGACGAAGCCCGACCACGTCCAGGGTCTGGTGTACAGCGGCGTGATCTGCATCCAGAAGGGCGAGCAGCAGCGCGGCCAGGAATTGCTGGAGCGTGCGGTCGTCCTCCACCGGGACGCCTTTCTGCCCCACTTCTGCCTCGGCGCGTCGCTGGCGGGCCGCGGCCAGGTCAAGTCGGCGGTGGCGTTCCTGGAGCGTGCGGTCGAGATCGACGGCGTGCCGCAGGCGCTCTATCTGCTCGGTCGCTGCCGCTACGAGATGGGCCGTCTCGGGTCGGCGATCGAGGCGCTCGGGCAGGCGGTCCACATCGATCCCTCGTTCGAGGAATGCCACCACCTCCTCGGCCTCTGCTACCTGGATCGGGGCTGGAACCGCAAGGCCCTGGCCGCGTTCCGTGCCGCCCAGCAACTGAATCCGCGTCGAATGCGGTACCGCGATCTGGTTGCCTACCTCTCCGGCCGGACCGGCGCCGAGCTGCCGGCAACCAGTCCGGCCGCCGCCGACTGGGTTACCCGCGGCGAAGAGGCGATCGGCGCCGGCGACGCATCGGAGGCGTTGCGCTGTTACCGCGAGGCGCTGGCGCTCGACCCCGACAATCCGACCCTGCTGATGACATACGCCCTTGCCTGTCTCCGGCTCGACCGCGGCCAGGAGATCCGTCAACTGACCCAGCGCGTACTCGATTCGAATGCCGGCGAGATGCTGCGCGCGACGGCCTACGCCATCCTGATCGAGTCCCTGCGCGGCGAGGGGAAGTACCTGGAAGGGAACGAGGTCGGCCGCCGGCTGCTGGACGAGGGTGGATCGAACTTCTCGAAGAGCATCGCCTACTACGAGATGGCCTACAACCTGGCCGAGATGGACGAGGACCTGGACGAGGCGCTCGACTTCGCCCGCCGGTCCCTGGAGCACGCGCCGGAGGAGTTGCGCCAGTTTCCGCTCGCCGCGCTGGGTTGGGTCCACTACAAGCGGCGGGAGCTGGACGAGGCGATCGACTTCCTGTCCCAGTCGACCGAGCTCGGGCCGTCGACGACGGTACTCACCCGGCTGGGCATGGCGCTGCTGGCGTCCGGCGACGAGGACCGGGCACGTGGCGTGCTGGCGCGGGCGCGCCGGCTCGACGACCGGGGCGGCGCGATCGAAGAACGGATGATGGAGTTCATGAAAGACTCCGCGCGGATCATCGAACGCGTGCGCGGTCGCGCCTAGCAGCTTGCGTCGCAGAAAACTGGGTGCGCCGGCCTTCTGGCCGGCACGCGGCGCGCAGCGCCGGTCTTCAGGCGTTCTGCGGCGCAAGCAGGGTGCTCCCCCGTAGCGAACCGACTTCAGAGGTCCCGGAAAGACGATGCGTTGGAGCAACTACTACCTGATGACCGCTCGCGAGGCGCCCAGGGACGCCGAGGTGACAAGCCACCGTTTGATGGCCCGGGCGGGCCTGCTGCGGCGGCTCGCGGCCGGGATCTACACGATGCAACCGGCCGGTTGGCGGACCCTGCGCAAGCTGATGGGAAACGTCCGGCGCGAGATGGAGCGGGCCGGCGCGATCGAGCTTTCGATGCCGGCGATTCAGCCCGCCGAACTCTGGGAGGAGTCCGAGCGCTGGACCAAGTACGGGGTGGAGCTCCTGCGGATGGAGGACCGGCATGGCCGGCGGTTCTGTTTCGGTCCGACCCACGAGGAAGTGGTCACCGATCTCGTCCGGCGCGACGTGAAGAGCTACCGCCAGTTGCCGATCAACCTGTTCCAGATCCAGACCAAGTTCCGGGACGAGATCCGCCCCCGCTTCGGGCTCATGCGGGGCCGCGAGTTCCTGATGAAGGACGCCTACTCGTTCGACGCGGATGAGGAAGGTCTCGACCGGAGCTACCGGGCGATGCACGCCGCCTACTCGCGCATCTTCGAGGCCTGCGGGCTCGAGTACTCCGTCGTCGAAGCGGATTCCGGGACGATCGGCGGTTCCTCGTCGCACGAGTTCATGGTGCTCGCCGACACCGGTGAGAGCGCGGTCGCAAGTTGCGCCGCCTGCGGCTACGGCGCGAACGTCGAGCGGGCGGAGACAGGCGTTCTGCCGGTGCCGGCCGCGGGCGGCGCGGAGGCCCCGAGGGAGGTGTCGACGCCGGGCACGACGACGGTGGCGCAGGTTGCCGAACTGCTCGAAGTGGAACCGGCGCAGGTGGTCAAGACGCTGATCTACGAAACGGACGACGGCCTCGCCGCGGTCGCGATCCGCGGCGACCGCGAGGTGAATGAGGTCAAGCTGCTGAATGTCCTCGGTGGCCTCGGCCTGCGCCTGGCGACGGCCGAGCAGGTGGAGGCCGCGACCGGCGGTCCCCTCGGCTTCTCGGGTCCGGTCGGCCTTCCCGCGGACGTGCGTCTGGTCGTCGACGAGTCGGCCCGCGCCCTCGCCGGCTTCGTCTGCGGGGCGAACAGCGGCGACCGCCACTTCGCCTCCGTACGCTGGGACCGGGACGTCGCGAGCGCGCGGCCGGTGGAATGGGTCGACGTGATGACGGCGGTCCACGGCGATCCGTGCCCGCGCTGCAGCGGCGGTGAACTCAGGCTGTCGCGCGGCATCGAAGTCGGCCACATCTTCAAGCTCGGTACGGTGTACTCCGAGAAGATGAACTGCACCTTCACCGACGACAGCGGCCGGCTTCAGCCGATGGAAATGGGCTGCTATGGCCTGGGTATCGGCCGCACCGCGGCGGCGGCGATCGAACAGGGCCACGACAAGGACGGCATCATCTGGCCGAAGCCCCTGGCGCCGTTCACGGTCGTTCTCAGTTCCCTTGACCCCGGCGACGAAGCCGTGAACTCGGCTGCCGACACGCTCTACGAGGAACTCGTGGGCGCGCTCGCCCCGGGCGGTTTCGACGTGCTCTACGACGACCGCGCGGAGCGGCCCGGCGTCAAGTTCAAGGACGCCGACCTGGTCGGCTTCCCGGTTCGGGTCGTGGTCGGTGCGCGCTCGCTCGCTAGCGGGGGCGCCGAGGTCTCGAACCGGAGCGACGGCGAGCGCGAGGTCGTGGCGCTGGACGAGGTGGCAGAAGACGTCGTTCGCCGCCTCTAATCCTCTTCCTCAGCCTCCTCGGGCAGGACCTCGAGTCGCAACGACACGATTCGATTCCCCTCGACCTCCATCACCTCCAGCCGGAGACGCCCGGCTTCGACCGTGTCGCCCGTTTCGGCGGTGCGGCCGAGTTCGGACAGCGCGATGCCGGCCACGGTGTCCTCCTCGCGCGCCTCGGCGATGTCGATCTCCAGTTCGTCCTCGAGATCCTCGATCAACATCCCGCCCAGGACCTGGTAGCCGCCGTCGTCGAGCCGGACGAACTCGGGAACCTCGGCGTCGAACTCGTCCTGGATCTCGCCGACGATCTCTTCAAGCACGTTCTCCAGCGTGACGATGCCGGCCACGCCGCCGTACTCGTCGACGACCGCCGCCATGTGGACGTGCTCGTGGCGCATGCGAGCCATCAACTGGTCGAGCGGCAGGGTCTCGGGCACCGCGAACGTTTCGCGGGCGATGTCGCGCAGCGAGGCCGGCGGCTCTTCGGCGATGAACAGGTCCTTGATGTGGACGAGGCCGATCAGTTGGTCGAGGTCGCCCTCGCAGAGCGGGAACCGCGTGTGGCCGCTGCTCCGGGCGAAGCCGAGATTCGCCTCCATCGGAGCGGTCGCGTCGAGGTAGACGACCTCGGTGCGGGGGACCATCACCTGACGGGCGTTTCGGTCGGAGAGTTCGAACACGTTGTCGAGCAGTTCCCGCTTGGGCTCGGAGAGTTCCGTGTCCTCCTCGGAGGCGAGCAGGCGGCGGATCTCCTCCTCGCTGTGGGCCAGTTCGCCGTGGCCGACCGGTTCGATGCCGAACAGCCGCAGGAAGGCGTTCGCCATCTGGTTCAGCACCCAGATTCCCGGGTACGTGGCCCAGTAGAAGGCCCAGAGCGGCACCGCCACCCACAGGCTCGTGGGTTCGGGCCTGCGGATCGCGAGCGACTTCGGCGCCAGTTCGCCGAGCACGATGTGGAACATGCTGATGATCGCGAAGGCGGCGATCAGGCTGATCGAGTGAGCCGCCTCCTCGGGCAACGTCGGCACGAGATTGAACGCGGGCTGCAGCAGCCGGTTCACCGCCGGCTCGCCGACGATGCCGAGACTGATGCTGGCGAGGGTGATGCCGAGCTGGGTCGCCGACAGGTAGGCGTCGAGATGATCGATCATCCGCTGCGCCATGCGGCCCCGGAGCGTCTCGACGTGGGGAGCGATCTGGGTCGGTCGGACCTTGACCAGCGCGAACTCGGCGGCGACGAAGAAACCGTTCAGGCCGACCAGGAAGATCGCGAGCGCCAACCCCCAGCCGAGGGGGATGTCGAGACTGATGGGCGGCCCGGTCGCCGCCAGGACACTCGCCATCATCCGCGATCAGCCCGGGGGGCGGCAGGGGGCCGCAGCCGTGAAGATGACGAATCAGGCCGCGGCGAGCCGCGCTGGTCGGAGTCCGGGTCGGGTTCGTCCAGACTGGAGCCGGATGGCGAAGGGTCCGAAGCTTCGTCGTTCACGCGCGATGAGCGTAGCAGCTAGTCGTGCCAGCTCTGCGGCTCGTTCTGCCTCCGGACGTGGAGGCCGGCGCCGGCGATCGCCGCGATCAGCTCTTCCACGTGCTCCGGGCCGCGGGTCTCGAGCCGCAGCTCGATGTGCACCTCGTTCAGGCCGAGGGCGGAGAACGCGCGTTCGTGATGCGTTTCGATCACGTTGGCGCCGGCGTCGCCGACCAGGTTGAGCAGGGCGCCCAGGGCGCCTGGCCGGTCCTTGACGCAGACGTCGAGCTGCACCAGGCGGCCGTCCTTGGTCAGCCCGCGCTCGATGATGCGGTTGAGCAGGGTGACGTCGATGTTGCCGCCGGTCAGCACCATCGCCGTGCGGCGCCCCTTCGCCTGCGGGACGTGGTCGTTGACGACGGCGGCCAGCACGGCGGCGCCGGCGCCTTCGACGACCGCCTTCTCGCGTTCGAGGAGCAGCAGCACCGCGTTGGCGATTTCCTCCTCGTCCACCGTGACCAGGTCGTCGACGAGTTCCTCGACCAGCTTCAGGGTCAGGTCGGCCGGGCGCTTGACGGCGATACCGTCGGCGATCGTGTGGCGGCGGTCGACGGCCACCGGCCCGCCGGCGGCGAGGCTCTCCCTCATCGAAGGCACGGCCTGGGTCTGTACGCCGACGATCCGCGTCTGCGGCCGGTGCGCCTTGTACGCGGCGGCGATGCCGGAAATCAGGCCGCCGCCGCCGACCGGCACGACGATGACCTCGAGATCGGGCTCCTGGGCCATCAGTTCAAAGCCGATCGTGCCCTGCCCGGCGATCACCTGGACGTCGTCGAATGGGTGAACGTAGGTCGCTCCGACCTCCGCCTCCAGTTCGTGCGCGTGGGCCTGCGCGTCGTCGAACGTCTCCCCGGCCAGCCGCACGTCGGCGCCGAAGCTGCGCGTGTTCGCGACCTTGATCAGCGGCGTCGGCAGCGGCATGACGACGGTTGCCTTGAGGCCGAGCCGGCCGGCGTGGTAGGCGACCGCCTGCCCGTGGTTGCCGGCGGAGGCGGTGATCAGGCCCCGCCTGCGCTCGTCTTCGGACAAGGTGAGGATGCGGTTCAGCGCCCCGCGCTCCTTGAACGACCCGGTCATCTGCAGGTTCTCGAGCTTGAAGTAGGCCTCGAGACCGCAGAGCCGGGAGAAGTACTCCGACCGGGCGCAGGGACTGAGGTAGACGTGATCGACGATCCGCCGCCGCGCCTCTTCGATCAGTTCCGCCATCTGGAGGCCCGACGTCATCCCGGCATTCTGTAACAAGACGGCTGCCGGGTCGTGTTCCAGCGACTGGGGAAAGGCGCCGCCGGGGCTGCCCCGACCGGACGACGCGGCAGCGCTTGCGTTGACAGGGCGACTGTCCCCTATGTACCGTTGCGCGTTCTCGCGGTCGCGAGTTCAGGCCCGTAGCTCAGTTGGTTAGAGCGCTACGTTGACATCGTAGAGGTCAGCGGTTCGAGTCCGCTCGGGCCTACCAGGGCGCAGGCGCTTAGCTCAGTTGGTTAGAGCGCTACCTTCACACGGTAGAGGTCAGCGGTTCGAGTCCGCTAGCGCCTACCATCGCGGTGCCGGTCCGCGAGGGTACGCCCGCGTTTCCAGACGAACTCGCTCCCTTGATGATTGACCGATGCTTGACCTGACCCTGCCGGACGGATCGGTGCGCAGCGTCTCGCCCGGGACGACGGCGCTGGACGTGGCGCGCTCGATCGGGCCAGGTCTGGCGAAGGCGGCGGTCGGCGCCGAGCTCGACGGTCGCCTCGTCGATCTGCGCACGCCGATTGAAACGTCGGGTCCGTTCCGGCTGTTCACGACGAAGAACGAGGAGGCCGGGATCTTCCTGCGCCACACCGCGGAGCACGTCCTGGCGGACGCGGTGCAGAGACTCTGGCCGGGCACCCAGATCGACGTCGGGCGGCGCGATCACTCCGAGAAGTACCAGTACGACTTCCGTTTCCCGCGCGCCTTCGTGCCCGAGGACCTCGAGGCGATCGAAGCGAAGATGCGCGAGATCGTCAAGGAGAAGCACGAGGTCGAACGCGCCGAGATCAGCCGCGAGGAGGCGCGGGAGCTGTTCGCCGAGATGGGCGAGGAACTGAAGCTCGAGCGTCTCGAGGACATTCCGGAGGGCGAACCGATCACCCTGTTCCGGCACGGCGAGTTCGTCGATCTCTGCCGCGGTCCCCACGCGCAGCGCGTGGACCAGGTCGGCGCGGTCAAGCTGCTCGAGAGTTCGGGCGTCTTCTACCGCGGCGACGAGAGCCGGGAGCGGTTGCAGCGGATCTACGGCACCGCGTTCGCGACCCGTGATGGCCTGGACGGCTACCTCGCCGACCTCGAGCTGCGACGGGCCCGCGACCACCGCCGCCTCGGACCGGAACTCGACCTGTTCAGCTTCAGCCAGAACGCACCGGGCAGTCCGTTCTTCCATCCCCGTGGCACGGTGATCTACAACCTGCTGGTCGACTACGTCCAGGGCCTCAACCGGCGTGACGGCTTCGAGGAGGTGCGGACGCCCCAGATTCTCGATGTCGATCTTTGGCATCGCTCGGGGCACTGGGACAACTACCGGGAGAGCATGTTCTTCACCGAGGTCGACGAGCGGCAGTACGCGGTGAAGCCGATGAACTGCCCGACCCACTGCCTGATCTACAGGACCGGCCTGCGTTCGTACCGCGATCTGCCGATCCGCTACGCGGACTTCGGCCGCCTTCACCGCTACGAGCGTTCCGGCGTGATCACCGGGCTGACCCGCGTGCGCACGTTCTGCCAGGACGACGCGCACACGTTCTGCACCGAGGAGCAGGTCGAGGCCGAGGTGCTCCGTCCGGTGTCGACGATCCTGGAGATCTACCGGACCTTCGGTTTCGAGGACATCCGGATCGAGGTTTCCACCCGACCGGAGAAGTCGATCGGCAGCGCGGAACTCTGGCAGCGCGCCGAGGCCGCGCTGATGGGCGCCCTGACCAGCCGGGATCTCGCGTTCGAGGTCAACGAGGGCGACGGCGCCTTCTATGGCCCGAAGATCGACTTCCAGGCCCGCGACGCGCTGGGCCGGAGCTGGCAGTTGGGAACCGTGCAACTGGACTACCAGATGCCGGAACGGCTCGACCTGGAGTACACCGCCAGCGACGGCGGAACTCGGCGTCCGGTCATGCTCCACCGGGCGATGCTCGGCTCCGTCGAGCGCTTCCTGGGCATCCTGATCGAACACACGGGAGGCGCCTTCCCGGTCTGGCTGGCGCCGGTCCAGGCCGTCGTCCTGCCGGTTTCGGACCGCTTTCTCGACTACGGCCGCGAGGTGACCCGCCGGCTGTCCGACGCCGGCGTCCGGGTCGAACTCGACGAACGCAGCGAGAAGCTCGGCTACAAGATCCGCGACGCCCAGAAACAGAAGGTCCCCTACATGCTCGTGATCGGCGGCCGCGAACAGGAGGCCGGCACGGTGTCGCTGCGGCTCCGCGAGGCGCCGGAAGGCGGCTCCGCGGATCAGGGTGCTGTGACGGTCGAGGATCTGGCGGTGCGGATCGCCGAGTGCGCTGCGTCGAAGTCGCTGACGCTGTGAAGGTTTGGCGAGGAAGGGGCGATGTTGGAATCGGCGACACCGCCGAAGTACCCGCGGACGACCTGCAGAACTTCATAGGCGAAGCCCACGCCCAGCCCTCGGCGCTCGGTGGGCAACGAGAAGGTGTCGTTGTCCGGTTGGCACGCTCATTCCCTGCCTCGGAGTTCAGCCGCTCCGTCTGCAAGAGCGTCCGCGCGGGTCACGTTCAGACGGACCAGCACTGGACGCGGAACTGGAGGCCCTGCCGCATAGCGCGCGCCGTCGGAGAGCCCTGACTGCCGCGGTGGTCGAGCCGCTTCGCGGCACGTTCTTCTGCCCGCCTTCGGCGGCAGCGGACCAGAGGGTCCGCGCACCCAGAGAACGGTCGTCGTGACGCCGTAGTTCCGTACTGCAGTGGCAGGCCCGACGCCATCCAGCCTGCTGCTGGTCCGAGGGGGGAGGGTCCCAGGGAGCTGTCGGCAAGCGACTCCCCATGTCCTCTCATGAACCGACACCGAACCGGAGCGCAGCCGACCGCAGCGAGCGCCAGACCCTCCATGGATCCGGAAGGCGTGAGCGGTCCCAGGGACCCTCCCCCCTCGGACCAGCAGCAGGCGGCCCTGGCCGACGCCAATCCGCCGCGTGCCGCCGCTCCGGTCCGCCCGCGCGGTGGCGGCTAGCCGCGCGCCGCGTTTGCGGCTATCATCCGCCGTTCGGCGGCTCTTCCGAGCCACGCGAGGAGGCTCTGGAATGCCCAAGCAGAAGACGCACAAGGGAGCGGCCAAGCGCTTCAAGCTCACCGCCAAGGGCAAGGTGAAGCGCGGCCACTCGATGATGAACCACATCCTGACCAAGAAGTCGCAGAAGCGGAAGCGGAAGCTGCGCAAGCAGGGCGACGTCTCCGGCGCTTTCGCGAAGGCGGTCAAGGGGATGATTCACGGATGATCCGGCGGCTCGCGAACTGGCCACGCAGAAGCGGAAGCCGGCCAGATGGCCGGCGCACCCAGTACGCGGCCAGTTCCCGGGATGTCAGCGGGCGCTGACTCCTGGTTGAGGAGCCACGGGAGCACAAACGATGGCACGAGTGAAACGCGGCAGCCGGCGCGCGCGCCGGCGCAAGAAGATTCTCAAGCAGGCCAAGGGCTACTACGGCGTCAAGTCGAAGGGGCACCGCATCGCCAAGCAGGCGGTGGATCGGGCGCTTGCCTACTCCTATCGCGACCGGCGCCAGAAGAAGCGGCAGTTTCGCAGCCTCTGGATCGTGCGGATCAACGCCGCGGCGCGCCTCAACGGCCTGTCCTACAGCCGCTTCATGTCCGGCCTGCGGCTCGCCGGCATCGACCTGAACCGGAAGATGCTCGCCGATCTCGCGGTGCGTGACGCCGAGGGCTTCGCGGCCGTGGCATCCCTGGCCCGTGGGGCCCTGGCTGAGGGCGCCGCCTCGAGTTCCGCCTCCTCGTCCTGATGGCCGAGGGGTCGGCCGACGCGATCGCGCGTCTGGAGGAAGTGATCGAGCGGGCCAAGAAGGCCCTGGCGGCGGAGCGTGAACGGACGCGTGAATTGACCGCCGAACTGGAGGCCTCGGAGCAGCGGGCCACCGAGGAACGCGCTGAGATCGGCCAACGCGTCGAGGCGCTCGCGGAGGGTCTCGAAGAGCTTCTCGGCGGCGACGAATCCTGAAGCCACAGGGGCTCGCCAGGCCGCTCAGCGGCCTTGTCAGCGCACGCTCGGCGGTGCCGGTTCGGGTGCGATCGAGTGCTATAGTGCCGGCCCTTGGGGGTTGTCGACGGGGTATCCAGAAGTGGCCGAAAGCGAACGCCAGGAAGATGTTGCGGCCACCGTGGTGGTCGAGATCTTCGGCGTCTCGTACACCCTCCGGGAGGACGGAGCGACCGATGCGGAGCGCATTCGGGAACTCGCCCGCAGGGTCGACCGCAAGATGCGGGAAGTGGCCGATCACTCACCCAGCCTGGATGCGGAGAGGATCGCCATTCTTGCCGCCGTCAATCTCGCCAACGAGTCGTCGTCTTCGTCCGAGGACGGCGAGGAGGTGGAGGATGGCCGGTTCGTGGAGATGGTTGAACGTGTGTCCAGCCTGACCTCCGAACTGGAGGCGGCGCTCGATTCCTGATTCACATGGAGACCTGTTTCGTGTGCGTCAGCGCGGCGCGGACGCCGCGACTCGATAACCACTTGAAGTAACTTTGACTTTGCATCCCCTGCGGGGTTCGTGATGAAAGCCGTGGTTGGA
The DNA here is from genome assembly GCA_021296535.1 of Acidobacteriota bacterium. Lineage (GTDB taxonomy): Bacteria > Acidobacteriota > Thermoanaerobaculia > Multivoradales > Multivoraceae > Multivorans. The sequence goes on along the minus strand of JAGWAG010000016.1, from coordinate 10,478 downwards.
ACCATCGCTCTTTTCAAGGGAGTCTCTCAACTGCTCGCCCGTGCCAGCCCCGCTCGAACGGGGACGCTGACGGCGTGTGGTGCGGACACCCACCTGGTCCCGCTCTGGTTCTTTGTCGGGGCGCGTTCACACGGCCTCGCGGGGGTTGCCTTTCTGCCCGGATCGAGGGCTGATGACAGAAACTACTCTGATTGCCGTCGCGGTCGCGGCGGCTGTGCTCGTTGGGTCCTGGCTGCTCTGGAGCCTTGTCGGTCGGCGTAGGGCGGCGAAGCTGATTTCGGATGCCCGCCGCCGGGCGGACAGCCTGATCGAAGAGACTGAGCGCGAGTGTGCGGCCAAGGGTCGCGAGTTGGAACTGGCGGCCAAGGAAGAGGCTCTTTCCCTGCGTGCCGAGTTCGAGCGCTCGTCGGCGGAGCAGAGGAGCAAGCTCGAAGCGCGGGAGCGGGAAGTCGGCGAGGGCCGAGCCCGGGCGCGGGAAGAGTCGAGCCGGTTGGAGCGCCTCGCCGAAGAGTTCGAGCAGCGTCAACGCTCGCTCGAGGACGGTGAGAGCCGTCTCGATACCGAGCGGACGGAGCTCGCCGAGGGGCTGAGGAGAGTCCGTCTCCAACTGGAGCGGGTCTCCGGCCTGACCGTGCAGCAGGCCCGGGAGGAGCTGAGCCACAGCCTGGAGCACGAGGTGCGCATGGAGGCGGCGCACCTTGCCAAGCGGATCGAGGACGAAGCCCGGGAGTCGGCTCAGCGGGAGGCTCAGCGGATCATCAGCCTGGCCGTCGAACGCTCGGCTTCGGACTACGTGTCGGAAACGACCGTGTCGGTCGTCATGCTGCCGAACGACGAGATGAAGGGGCGGATCATCGGGCGCGAGGGGCGGAACATCCGCACCCTGGAGCTGACCACGGGTGTCGACCTGATCGTGGACGACACGCCGGAGGCGGTCATTCTCTCGGGCTTCGATCCCTTGAGGCGCGAGATCGCGCGAGTCACGCTGGAACGCCTGATCGCCGACGGCCGCATCCACCCGGCCCGGATCGAGGAGGTGGCGGCCAAGGTCGAATCCGAGTTCGAAGATCGCGTAGAGCGCGAGGGCCGCGAGGCCCTGCTGGAGCTGAACCTGTCGGGGCTCCACCCGGAGCTCGTCAAGCTGCTCGGGCGCCTGCGCTTCCGTACGTCGTACGGCCAGAACGTCCTTCAGCACAGCAAGGAAGTCGCCTTCCTGGCCGGGGTGATGGCGGGTGAGTTGAAGGCGGACGTGCACGTCGCCAAACGGGCCGGGCTGGTGCACGACATCGGCAAGGCCGTGGATCGCGAGATCGACGGCACCCATCTGGAGATCGGCATCGACCTGCTCCGGCGTCACGGCGAGAGTGAAGAGGTGGTCCACGCGATGGCGTGCCATCACGGCGACTACGATCCGGAGACGGTCGAAGCGGTGCTCGTGACGGCGGCCGACGCCGTGTCCGCGGCGCGTCCGGGAGCGCGGAGGGAGATTCTCGAGAGCTACGTGAAGCGGCTGAAGAAGCTCGAGGAACTGGCCGCCGACTTCAAGGGCGTTCAGAAGAGCTACGCGATCCAGGCCGGCCGCGAAGTCCGCGTGATCGTCGACTGCAAGGAGATCAGCGACGAGCAGGCGGTCTGGTTGAGCCGCGACGTGGCGCGGAAGATCGAGGGCGAACTGACCTATCCGGGCCAGATCAAGGTCACGGTGATCCGGGAGTCCCGGTCGATCGAGTACGCGCGCTGATGGCCCGCTTCCTCTTTGTCGGCGATGTGGTCGGCAAGCCGGGGCGCCGCGCCCTGTCGGGGCTGCTGCCGGAGTTGGTCGACCGCCACCGCGTCGACGCGGTGATCGTCAACGTCGAGAATGCCGCCGGCGGCCGCGGCGTGACCCCGTCGGTGCTCAACGAGTTCGGTGCGCTGCCGATCGACTGCATGACGACCGGCAACCACGCCTGGTCGAAGCGGGAAGGTGTGCCGCTCTTCGACCGGATGCCGACTCTGCTGCGGCCCGCGAACTACCCGGAGGGGAATCCCGGCGTCGGGGTCTTCGTTGGCGAACTGCCGGTCGGGACGCCATACGCGGTGGTCAATCTGGAAGGGCAGGCGTTCATGAAGCCGCTGCCTTCGCCGTTCGTCGCCGCGGACAGGATTCTGGCCGGCCTCGATCAGGCGATCAGGCTGGTGATCGTCGATTTCCACGCCGAAGCGACGAGCGAGAAGCAGGCGATGGCCTACCATCTCGACGGCCGGGTGAGTGCGGTGCTCGGCACCCACACCCACGTGCCGACGGCGGATGCGCGCATCCTCCCCCAGGGGACCGCCCTGATCACCGATGTCGGCATGACCGGCCCGTACGACTCGGTGATCGGCGTGCGTGCCGACCGGGCCCTGAAGCGGTTCCTGCTCAATACGCCGTCGGGCTTCGAGGTTGCCAAGCGCGACGTCCGGCTCGCCGCCGTCCTGGTCGACGCCGACGAAGCATCGGGCCGGGCGACGAGTATCGAGCCCCTGCTCGTCAGCGTGTAGCCCGGCTCCAGCGAACTCCAGCTAGCAGCTAGGCGCGGCGGAAACTGGGTGCGCCGGCCTTCTGGCCGGCATCCGGCGAAGCGCCGGCTCCCGGACCCTTCTGCCGCGCTAGTTCCCCGTGCCGGTCTCGAGTTCCGTCAGGCCGCGCCAGGTGTTCTTGCTGTCGTCGAAGGACGGCAGGGGCGGCTCGATGCCGCGCTTGTGGTTCACGTGCCAGGACCAGACATAGGACCACTTGAGGTACGTGCCATAGGCCTGGAGCAGGCAGAACACCAGGCCGCGCATGCCGTCGAACACGCCGAGCTGAAGGCCGTAGGTGCGCAGGAAACGCCACAGTGAGCGGCCTAGGACTTCGGCCGGCCCGGACCTTCGGCCCTCGCGCCAGGCCTGGGCGGCACCCCACCAGCTGTAGCGCTGGATGCGGCGCGAGTAGGCGAGCAGGTCGTCAACCATGAAGTGCTCCATCGAGTTCTTCAACACAGGCGCCGGGCCACGGGTCGACATGTCGGCGTGGACGCGCCGGTTCGGGTAGCGGCCGGCGTCGCGGCGCAGCAGCCGGACGACACGGTCGTGCTGCCAGCCCGAGAAGCGGATCACCCGGCCGAGGAAGTAGACCCGGCGCTTGATCGTGTAAGCGTCGTGAACCGGCTCGCCGTCCCGGAACATGTTCTCGATTTCCTGCCTCAGTTGCGGCGTGCAGCGTTCGTCGGCATCGAGGATGAGGACCCAGTCGTTCCGGGTCTGATCCATGGCCCAGTTCTTCTGGGATGCGGAGCCGTAGTAGGTGCGCTGAACGAACCGTGCGCGATCGCATGCCCGCGCGATCTCGGGAGTGCGGTCGGTGGAAAAGGAGTCGACGACCAGAACCTCGTCGCACCAGTCGAGGGACGCCAGGCAGTCCGCGATGTGGCGCTCCTCGTTGAAGGTCGTGACCAGGGCCGAGATGGGCGGCCGCTGGGCGTCTGCCGACGTTTCCCCCACGTCGCGCATTGTAGGCTACGCGGCCGTGCGCTTCCCGGGTCCGCCCGTTCTGCTGGTGTTGCTGGGGGCCCTGGCCGACCCGGCCGCCTTCGCCTGCAACGCGGCATCGGAGCATGATGGGCCTGACCGGGCCGATGAGGCCGGCCTGAACGTCAGCACCGGCGTGATCGACTTCGGCAAGGACTACGAGACCGCCGAGGTCGGCATCGGGTACCGGTTCCCCACCGACTGGTGCCTGGGCCTGGGACCCAACGTCGGCGCCTTCGTCACCGCGGACGGGTCCTTCTATGTCTACGCCGGCACCGACCAGCGGATCAGCATCGGGCGCCCCTGGTTCATCGACGTGATCACCTCCGTCGGTTTCTATGGGGCAGGGGACGGCAAGGACATCGGCGGCGAGCTCGAGTTTCGCTCCGGGATCGCGGTCGGACGGCGGCTGCGCAACGGATCGCGCGTGAGCTTCGGTTTCTTCCATCTGTCCAACTCGTCCTACTATCGTCGCAACCCGGGTGTGAATTCCCTCCTTCTCCGCTGGTCCAGGTAAGAGGTAGTCGCCAGATGGCTGTGGATCCCGAACTGCTCGAACTTCTCGTGTGCCCCAAGTCGAAGGGCGCTCTGACCACAACACCGTTGCCGGCGCCGGTGTGCGAGCGGCTCGTGGCCCGCTACCGGGAGCACTTCGCGGGCGAGGAGCCGGTGGTTTCCGAAGGGTTGTTGTGCCGGGAGTCCGACCTCGTCTATCCGATCGTCAGCGACATGCCGATCATGCTGGTCGCGGAGGCTCTGCCGGCCGCGGAAGCCCTGCCGGAGGCGGCTGGGGAGAACGAGCGGACGAACGACTCGTGACGGACTTCCCGTCGTTCCTGTCCACGCTGCGGCCACAGGTCGACGAGGCGCTGGACCGGTTCCTGCCGGCAGCGGCGACGGAACCCGCCGCCATCTCCGAGGCGATGCGCTACAGCGTGTTCGCTGGCGGCAAGCGGGTGCGGCCTGCCCTGGTCGTGCTTGCAGGCGAAGCGTGCGGTGCTTCGCTCCCCGATCTCCTGCCGGGCGGCGCCGCGATCGAGATGATCCACACCTTCAGCCTGGTTCATGACGACCTCCCCGCACTCGACGACGACGACCTGCGGCGGGGTCGACCGACGCTGCACAAGGTGCAGGGCGAGGCGATGGCGGTGCTGGCCGGCGACGCGCTGCTGAACCAGGCGTTCGCGGTCCTGGCCGCGGAGCCGGCTTCGGCGTCGCCGGAGCGGCGGCTGCGGGCGGTGCGGCTGATGGCCGAAGCCGTGGGCGTCGCGGGGATGATCGGGGGGCAGGTCCTCGACCTGGAGCACGAAGGCGCCGTTGTCCCCGGCGGTCGGTCCGGACGGGAGCGCGCCGCGCAGGTCCTCGAGCGGATTCATCGGCTGAAGACGGGCGCGCTGATCGAAGCGAGCACCCGGCTGGGAGGGATCTACGCGGGCGCCGGGAACGATCGTTCGAAGTTGCTCGGGGGGATCGGCGCGGAACTCGGGCTGCTGTTTCAGATCAGCGACGACATCCTCGACGAGGTGGGCAGTTCGGAGCAGTTGGGCAAGACGGCCGGCAAGGACCGGCAGGCCGCCAAGCTGACCTATCCGCACCTGTTCGGTCTCGACGGCAGCCGGGAGAAGGCTCGCCAGGCCGCCGATCGGTGCCTGGCCCTGGTCGAGAAGCTTCCCGCGCGGCGCCGGCTCTTCCGGTCCCTGGTCGCTTTCCTGGTTCACCGGGGCTCGTGAGGATCCGTCTCGATCAGTTGCTGGTCGAGCGCGGGCTGTTCAGCAGCCGGGAACAGTCGAAGCGGGCGGTGATGGCGGGCGAGATCTGGGTGGACGGCGAGCGCCGCGACAAGCCGGGCGCTGCCGTTGCGGCGGACGCCGGGATCGAGGTGCGGGGCCGCTCGGAGCCCTACGTGTCGCGCGGGGGCCGCAAGCTGGAGCAGGCGCTTCGCAACTTCGGGGTCGACCCGGAGGGCGCCACATGTATCGATGTCGGGGCCTCGACGGGCGGCTTTACGGATTGCCTTCTGCAGCACGGAGCGGCCCGCGTCTACGCGGTGGACGTGGGGTACGGCCAGCTCGACGCGCGGCTGCGCGGCGATCCCCGGGTGGTCGTGATGGAGCGGATCAACGCCCGGTACCTCCGGGCCGATGCCCTTCCGGAGCGGTGCCGGATCGCGACGATGGACGTCTCGTTCATCTCGGTGGTCAAGGTGGCTCCGGCGCTCCTGCCGCACCTCGCGTCCGGAGCCGATCTGGTCGTGCTGGTCAAGCCGCAGTTCGAAGCGGGCCGCGGTCAGGTCGGCAAGGGCGGTGTGGTGCGCGACGACGCCCTGCGTCGGGATCGGTGACCTGAGCGCGCTCGGGCTTCGCTTCGTTGCCTCGGTAGACTGCGATCTTCGGGGACCGGCAGGCAATCGAGAGATCCTCGCCCACTTCAGGACACAACCGTCCCGCCCTTCGTGAAATGACGAACATCGACCAGGTCGCGGTCGTTGCCAAGCAGGACAGCGAGCGGGCCGCCGCGACCGCTGCCGAGGTGAGGCGCTGGCTCCGGGATCGCGGCGTCTCCGTCGCCGACGCAGACTCGAGTCAGGTCGGCCTGATCCTGGTTCTGGGCGGTGACGGCACGCTGCTGTCGGTCGCTCGGAACCGTCCCGGAGTGCCGATCGTGGGGGTCAATCTCGGCACGCTGGGCTATCTCGCGGAGATCGGACGCGAGGGCCTGTATGCGAACCTGGGTGCGATTCTCGAGGGCCGGTTCGAGGTCGAAGAGAGGCTGCTGCTCGACGTCGAGCTGAAGCGCGAGGCGGGCAGTGTGAGCCGGTACCGGGCGCTGAACGACGCCGTGGTCCACAAGAGCGCTCTGGCGCGGATGATCCACCTGGAGGTCGAGATCGACGGCGAGCCGGTCGCGTTCTACCGCTCTGACGGATTGATCGTCTCGACGCCGACAGGATCGACCGCCTACAGCCTCTCGGCCGGCGGTCCGATCCTCTACCCGACGCTGCCGGTCGCGCTGCTGACGCCGATTTCGCCGCACACCCTGTCCATGCGGCCGATCGTCGTGCCGGAGACCAGCACGATCGCGATGACGCTCGGCAGCCGGGACGAGGAGGTGTACCTCACCCTCGACGGCCAGGAGGGGGCGCGACTGGGGGGCGGCGACCAGGTGGTCGTGACCGCGTCGGGGTCGAGGGCCCTGCTGGCACGAGTCGATGGCCAGACCCACTACGACGCCCTGCGCAGCAAGCTGGGCTGGGGCGGCTAGGTGTCGCTGCTACGATCGCGCCATGTCCAAACCTGACCGCGACGCGACTGTCTTCACGCCGATCGAGGAGGCCGTGGCCGTCTTTCGGGAAGGCGGCCAGGTGATCATCGTGGACGACGAGGATCGGGAGAACGAGGGTGACCTGGCGATCGCCGCCGACAAGGTGACGCCCGAAGCGATCAACTTCATGGCGACGAATGGCCGCGGCCTGATCTGCCTCGCGATGACCGAGGACCGCTGCGACGAACTCGACCTCCCGCTCATGGTGCGGGACAACACGTCGCCGTTCGAGACCGCCTTCACCGTCTCGATCGAGGCCCGGGGCAAGGTGACGACGGGGATCTCGGCGGCGGACCGCGCGGCGACGATCGAGACCGCGATCGATCCGGACACCGCCCCTCAGGATCTGCTGCGGCCCGGTCATGTGTTTCCGCTACGGGCCAAGAAGGGCGGCGTCCTCAAGCGGGCCGGCCAGACCGAAGCGTCCGTGGACCTGGCGACGTTGGCGGGGCTGAAGCCGGCCGGCGTGATCTGCGAGATCATGAACGACGACGGCACGATGGCGCGGGTGCCCGACCTGGTGAAGTACAGCCGAACCCACGATCTGCCGATGATCACGGTCTCGGATCTCATCCGCTACCGGCTGAGCAACGAGAGCCTGGTCGAGAGGGTCGCCTCGCCGACGTTGCCCACCCCGTACGGCGACATGAAGGCGTACGCCTACCGGGCCGAGCTGACGGGCGAAGAGCACGTCGCCCTGGTGATGGGCGAGCCGACGCCGGACCAGGACATTCTTGTGCGCGTCCACAGCCAGTGTTTGACCGGCGACGTGTTCCACTCCGAGCGCTGCGACTGCGGCATTCAGCTCTACCAGGCGCTGGCCAAGATCGGGGCCGAGGGGACCGGGGTTTTGCTCTATCTGCTGCAGGAAGGCAGGGGCATCGGCCTGTTCAACAAGCTTCGGGCCTACGAGTTGCAGGACCAGGGGCACGACACCGTCGAGGCGAACCACAAGCTGGGGTTCCGGGCCGACCAGCGCGACTACGGCATCGGCGCCCAGATCCTGCGTGACCTCGGTGTCCGACGGATGCGGCTGATGACGAACAACCCGCACAAGTACATCGCGCTCTCCGGTTACGGCCTGGAGATCGTGGATCGGGTGGCGATCGAGGTGGAGCCGAACGAGTCGAATCGCGAGTACCTCCGGGCCAAGCGCGAGAAGATGGGCCACCTGCTTCAGTTGGTATGAGCGCCGGCAGTTCCAGGCCTCGGGCGCTGGTCACGGGCGTGACCGGCCAGGACGGCTCCTACCTTGCGGAACAGTTGCTCGGCGAAGGTTGGGACGTCTGGGGTCTGGCGCGCCCGGCGTCCCAGCCGGGCAATACTCGCTGGATCGACCACCTGCTGGAGGGGAACGACGAGTCGGGGCCCCGGCTTCGCCTGATCGCCGGCGATCTCGCCGATGCGTCGTCGCTCGACCGCGCGATGGCGACGGTCCAGCCCGACGAGATCTACAACCTCGGCGCGCAGTCCCACGTCCAGGTCTCCTTCGAACTGCCGGCGGCGACCGGGCAGGTCACCGGCCTCGGCGTGCTGCGACTGCTGGAGGCGATGCGCCGGCACTGTCCCCGGGCGCGCTTCTACCAGGCCTCCTCCTCCGAGCTCTTCGGGCGCGTGGTCGAGTCGCCCCAGAACGAAACGACCCGGTTCCATCCGCGCAGCCCGTATGCCGCGGCGAAGGCCTACGGCTTCCACATCACGCGCAACTACCGCGAGGCCTACGGCCTGTTCGCGGTCAACGGGATCCTGTTCAACCACGAGTCGCCCCGCCGGGGCGTGAACTTCGTCACCCGCAAGATCGCGCTGGCCGCGGCGCGCATCCGGGCGGGTCTGCAGGAGCGGGTTCACCTTGGCAATCTGTCCTCGCGGCGCGACTGGGGCTTCGCCGGCGAGTACACAGAAGCGATGCGGTTGATGCTGCGCGTGGAGCAGCCGGAGGATTACGTGATCGCGACCGGCGACACGCGCAGCGTCCGGGAGTTCTGCGAGATCGCCTTCGCCCATGCCGGGCTGCCGCTGAGTTGGCGCGGTTCAGGGGTGGACGAGCAGGGCGTGGCGGAAGACGGGCGGGTGCTGGTCGCGGTCGACCCCCGGTTCTTTCGCAAGGCCGAGGTCGACGCGCTCTGCGGCGATGCGAGCCTGGCGCGGGAACGTCTGGGATGGAGGCCCAAGGTCACTTTCCGGCAGCTCGTCGAGATGATGGTCGACGCGGAACTCGAAGCGGTCGGTCTGGCGGCCGCTTGAAGTTGACACGCCGCGCGGCGCTGGGACTCGTCGGAGCCGGCGCGGCCGGACCGTTCCTCGCGGGCTGCGGCGCGGATGAAGCGACCACGGGAGCGCCGCCCGAAGGAGCACCGATGCCCGACGAAGAGGTCCACTACATGAGCCTGCGCGATGTCGCGCGGCTGATCGAAACCCGCGAGCTGTCGCCGGTCACCCTGACGGAGGCGATGCTCAACCGGATCGCCGCCGTAGACGGCCGGCTCAAGAGCTACGCGACCGTGATGGCGGACGAGGCGCTGGCCGCGGCGCGCGCGGCCGAGGCGGAGATCGAGGGCGGACGCTACCGCGGGCCCCTTCACGGTGTCCCGATCGCCGTCAAGGACCTCTGCTACACGAAGGGCGTGCGCACGATGGGCGTCGTTCCCGAGTTCGACGCCACGGTGGTCGAGCGGCTTCACGCCGCCGGCGCCGTTCTCCTGGGCAAGCTGAACCTGACGGAGGGCGCGATGGCCGGCTACCACCCGGACTTCGACATTCCGATCAACCCGTGGGACGAGAACCTGTGGACGGGGGTCTCGTCGAGCGGCTCGGGAGTGGCGACCGCAGCCGGACTCTGCTTCGGTTCCCTCGGGTCGGACACCGGCGGATCGATCCGGTTCCCGTCGGCCCAGTGCGGCATCGTCGGCCTCAAGCCGACCTGGGGGCGGGTCAGCCGCTACGGCGTGCTCGAGCTCGCCGGATCGCTCGACCACATCGGGCCGATGACGCGGAGCGTCGCCGACGCCGCGATCATGCTCGAGGCGATAGCCGGCGCCGACGCGAACGACCCGACGACGCTGGACGCTCCGGTGCCTTCCATTCTGGCCATGCTCGATGGCGATGTCGCCGGGATGCGGCTTGGGTTCGACCGGCGCTACGCCTCGGAGGGCGTCGATCCCGCGGTTGCCGCCGCCGTCGAGGAGGCGCTACAGGTGCTTGCCGGCCTGGGTGCCGAGGTAACGGAGGTCGAGATGCCGGCGGCGCCCTTCGAGGATTGGTGGACCCTGGCCTCCTACGAGGCCGTCCGGGCTCACGCCGCGACGTACCCCGGCCGAGCCGAAGACTACGGGCCGTACTTTCGGGACTTCCTGGACTTCGGTTCGCAGGTGAGCGACGAGATGTACGCCGCGGCGACCGAGCGCCGCGCGGCGTTCGCCGGGCGATTCGAGGCCATGCTCTCCACCGTCGACGCGCTTGTCTGCCCCTCCAACGTGACCGCGTTTCCGATGACGGACGCGATGGGGTACGACACCGTCGCGGCGTTTGGGGAGGCGATAGCGGAGGTCTCCGAGAGCTTCGACCCGCCGCTCGGCAGCATCCAGCTCTTCACCGCGCCGGCCGACTTCGCCGGCACGCCGACCATC
>JAGWAG010000015.1:19712-24995 GCA_021296535.1 Acidobacteriota bacterium | reverse complement strand
CCGCGGCTGGTCATCGCGGGCGACGGGGAGAGGCGCGAGTCGCTTTCCAGGCTGGCCCGCGGTCTTGGGCTGGGGGCGGCTGTCCGCTTCGCGGGCCGCTGCTCACGCTCGGACGTCGCCCGTTTGCGGCAGCGCGCGACGGCGCTCGTCGTACCCTCCACCTACGAGGGCATGCCACTGGTGATTCTCGAGGCGATGGACGACAGTGTTCCCGTCATCGCTTCCGCGGTCAGCGGCATTCCGGAGGTCGTCGTCGACGGGGAAACCGGCTGGCTGGTGCCGCCGGAACGTTCGAGCGCACTCGCCGACGCGTTGATCGCGGCGACCTCCGACGCCGCGGAGGCGCGCCGCCGGGGCGAGGCCGGGCGGCGGCGGCTGGACCAGGGCTACCGTCCGCGCCACGCCGCGCAAGAGTGGCTGAAGGCGGTGGGGCTGCAGGCGGTGGAGCGAGCCGGTGGACCGGCCCCGCCGGTGTGGAAGAATCCGGACGGATGACTTCAGGACCCGCCAGCGCCCGGGCGGCAACCAGTTTGCTGCCGGCCTCCTGGCGGGTCGAGTTGCCGGAGTTCGAGGGTCCGCTCGACCTGTTGCTTCGCCTCGTGCGGATCAACGAAATCGAGATCACGGACATCCCGGTTGCGCTGATCTGCGATCAGTTCCACGAGTACCTTGGCCTGATGGACGAACTCGACCTCGACATCGCCGCCGAGTACATCTACGAGGCTGCGCTCCTGATTCAGCTCAAGGCCAGGGTCTTGCTGCCGCTACCCGAACCCGAACCCGGGGCGGAGCCGGAAGACCCGCGCCGCGAGCTGATCGAGCGGTTGCTGGAGTATCAGCGGCTCAAGGAGGCCGCGCAGACCCTTGCCGAGGTCGACGACCTCCGCCACGGTCTCTGGACACGCGGCGGCACGGAGAACCTCGGCAGCGGCGACGACGAGGAGTTCGACCTGGGCGATCTTTCGCTGTTCGACCTGCTCCAGGTGCTGCGCGGCGTGCTGAAGCGCTATGACGAGGAGCACCCCGGTCCGCTGATCTACCAGGGCGAGACCTTCACCGTCCGGGAGCAGATCGATCGGCTCCTGAGCCGCTTCGAGGGTGGGCGGTCGCTCGATCTGAAGGATGACCTGTTCGCCCTGTCCAGTCGCGCGGAGGCGATCGCGTGTTTCCTCGCTGTGCTGGAGATGGCCCGTCTCAATCTGGTCCGCCTCCACGCATCGGACGGCGGCTCGGTGTTCCTGTTCCGCACGACGCGCGCGCTGGATCCGGTCTTGCTTGAGGATCTGACCGGATGACCGACGCGGCCGAGATGGAGGCGGTGTTCGAGGCGCTGCTCTTTGCCAGTCCCGACCCGCAGCCGGAGGAGAAGCTCCTGGAGGTGTTCACCGAACAGGATCGGGAACGCGCGACGGAGGCGCTTCAGGCGGTTCTCGACCGCTACCGGCCAGACGATACGGGCGGATCGCCGAACCGTGGCATCGTCCTCGACCGGGCCGGCGGCGGTTACCGCCTGGTGACCCGGTCCGACCTACACCCCTACCTCCGCCGGTTCTTCGAGGTGGCGGGCCGTAGCAGGTTGTCCATGGCGGCGGTCGAGACCCTGGCGATCGTGGCGTACCGCCAACCGGTCACGAGTCCGGAGATCCAGGAGCTGCGGGGCAGGAATTCCTCGGGCGTGTTGAAGACCCTCCTCGAGCGCCGGTTGATCCGTATCTCCGGCCGCAAGGAGGTGGTCGGGAGTCCGTTTCTGTACGCCACGACGCGCGACTTTCTGTTGCACTTCGGTCTGCGTTCGCTCTCGGAGCTACCGCCGCTCGAGGAGTTCGAAGAGACGTTCCTGGCCGCGGCCGAGGAGGAACCGTCCCAGGCCGCGGGAACCGGACGATGGCTGAGGAGCCCCGAGGAGAGCGGCTGCAGAAGATCCTCTCCCGGGCCGGCATCGCCTCGCGGCGTGGGTCCGAGGAGTTGATCCTGGCCGGACGGGTCACGATCGGCGATCGGATCGCGGTGCTAGGTGACCGCGTGGAGCAGCGTGGAAGGGCAACGGAGACGGTGCGCGTCGATGGTGAGCCGATCGTGCAAACCGCCGCGGCGCTCTACGTTCTGCTCAACAAGCCGGCCGGTCACGTGACGACCCGTAGTGACCCGGAAGGGCGGCCCACGGTGATGGACCTGCTCCCCGAGAGGTGGCGCGGACGGCTCAAGCCCGTGGGGCGGACTACCGCACCGAGGGCCTGCTGCTCTTCACCGACGACGGCGATCTCGCGAACCGGCTGACCCATCCCCGCTTCGGGTGCTCCAAGCGTTATCTCGTCAAGGTGCGGGGCTTCCCCGGCAAGGCGGCGCTCGAGCGACTCGGACGTGGCATGTTCATCGGCGGCCGCCGAACCAGACCGGTGACGCCGCGTCCGGTGCGAGCCCGCCGGGGCGGCAGGACCGCGAGGTCGTCGAGCTGGTGGTCGATGGAGCTGCGTGAGGGGAAGACCCGGCAGATCCGGGAGATGTTCTTCCGGGTCGGACACCCGGTGCAGCGACTGCGACGAGTCGCGATCGGCCGTCTCGAGGATGCCGGGTTGCGGCCCGGGAGTTGGCGCGAACTCTCGTCGGGTGAGGTGGCGACCCTGCGGGCCGGTTCGGGGCCGGGCTCGCGACCGCGTTCGAGTGGCCACCGGCGGGGACCGCGGAGTCGGTGACGGTCGTCGCCATCGACGGCCCGGCCGGAGTCGGCAAGAGCACCGTGGCTCGCAGGGTCGCGGCGGAACTCGGCGTTCCCTATCTCGACACGGGAGCCATGTACCGGGCCGTGGCGTGGAAGGCGTTGGAGGACGGTCTGGATCCGGCCGACGAGTCGGCGATGGAGGAGTTGATCGGCAGGATCAAGTTCGAGTTGCGCATCCGGGAAGCTGAAGCGGATGTGGTTGTCGACGGCTTCGCTCCCGGAGCGTCGCTTCGTACCCCCCGGGTCGACGCGGCGACCTCCCGGGTCGCGGTTCACCCCAGGGTGCGTTCCTGGCTGGTGGCGAGGCAGCGGGAGTTCGCGGCCAGGGAAGGCGCGGTGGTCGAGGGTCGCGATATCGGCACGGTCGTGTTTCCTGAGACGAGGTACAAGTTCTATCTCGACGCGCCGCTCGAAGTCCGGACCGAACGGCGCCTGCGGCAACTGGGCGGCCTGGATGCCGACGACCGCGAGAGCCTGAGGCGGCAGATTCAGGCCCGGGACAAGCGCGACCGCCAGCGCAGAGCCTCGCCGCTACGGCACGATGCGAGCTACGAGATGATCGACACCTCGACCGGAGCGGCCGATCAGATCGCGGCCCGGATTCTCGCGTCGGTCCGCGCGGCGGTTGCAGCGGCCGAACGATGACGACCTCCGGGGCGGAGCGCGGCTGGGGGACGGTCGAGCTTCGCGTGATCTTCGGCCTTTTCGTTCTGGCCGCGATTCTGCTGGCGGTCGAGCGTTGGCCGCGGGCCGACGGGTCACCGCTTCCGAGTCCACGGCAGATGGCCGCGATGGAGGCTGCGTACCAGGATCTGCTCCTGGAGCTGCTCGCGGGTGCCGAGCGGGCGGCCGACGGTGTCCGACGGACCGGCACGCTTCCCCTCGGCTCGGCTCTGTCCAGGCAGAGGGTCTTCGAGGAGTTGGATCGGGCCAGTAACGAGGGCGACCGCACTCTCGTGCTGGTTGATCCTGACGGCCTGGCGCAGGCCTGGGGCGGCTCAGGGCTGAGGCACGATCTGCCTCTCGATCGCCTGCTTCCCGGCGGCGTCAACCAGACGGTCGGCTTCACCGCGGTCTCGCTCTACGCGGCCGTCGACATGAGTACGGGTGAGGGCGGATGGAGACTGGTCGTCGGCAACAGCTTCCCGACCGACACGCTGCCGATCCCGACGCCGTTCGGACTGCGGCGTTACGGCGTCCGATGGTCCGTTCGGGATTACTCAGCGGAGCCCATGGCGCCTGCCCTGGAGGCAATCGGGATTCGGGAACTCGCTCCCCCGGAAGGCGTTCCGGCACCCTGGCTGAGGCTCCGATTCGAACCGGCGTCGGAACGGCAACGAGGAGTCCGTCAGCCTGGGAGCTGGTCTGTCGCTGGCCTGGGTCTTCCGCCGTTGGAGCGGTGGAACGCGGAAGCGGCCCGGGCGCGCCGCCGCGGCTGTCGGCCTGGCGGGAGTCGCGTCGGCAGTGGGCTACGGCCTCTATCGCTGGCAGATCGGGGCTGCGGACGCGGCGGGGGCGCCGGCCGATCTCGGAGGTTCCTTCGGAGGGCCGATCGGTCACTGGGCGGTCCTGCTGGCGGCCTGGGTCTTGCTCGCCGGAACCGCGCTGTGGACTATCGGTTGGCGGGATGGCCGGGACTGGATGCACCTTCTGCTTATCGCTACCGCGGCGGCCCTGGGCGTGGGCCTGCTTGCCGAGGTCACTCATCGGCCCGCGGTTCGTGCGCTGCTCCTGGAGAGTGCTCGAGGCGGTCTCGACGCTCCCGCCCCCGAGGCAACGCGTTCCTTCCTGGCGTCGAGCGACCTGAGGGAACTGGCTCTCGGCGATCCGAACGAACTCGACGATCACCAGGATCTCGCGCTGGAGCTCTGGCGCCGGTCGCCTCTCGCCGTTTCCGAGCTGTACTCGGCTCTCGTCGTGATTCGGGAGAACGGGGTTTCGTCGACCTTCTCGTACGGCCTGCCGGTCGACACCGCGACCGGGGACCTGGCGGTCGACAGCGCCCGTTGGCCGCCCGGCGACCTGCCAATCTGGCAGCAGCGGCGCAGCGCGTCGGATGAGGTCACGGTGGTCTCCGCGGGACAGGGCTGGGGGTCGGTTCGCTTCTGGACGGAAGCGTTCCCGCGCCTCGACGTCTGGGGCGGCGTCACCTCGGGAGCTGGCGCCGAACTCGAGTTGCGTCTGCTCCGGGGTGGCCCGGGCCGGAGCGGTGCGAGTCCGCCGGCACAGGCGCTCCTCGCCTATGTCGACGGTGCAGGCCGACCGCTCGTCTCGCGGTGGCAGGAGGACTGGCTGTTGCCGGCGCCCTCCGAAGCCGTGGATCCGAGTCGGACCCTCCACGTGGAGACACCGGCGGGACCCGCCCTGGCCTGGTTCAGCCCGACCGGCCTCGAAGGGCTGTGGGTTGTCGCGCTGCTGCCCGAGCAGTCCGTGGCGGAGAGCCTGTGGGGGATCGCCACGGTCGCTGCGCGGCTCGTGCTGGCTGTATCCGCGGCGGCCCTCGCGGTTCTCGTGATCAGCCTGCCGGCGGCGACGTTGCGGGAGACCCTTCTGCCCGACGTCCG
>JAGWAG010000015.1:0-19594 GCA_021296535.1 Acidobacteriota bacterium | reverse complement strand
CTGGTGTCGCTCGAGTACGTCCTGACGGACTTTCTCCTCGGCCTGGAGGCGGGGTTCTCGATGGACGCCCAACTGGACGACGAACTCCTGGCCTGGCTCGCCGAGGTCGTGGGGCACGAAGTGAACCTGTACTGGCGAGGCAGCGTCTACGCGTCGAGCAAGCCGGACCTCTTCACCGCCGGGCTGATGCCCAAGCGCATTCCCGGCAACGTCTACAGCAGACTGGCCCTGCTGGGGCACCCGACAGCCGCCCGCGTACAGACGGCCGGTCGGGGCGCCTCCTACCTGGAGTTGTACACGCCCGTCTCCCTGGGAGAAGAGCGCCCCGGGGAGTCGGGACTCTTCGTTTCGGTACCGCTGCTGGCGCAGCAGGAAGCGGCCACCCGGGAACTCGCCACCCTGAGGCGGCAGGCCCTGGTCATCACGATGGCCCTGGTCCTGTTGCTCGTCACCGTCGGTGCGCGTCTCGCCCGGGGCTTCACAAGGCCGCTGATGCAAATGATCGATGGTGCAGGCCGAATTGCCGGCGGCGCATCCTCGCTCGGCTTCGAGCCGCAGGAGACGGAACTGAAGACGCTGGGCACTGCGATCGACGGCATGGCGGCCCGCATCGCTTCGAACCGGGCCCGGGAAGAGGAGGCACAACGACTCGAGGCCTGGGCCGAGATGGCGCGGCTGATCGCCCACGAAGTAAAGAACCCCCTGACCCCGATCCGCCTCTCGACCGAGCATCTGCGGCAGGTGTGGCGGGATGCCCCGGAGCGGCTGGAGGAAATCTTCGAGCGCTGCACGGACAACATCCTCGTGCAGGTCGACGAACTGGCCCGCACGGCGGGTGAGTTTTCGACCTACAGCAGGATTCCGCTGGCCCAGCCGGCGCCGGGGAACCTGGCGGCCGCGGTCCTGGAAGTCGTCGACGGCTACCGGCGTCCGCCCCCGGACGGTGTCGACGTCGTGTTCCAGTCGGAATCGGACGAGGGGGCGGCGCAGATTGCCTTCGACCGGCGCCTCGTGCAGCGAGCTGTCCGCAACCTGCTGGAGAACGCCCTCGGTGCGAGCGAGGGGGGCGGCGAGGTCCGTGTGACCGTGGCGCCGGTCGGCGACGACGGTGCGCTCGCCGTGACCGTCGACGACAGGGGGCCGGGTGTCCCGGATCCCGACCTGGAACGCATTTTCGAGCCCTACTTTTCGACTTCGAGTGGCGGCACGGGCCTGGGCCTCCCGATCGCGCGGCGCATCGTGGAGGAACACGGCGGCACGATCGCAGCCTCCAGGAGGCCGGGTGGGGGACTGTCCGTACGGATTGTCCTGCCTGCCGGTCAGGCGTCCGGAGGCTCGCCGGACGATTGTTCCAACTGAATCGTCTGCGTGGGGAAGGCGATCCGGACACCCAGACGGTCGGCGAGGCGCAGAATGTCCAGCGCCAGGTCGTGGCGGAGGCGCAACTCGGTGCTCCAGTCCGGCGCCAGAAAGAAGACGTAGAGCATGATCTCGAGCGCGTGGGGACCGAACTCGTTCAGGTGGATCTCGAACGCGTCCTTCCGCATCGACTCGTTGTCGCGCACGAGCTGCCGGATGCCTTCGCAGAACGCATCGACGCTGGCCGGCGGCGTGTCGTACGTGATCTGGACACGGGTGCTCCAGCGCCGGAACTGTCGGGCGCCGTAGTTGTCGACCGAGGCGTCGATCAGGCGGGCGTTGGGCAGGGTGATCAAGGAGGCGTAGAAGGTGCGGACCCGGGTACTCCGAAAGCCGACATCTTCGACTACACCTTCGACATCGCCGATCTTGATCCAGTCGCCGACCCGGAAGGGGCGGTCCAGCAGCACCGTGATCGAACCGAAGAGGTTCTTCAGCAGGTCCTGTGCCGCGAGCGCCACCGCCAATCCGCTCAGGCCCAGGCCGGCGAGCAGCGCGGTGACATCCCCGCCCAGGCGGGCGATCAGAAAGACGGCGCCGAAGATGCCGACAGCCAGCTTGAGGGTCTTCGTGACGAACGGAACCAACTGGTCCTGGAACCGGTTCTCACTCCTGGCGGCGCGGGCTCGCAGCGCCGTCCCCAGGAGGTCGATCTGGGCGAAGGCGGCGCGGCCCAGCGCCAGCAGCAGGAGAACGAGGAGCGTCGTATCGAGCCAGGCGTCGACCTGAGGGGGCAGGCCGAGCCATTGGATTCCGAGCCACCACGCGGCCGCCATGCCCAGCAGTCCGGTAGGACGAAGAATGCGGCGGGCGCCCGGCAGGTCCAGGTTGTCGTAGCGTCCGCTCAGGGGCTTTGCGAGCAATCCGTAAGAGATCCAGACGACGATCCGGTCGATGAGGAGGCCGAGCAGGAGCAGGATCGGCAGCGCCAGCCACTGCCAGGGGTAGAGGATGAAGCCGCCGCTGCGCAACGACTCGGGAACCCGGTCCCGGAGCCAGATCGCCGCGGTGACCGGCGCTTCCTCGACGCCTTCGACCACCGTACGCTCGCTTGTTTCCTGGTACAGGGCGGTAATCGCGGCGACGGTCGACCGATCGAAGAGCCAGCGGCCGTCGCTGTCGGGGGCCAGGACGATGGGCACGGACAGCTCTTCACTGAACACCCACTGTTCCAACTCGCTGTCGTCCGGAATGGCGTCGAACTCCACAAGCTCGAGTCGGTCGATCACGTGCTTCAGTTCGTTCGCCAGGTTCCGGCCCTGGCGCGCGCGGACGGGGAAGGGAAGGTCGCCGAGGTCGAGGCAGGATGCGGCGGCATTCAGATCCGGCTGGCCGCTTTCGGTCGCGAACGCTTCGAGGAAGACGCGCATCGTCTCCCGAGGACTTGTCAGCGAGGTGTCGGCGGCCGGCTGCGCGAAGGCGAACCAGGCGGCCGCGAGCAGAGCGCCGACGGCGAGCAGGGAGATCCTGCGAAGGAAGGACGCGTGCACGGGACGCCACTCTTCCAACCCGGGGAGGAACGGTCAAGGGGAGGGCGGCAGGAGTCGGACGCGACTTGTATGGAACAGATTCGTGCTCGCTGCTTCGCAGCATCGCGCTTGATGCGGACCAGAAGGTCCGCGCACCCA
Organism: Acidobacteriota bacterium; assembly: GCA_021296535.1. Classification (GTDB taxonomy): domain Bacteria; phylum Acidobacteriota; class Thermoanaerobaculia; order Multivoradales; family Multivoraceae; genus Multivorans. The sequence goes on along the minus strand of JAGWAG010000015.1, from coordinate 16,547 downwards.
GAGAACGGGCGTCGGGCGGCGACATTCTCTACCGCAACCTGACTGTTCCATGCGCGTCAGCGCTGCGCGCGCGCAGCGCTGACTGCTAGCGTGGCCCGGATGCGGGATGGCTGTCTGGCTCTGGCCCTGAGCCTCTTTTCGGCGGTCGGGTGTTCGCCTGCCGGATCCGGCAGTTCGATTCCGGAGGAGACCGGCGCGCAGGCTTCGCGGCAGCCCGAGCTGTGGCGGGTCGAAGTGCTGGACCGGCGGCCGCACGATCTCGAGGCCTACACGCAGGGTCTGCTCTGGCGTGAGGGAGTGGTCTATGAGAGCACCGGCTCGTACGGCTCTTCCAGCATGCGGGCGTGGCGCTGGAGCGACGGCGAAGAACTTGCGCGGGTGGACCTGGACCGGCGACTGTTCGGAGAAGGCATCGCCATCCTGCCGGGTGTCGAGGAGCGGCTGGTTCAACTCACCTGGCGGCGGGGCGAGGCGCTGGTCTGGTCGCTCGACCCGCTGCGGGAGCGGCGGCGTATTCGGTACTCGGGGGAGGGCTGGGGCCTGGCGTACGACGGTTCCGACTTGATCATGAGTGACGGCACGCCGGTCCTGACTCTCCGTGATCCTCTTACGCTCGAGGTTCGCCGGCGGCTGCGGGTGACGAACCAGGGTATGCCGCTCCCCGACCTGAACGAGCTCGAGCTGGTCGGTGACCGCCTTTTCGCAAACCTCTATGGCAGTGACGAGATCGCCGTGATCGAACTGACGACTGGCACGGTGACCGCCATCGTCGACGCCTCAGGTCTGTTGACGGAGGAAGAGGCGGCTGCGGCCGATGTCCTGAACGGCATCGCCTACCGGCCCGGCCCGGGAACGTTCCTGCTGACCGGGAAGTACTGGCCGTGGGTGTTCGAGGTACGGATCGTGGGCTACGATCCCGACGCCCCACGATAGGCGGTCATCCGCGAACCCGGGAGCCGCCCACCACGGAGTTGAAACGAATGAGTGACCGCATCTGGTACCTGGCCACCTCCGGCAAGCAGGAGGGGCCCTTTCTGGCCGACGAGATCGCGGAGAAGATCCGTGCCGGCGCCGTATCTCGCAGCGCGCACGTGTATCGGGAAGGCCTGGGCAACTGGGCCCCCGTGGTCAGCGAGCCCCGGTTCGCTTCCGCCTTCGGGAGTTCGATCCCGCGGCCGCCCGGGGGTATGGCGGACGAGATCGACTACGTGATCGTGGGCGAGGAGATGCAGTTCGTCGAGATCACCCTCGATCCCGGCGAGGCCTGCGTCGCGGAGGCCGGCTCGTTCATGTACATGGATCCCGGCATCGAGATGAACACGATCTTCGGCGACGGCTCCGAACGTGAGGGTGGCGGCTTCATGGACAAGCTGCTCTCCGCCGGCAAGCGGGTCCTGACGGGGGAGTCCCTGTTCATGACCGTGTTCGGAAACAGTGGCGGCGGTCGCCGGAACGTGGCCTTCGCGTCTCCCTATCCGGGCCGGATCATTCCGCTCGATCTCACCTCCCACAACAACAGAATCCTGTGCCAGAAGGACGCCTTCCTGTGCGCCGCCAAGGGTGTGTCGGTCGGCATCGCGTTCCAGCGTAAGCTGGGCGCCGGGCTGTTTGGCGGCGAGGGGTTCATCCTGCAGAAACTGGAGGGAGATGGGCTCGCCTTCGTCCATGCCGGCGGCACGGTCGTCGAACGGGATCTGGCGGCCGGCGAGACGCTGCGGCTGGATACCGGCTGCCTGGTGGCTTTCGAGAACCAGATCGACTACGACATTCAGATGGTCAGCGGGATCAAGACGGCGCTCTTCGGAGGCGAGGGACTGTTCTTCGCCAGCCTGACCGGACCAGGCAAGGTGTGGATCCAGTCGCTCCCGTTCAGCCGCCTGGCGAGTCGGGTGTTCGCGGCCGCGGCCCAGGGCGGCGGCAAGAGCAAGGGCGAGGGCTCGGTCCTCGGAGGTCTGGGCGGCCTCGTGATGGGCGACCGTCGTTAGCGGCCAACCACCTCAGGTGGCGACGGTTTCGATCTTCAGCATGCGCGCCCAGGCGGCGCGGAGGCTGTCCGGGAGGTCGAGATCGTCGAACAGGTCACGCACTTCGTCCCGCGAAACATAGTCCCATATGTCCTCCCACTGGGCATACCGGAGCATGCAGGAGACGGCGTAGCACCGTTCGCTTCGACTGCCGCCATTGAGCATCAGATCCAGCTCCTCGGCGGTGACGCGCCGCTCCGGGAAGAAGTAGAGGGGCTGATTCTGGTGCGAGGAGCTTGTAGCCATCAAGGGAGCCGGCCGGGGAGCGGAAGGGTGCGGCGGAGCATCATAGCGTGGCGCGGTCGTCAAGGCTCCGGGGGGCGCTTGACCGCTTGCGAGTGGCTGGGTTACCTTGGCCGTCCGCGCAGCTCCTGGCGGGCATAACTCAGTTGGTAGAGTGCCAGCTTCCCAAGCTGGATGTCGCGGGTTCGAGTCCCGTTGCCCGCTCCAGCCGCACGTCCAGGTGGCTTTCGTCCCTGCTGCGTCGGGTACCGGGAGAAAACACAGATGGCGTTGTTCAAGAAGGATTCCGACGAGTCGGCGGTGCAGGCCGCGCTGACGCCCCCAGGTGATGTGAGGTCGACTTCGGCGGCGCCGGCCCGTACCTACATCGCGGCGGGCTCCCGCATCGAGGGCAGCATCTCCGGAGAAACGGAGGTTCTGGTCGACGGCACTCTGGAGGGGAGCGTCGAGCTGAAGGGGCGGTTCGTTCTCGGTCGCCGCGGGCGGATCCATGGCGACGTCACGGCGCACTCGGTTCAGATTTCCGGCAAGGTGGAAGGCAACGTGCGGGCGACGGAGAAGATCGAGGTAGCCTCTTCCGGATCGATCGAGGGAAATCTGGCAGCGCCCCTCGTATCGATCGCCGAGGGCGGGATCTGCAACGGCAGAATCGAGATGAGCGGGACACTTGCGATCGAATCGCCGGTGGCCCGGGACTTCACGGGAGGAGTCGTGGAGTCCGGCGGTTCCTAGCGTCAGAGGCCTGGTTCGTCGGCCTCGTCCGCGGGCAGGCCGGGAGCCAGATCGCAGGCGCCGCAGAGTTCCCTCAGATCCGTCGGGACGGGTGCCGTGTAGCTTGCTGCAGGTGAGCTGGCGACAGTGGGAAGCGTCAGCGTCCGGGCGTGCAGCGCGGGTCGTGGAAACTCCCGAAGGGGACGCCGCAGCGCCGGCGCCAGGCCACGCCAGCGCTGCTCGCCGTAGGCGGGATCGCCAATCAGGGGATGGCCGATCGCTTTGCAGTGGACCCGGATCTGGTGCGTTCTGCCGGTAAGGAGTTCGACCGCCAGAAGCGAGACGCCCGATCCTGATGCGAGTACTCGATAGCTGGTTCTCGCGGGACGGCCTCCGCGGGATTCCGGGACGACGGCCATCCGAGTGCGGGCGGTGGGGTGGCGGCCGATCGGTCGATCGATCGTTCCGGTTGTGGGGTCCGGCCCGCCGTAGACGACCGCGAGGTACAGCTTGCCCACTTCTCGTTCGGCAAAGGCACGGCTCAGCGTGCGGTAGGCCGTATCCGTGCGGGCGATGGCGAGAGCGCCACTGGTACCCCTGTCCAGGCGGTGGACGATTCCCGGGCGCTCCGCCGATCCGACGCCGCCGATCTCGGGATAGTGATGCAGAAGCCGGTTGACGAGGGTGCCGCTACGAACGCCCGAGCCCGGATGGACGATCAGGCCGGCCGGTTTGTCGAGCACCAGCACATGCTCATCCTCGTGCAGCAGTCGAATCGGCCCGGCTTCGGGCGTCAGGGCAGTGGCCCGGGGCGGGGGAATCCGGTAGTCGATCCGCTCGTTGCCCCGCAGCAGGTAGGAGGACTTGAGCGGCGCTCCTTTCACGGTCACGCGGCCGTCGCGGAGCAGGTTCTGGACCTGGCTGCGAGATAGGTCGAGAACTCGCGCCAGGTAGCGGTCGATCCGTTCACCGGTGGCGTCCGCGGGCGCGCTCAGACGTTGCCGCGGAGCGGGGCCCTCGGGAGCGTCCCGGGATGGCGACGTGCCCCGGCCGGATGGACTCACTTCGATGTGCGGGCCTGGACCAACCCGTGGCGGCTCGCTTCCGCCGCGCTCGGACGCCGCCGAAGCTGGGGTCCGAAACTGTGCGCCAGCATCAGGACGATCCCGACCGTCACTCCGCTGTCAGCTACGTTGAACGCCGGCCAATGGTGGCTGCCGACGTAGACGTCGAGGAAGTCCGTCACGGCTCGCATGAGTAACCGGTCGACCAGGTTGCCGACGGCGCCTCCGAGGACGAGGGAAAGCGAGAGCAGCAGAAGCGGCTCCCGCTCGGATGTGGCGCGGAAGTAGAGCGAGACGACGACCAGCGCGGCGAATCCGAGGGCCGTCAGCAGAAGGGTGCCCGCCAGCTCGCCGCCGGCAGGGAACAGCCCGAAGGCGATGCCCGTGTTCCGGACGTAGACCAGATCAAAGAAGCCCGGAAGGACCGTCAGGCGTCCGTGGGGCTCAAAACTGGTTTCGATCCACAACTTGCTCCACTGATCGAGCGCCAGCACGCACGCGGAGAGGACGAGAAATCTGGCTTTCACGAGGCCGGGATCGTACCAGTCGCGATTGCCCACGCACTGGTGAGAGCCGTAGCCGTGTCGGGCTGGGCGAAGGCCCGGATAGCGGCCACGCCGTATGCTCCCGCACGGGCCAGAAGGGCTGCATTGCAGGCATCGACGCCACCTACCGCGAGGACGGGGAGGTCACCCCGTGCTGCCCGCTCGAGTCGTTCGAGACCCTGGGGCGCGCCGTATCGGGTTTTCTCGGGCGAGGCGAACACGGGGCCGAAGAGAGCGTAGTCGGCACCGGCAGCGACCGCGGCCCCGATCTCCCGGTGGCTGTGAGTCGATACGCCGAGAAGAAGACCCTGTCGGCGGACGGAAGGGGCGACCTCGTCCCATGGTTGGTCGGATCGCAGGTGGACGCCGTCGGCGCCGCAGGAGACGGCGACGTCCACACTGCCGTTGACGATCAGGAGGCCGGCCGCGACCGTTCGCAGCGTCCGACCGATCTCGATGAGTGCTTCGGGCTCCAGGTCCTTCTCGCGGAGCTGAATCGCGGTCCCGGCCGGCAACGAAAGGGCCCAGCGCCTCAGACCGGATGCCCCGCCGCACAGGCGTCGATCGGTGATGGCCATCAGATCCGGAATCCCGGCGGTCTGCGTCATCCCGCCCGGTCCGGCTCCGGGACCGACGCTTCCTGGTTGCCCGCACGCCTGCCGAGCAGGATGCGTTCCAGGTCGTGGATACCCCAGATGAGGTGAATCAGCCCGAATCCGCTGACTGCGCCGCGGACCCACGGCAACATGAGGAGGCTTCCCAGATGCGCCTGGGAGAGCGCCGATCTGCTGACCAGCAGGCTCCAGAACTCCCGCCAGGGCGCGATGACCAGGAACAGGCCCGCCTCGACGCAGTAGATGACGAACAGGACACGGAGCAGACTGGACCAGGCGACAGCCCGGCGCATGATCAGGAAGGAGCCCTCATGAAAGACGCATCTTACGGGCTCAGGGCAGGGCGGCTGGCTGCTCCAGCCGCCAAAGCGGAGCCGGCCTGGCGGCCGGCGCACCCAGTGGGTGCGCTCCTCAGACACTGGGTGCGCCGACGTCCTCGTCGGCTTTCTGAAAGAAACGCGCGAGGCCGAAGGCCTCGCTCCGCTGCGGACGCCGGCGCACCCAGTGGGCGGCCAGTTCCATGCGAGTCAGCGCAGCGCACGCGCTGCGCTGACTGCTAGGGAAGACGGGGAGGCGTGCGGCCGCTACCGCTGGGCGGTGACGACGATGAGGACGCCGTGGGTGGCGGCGACGAAGCCCTCGGCGCGGAAGAGCTGGACGGTGGCGAGTAGCTGCGCGCCGGCGGCGAGGACGATCGCGGCGAGGAGGTTCGAGGTGTCGACCGTGTCCGTGGGGCCGGCGTGGACCGCGGCCTGGAGGTCCGTGGCGGTGTGGACCGGGTGCGAGTCGGGGTGGACGACGGCCTGGAGGTCCGTGGCGGTGTGGACCGGGTGCGCGTCGGGGTGGACGACGGCCTGGAGGTCCGCGGCGGTGTGGACCGGGTGCGAGTCGGGGTGGACGACGGCCTGGAGGTCCGCGGCGGTGTGGACCGCGTGCGGGTCGGCGGGGTCGACGGCCTGGAGGTCCGTGGCGGTGTGGACCGGGTGCGCGTCGGGGTGGACGGTGCCCTTGAGGTTCGCGGCGTTGTGGCCCTGGTGCGGGGCGGTGTTGCCGGCCGGGGTGTGTTGACGCGTTCCGGTCGCCCGGACCCAGGAGCTGCCGTTCGGGGTTGACCCGGAGCCGCGTCGCGTCCGCGAATCGCGTCGAGCACGCGCCGTCCTGGCGTCGGCCTCCGACTGCGATCGAGCGTTCCTCCGCTGGAACGTGGCGTGACCACGCGGGTCGGTGCCTCGGCGCCGGCCTGCTTCGGTTCGTTGGCATTGACTGTCGCTGTCGGCGCGGGCGCCGCCTTCACGCCTCCGCTGCTGACGCTCGCGGGTCCGGGGGTGTCCGCCCGTGGGACACGGGTTACGGCGTCGGAGGGTTCCGCCGCGTCGGTGGGAGCCGAACCGGCCCGCCGCAGTTGGGGCGTGCTTCCGGCCGGGCCGCTGCCCGCGGGCCGAAGCTGGCCGGGGGCGGTTCGCCGAACCGCGACACCTGAAGCGGAACTTCCCCCGGCACCCGTCACCCGTGCGGTGGGAGTTGCCCTGACGCCTCCGGCCGTGACGCCGACGAGGCCCCCGCTACCGCTACCGGAGGGGCCGCCGGTCACGGTGACGGACCCCGATTGGGTGTCGTCCCGTACAAGCCTCCTCTGGAGAGACTCGGTCAGGTCTGCTCTGCGGGCGACGAAGTCGGTCACGTCGGGGAGTTCGCTTTCGGACAGGCGAGGGTGCTTCGAGAGGAGCACCTGCCGGGCGGCGTCGGGGTTCCGCCAGTTTCGGTAGTCGATTCCGTTCGTGTCCGTCGTGATGATGCCGCGGGAGAGCTTCGGATGCCGGCGGCGCAGGGAGCGGCCGTAGGTGTAGCCGCGGCCGTAGCCCAGGTATCCTGAGGGACAGAAGATCCAGGTGTTGAAGGGATCCCAGAAGCCTCCGGCCCATCCGTACAGACCGTGGCGGAGACCGAACCCCAGCCCTCCGTAGTAGCGCTGGTAGTAGCCCCGGGGGATCCAGCCGACATAGGACGGCCCCCAGTACCAGTACACGTGGCTGGGGGAGTAGATCGCGCTCGGGAACCAGAGCCAGCCATGGCCGGGGTACAGGTTCCAACTGCCGTAGTGGTAGGTGAGCGGGCCCCAGGGATCCCGGGCGACCCAGTACAGTCCGGCCGGCGTATGCGTCCAGCGGCCCCGGCTGTAGGGCTGCCAGTCGTCTTCGACCTCGGGCTTCCAGGCCTGGCGATCCTCGATTTCGACCCAGTTGCCGTGGTTGGCCAGCGCGGAGCCGTAGCCGTTGGCATCGACCGCCGCATAGGCCGCGAGGCGGGCCCGGTGCCCATCCGTCCACTCATCCAGCGCCGCGGCGGCGGCGCCGGCTCCGTTCTGGAGCTCGATCCAGGGGTCGTCGAGTCCCTGCACCCGGAGCGCTTCGCCACCGCGGACGATCACCGAACCCCGCTGCGTGACGACCTCGGCGAACCCTTCCAGGACGGCGACTTCGGTCCAGGCGTCGCCGTCGCTCTCGACCTGGTAGCGGCCCTGCTGCTTGGCGTAGATCCTGGCATTCGTCGTGTCGACGGCGGGCAGCTCGGAATCCACGAGGTGGTCCGCGACTTCCAGGCTCAGGCGGCCGCGGTGCAGAACGTAGAGGGAGTCCACGTCGTCGGCATCCGGAGAGCCGGCGATCTGGGTGAAGGTGACTTCGCTGTCATGATCGAGGGCCAGGATCGAGCGGTCGGACATCAGCACGGCCAGGCGGCCGTAAGGTCGCGTCCAGATTCGGTCCCCGCGCAGGATCGGGAGATGGATCTCCAGTTCGCTCTGCGCACCCGAGCGGGCAGCGAACAGGGTCGCCTCGCCGTCCAGCGCGCCGACGAAGCTGTAGACGCCCTTGAGTTCTGCCTGTTCCTGCTGCACCGGTTGCTGGGCCTGTGCAGCAACTGCGGCACCGGCCGCGACAACGACCAGCAGAGCTTGCGGGAGGGTGGATCTCATCTTGCGTCCTCCAACGGGGTCGGAGTTTGCACGCTACCACCGGAGAGGCGGTTGCCGGGCCGGCCTGGCCCGACCTGGGTGCAGGTGCTATACGGCTGACTGACTCAGCAATCCCCATGCCAGAAGCCTGTGTTCGTGGCTGGACCCCCGGAGGGCAACTGCCGGGAATCGACCGTAGCGGGAACAGCACACAGGTGTCTACGTACGGGGACGGTGGCCGGTTGGGCGGCAGACCTTCCCGTATGATCCACGTCCGGCTTCCGCGCCGCGTAGGGATTGCATGCCCGTTCTTCCGATCCGTCTCTACCCGGACCCCGTGCTGCGGGTGGAGTGCGCACCGGTAGAGGAGTTCGGAGCGGATCTGACGCGCCTGGTTGCGGACATGATCGAGACGATGCACGAAGCTCCTGGAGTCGGCTTGGCCGCTCCCCAGGTTGGCGTCGAGTTGCGGGTCGCGGTGGTCGACCCGACGGCCGGAATGGACCCTGAAGCGGTGCGGGTCCTGGTGAACCCTCGCGTCGTCGACTCGGCCGGCGTGGACACCGATACGGAGGGCTGCCTCTCGATTCCAGAGTTCACCGAGAAGGTCACGCGCCCGGCGACCGTTCGCATCGCGGCCACCGATCTGGAGGGCTCAGCCTTCGAAATCGACGCGGAGGAACTCGAGGCGCGCGCGATCCAGCATGAACTGGATCACTTGGACGGCGTGCTTTTCGTCGATCGGCTGCGTGGACTACGCCGACAGCGGGCCAGGAGTTTTCTCCGCCGGCTTCGCGCGAACGGGCCGGTCAGCGCCGGCGAAGAGAGCTGAGCGCGTCAGGCACAGGTAGGGCCCCGAGCCTTCCGCGGGTGGCTCTCGTCCTGGCGTTGGGACTCGCGGCCTGCGACGGTGGTGGAGGGAGTCCGACCGCGCCCGCTGCGCCGGCGCCACGTGGCGTCACCTTTTCCGCGGCGCAGGGCGGGGACGGGTCGATCGGGCTGCGGGGCAGGGTGCTGGGGACCACGCTCGAGGTCGAGGTCGTTGCCGCCGGCGTGGAGGGTCTGTACGGTCTCAACTTCGAACTCCTGTTTCCCGCGAATCTGCTGCGCTACGAGGACACCGGCGCCGGCGTTTTTCCCACTCTGCAGAGCAGTGAGGCCGGGGCGGGGCGGGTTCTCGTCGGCGCCACCCATTTCGGGGCGGTGGCCGGTCTGACCGGCGGCGGCACGGTCGCGGTTGTCCGTTTCACCGCGGTGGCCAACGGCAGCGGGGTTTTCGACTTCAGCGGCCAGGAGGCCTTCGACGGGTTCGGTGATCGGATCTCGCTGAACTGGGTGGGCGGAACGGTCAGCGTCGATCTCTGAGACGTTTGGCTCCGAGGCGGCTGGCGCGACGGGTGGACCCGCCCCGGTCGCCGTTGCTACTGTCGCCGGTGCCGTCCACGCGCCTGCCAGCGGGCGCGCCGGGTGGGTCGCGTGTGGCGCGAGTCGCGCCATCCGGGTTCAACGCGGCATGGAGTCGCCTGATGGAAGCGGTGAAGTTCTACAACTCTCTCGGGCGACGGCTGGAGAAACTCGAGCCGCTCGAGCCTGGTCACGTCCGGCTCTATACGTGCGGCCCGACCGTCTACGACCGGGTTCACATCGGGAACCTGCGCACGTTCGTGTTCGAGGACGTGCTACGGAGGACGCTCAGATTCTTCGGCTACCGGGTCACGCAGGCGATGAACCTCACCGATGTCGAGGACAAGATCATCGCAGCGGCGCTCGAGGCGGGCGTCGACATCGGTGCGTTTACCGCGCCCCATGTCAGTTCCTTCTTCGAGGACCTGGCCGCCCTCCGGATCGAGAGGGTGGAGCACTACCCTCGAGCCACCTGTCACATCGACGAGATGATCGCGATGGTCGAACAGTTACTGGAGGAAGGCTACGCCTACCGGGCCGATGACTCCGTCTTCTTCCGCATCGCCGCCGACGAGGACTACGGCAAGTTGTCGGGAATCGACCTCGATCAGGTGCGCCGCGGCGAGCGGGTGCAGAGCGACGAGTACGGCAAGGAGGATGCGCGCGACTTCGTCCTCTGGAAGGGGGCCAAGGAGGGCGAGCCGCAATGGGCGTCACCCTGGGGACCCGGTCGTCCGGGGTGGCACATCGAGTGCTCGGCGATGAGCCAGAAGTACCTGGGGACAACCTTCGACATTCACTGCGGCGGGGTCGACAACCTGTTTCCGCATCACGAGAACGAGATCGCCCAGAGCGAGTCCGCGAACGGCAGCCCGCTGGCTCGGTACTGGCTCCACTCGGAGCACCTGACCGTCGACGGCGACAAGATGTCCAAGTCCCTGGGCAACTGCTACACGCTTGCCGATCTCGAGACGAGAGGACTGGCGGCCCGTTCGATCCGCTACCTCCTGATCTCGGTTCACTACCGGCAGCAACTCGACTTCACCTTCGCCAAGGTGGCGGAGGCGGACAGGGCTCTCAAGCGGGTCGACGACATGCGCTTTCGACTCGCTCATGAGACGGAGCAGGCTAGCGACAAGGCGCCTCTCGAAGAGGTCGTGACGGGCTTCGAAGGAGCCTTCGCCGCCGCCCTGGCCGACGACCTGAACACTTCCGCCGCCCTCGGCGCGGTGTTCCGATTCGTCCATGACGTGAACGGCATGATCGACCGGGGTCTGCCGTCCGGCGCCCGGGAGCGGGTGGAGGGCTTGCTGCAGCGCGCCGATCAGGTGCTGGCGGTGCTGGACGCGAGCGCCTGGAACGGAGATTCCGGGTCCGCGCCGGACGAGGAACTCGGCGGCCTGAGCGACGCGGAGATAGAGAGGTTGGTCCAGTCGAGAAGCGCGGCGAGAGCGGCGCGGGACTTCGCCGCCGCGGACCGCATCCGCGACGAGCTGGTGGCTGCCGGAGTGGTGGTCGAGGACGCCCCGGGCGGCAGTCGCTGGAAACGGTCCTGACCCGAGTCAGCGTGACCGCAGAGACGGAAGTCGAGCCGCGCCTGAGCGGCGCCGAGGCCGAGCAGGCCGCCGCCGATCTGCTCAGGAAGAGCGGACACCGGATCGTGGGCCGGAACGTCGACACGGTTGGCGGCGAGCTGGACCTGATCACGATGGATGGAGACACGCTCTGCTTCGTCGAGGTCAAGGCCCGCTTCGACCCGCGTTTCGGCGGCGCGGCCGCGGCGGTCGACCGTCGCAAGCGGAGCCGACTGGTCCGGGCGGCGGAGGCCTACCTCAGCGACCCCGACCGTACGCCGCTGCGGCTCGGTCCCTGCCGTTTCGATGTCGTGGCGGCGACCTGGCAGCCCGAGCTGGGGGAGTGGCGATTCACCCACTACCCCGACGCCTTCACCGTTGACGACACGGGTAGACGAAGCTGGCTCTAGTTCTGCCGGCCGGAGGCCGCTTTAGTTCTGCCGGCCGGAGGCCGCTCTAGTCCGCCGGCCGGCGGCGCTCGCGAGTTGACAGTGCCGGAGAGGGGGCCGTATTCTCCGCGACTCAGGGCCTGCCGGTTGTCCGGCGGGTTCGCTCCGGCGCGGGAATAGCTCAGTGGTAGAGCACAACCTTGCCAAGGTTGGGGTCGCGGGTTCGAATCCCGTTTCCCGCTCCATGCGAGCCGTGCCACCTGAGAACCGGCACCGAAGTCCGCAACGGCGACGTGGCCAAGTGGTAAGGCGAGGGTCTGCAAAACCCTTATTCGCCGGTTCGAATCCGGCCGTCGCCTCCAGACTTCCTGTCTTGACGAAGCGGTAGACGCCGGAGTGGCGGAACGGCAGACGCAGGGGACTTAAAATCCCCCACCCCTCTGTGGGTTTGTGGGTTCGACTCCCACCTCCGGCACGCTGCTGCAAGCCAGACGAGCGTCCCCTGCGGGGACTTGCAGTAACCCCGCGCCCTAGCGGGTTTGTGGGTTCGACTCCCACCTCCGGCACGCCGCTGCAAGCCAGACGAGCGTCCCCTGCGGGGACGTGCAGTAACCCCGCACCCCTCTGTAGGTTTGTGGGTTCGACTCCCACCTCCGGCACGCCGCTACCGCTCTGGAGGAGTTGCCCGTGCGGGTAGCGCGGGACACTGGTACTCTCGCGGTCCGAAATGGATCGGACACTGGCCGAGTTGGCGGATTCGGGCGACGACCGGCTGGTCGAGATCGCGGGAGTGACCGGGGACGGCCAGGTCAGTTGGCGTCTGCGGGAGATCGGTTTCTGCCGGGGAGCGGCGGTACGGTTCGTTCGCCGCGCGCCGCTGGGCGACCCGGCGATGTACGAACTCCACGGAGCCACTCTCAGCCTGCGCCGCAGCGAGGCGAGTCGGATCCGCGTCCGGTCGCGCGCCTCATGACGGAACTTGTCCGGTTGGGCACGGGCGCCCCGTCCGGGCGGCCAACGCGTATCGCCATTCTCGGGGCGCCCAACTCGGGCAAGACCACCCTGTTCAATGCCCTCACCGGCCACCGCGCGAAGGCGGGAAACTACCCGGGGGTGACGGTCGACCGCCGCGAGGGCGACCTCCGCGCCCGGTTCACGGAGCTGTCCGTCCGGCTCATCGATCTTCCGGGCGTGTACAGCCTGGAACCGCAGTCAGAGGACGAAGCGGTCGCGGTGCGCGTTCTGCGCGGCGAGTTCGGAGAGCCGCCGCCGGATGGTGTGGTGGTCGTCCTGGATGCCACGACGATCGAGCGGGCCCTGCCCCTGGTGGCGGAAGCCGCGGAACTGGGGCTTCCCCTCTGCATTGCCCTCACGATGATCGACGAGTTGAAGGCACGGCATGGCGAGATCGATCTCGAGGTCCTGGGAGCCGAACTCGGTGTGCCGGTGCTGGGTGTGGTCGGCAACCGGGGCCTCGGCATCGACGATCTGGGGGCCCTGGTGGCCGAATCCGGACACTGGACCCGGTCGGAGGCCTTGCGGGAAGCCGCCCAGGCCGATACGCCGGAGCAGAGGTTCGAATGGACGTACGGTGTCCTCGGGCGATGCCGGCGCAAGATCCCGCGAGCGGACCACTGGAGCCGGCGGCTCGACCGCTTCCTGCTCCATCCGGTGCTCGGGCCAGCAGTGTTTCTCACCTTCGTCGCTCTCTTCTTCCAGGCCATCTTCACGTGGGCCACGCCCGCGATGGACCTGCTGTCGGGGATGATGGACGGCCTCGCCGACTGGTTGCTCACCGTTGTGCCGGACTCGTTGCCGACCCGGCTGCTCGCCGACGGCGTGATCCGGGGCGTCGGGGCGGTGATCGTCTTCCTGCCCCAGATCGTGCTCCTGTTCACCGTCATCCTGTTTCTCGAGGGATGCGGCTACATGGCCCGGGCCGCCTTCGTCGTGGACCGGGTGATGGGCTGGGTGGGCCTGGAGGGGCGGTGTTTCCTCGCCCTGCTTTCCTCGTACGCGTGCGCGGTCCCCGGCATCATGGCGACCCGGACCATCCCCTCGGAAAGGGATCGGCTGACGACGATTCTGGTGGCGCCGTTCGCCACCTGCTCGGCCCGGCTGCCCGTGTACACCTTGCTGATCGCGGCCTTCATTCCCGCCGACCCGGTGTTCGGCCCCTTCACCTGGCAGGGCCTTACCTTGGGCGGCCTCTACCTCCTGGGTACGGCGGCGGCCCTGGTTTCGGCCGCGGTGCTCCAGCGCGGCTTGAGGCGCGGCGCGTCGCTGCCGTTCTACCTGGAGCTTCCGCCCTTTCGCCTGCCGCGGCCGAGCGACATCCTTCTCGGGGTCTGGGACCGCGCGAAGATGTTCCTGCGCCGCGCCGGCACGATCATCCTCTGCGTCAGCATCGTTCTCTGGTTCCTGCTCAACCTGCCGCGGCGCGCCGCCGACCCCGAACTCAGCGCCGCGGCCAACCAGCAGGCGATCCTCGAGGGCAGCTACGCCGCCTCGGTGGGCAGATTCATCGAGCCGGTGTTCGCGCCCATGGACTTCAACTGGCGGATCAACGTCGGCCTGGTCGCGTCTCAGGCGGCTCGCGAGGTCATGGTCGCCACCCTGGCGCAGATCTACGCCCACGAAGACGAGGAAGGCGAGGGGCTTGGTGGCGTGCTGGCCGGTGTCGGCGACGGCTCCGGCGAACCGTTGCTGTCCCGTCCGTCCGCCCTTGCCCTGCTCGTCTACTTCGCGTTCGCCATGCAGTGCATGTCGACCCTGGCCGTGATCCGTCGCGAGACGGGGAAATGGCGTTGGCCGGCCTTCACCTTCGTCTACATGACCGGACTGGGCTGGCTCGGCGCCTGGGTCACGTTCCTGGCCGCCACGGCGGCTGGAGCCTGACGAGCGGGCACGGGGCGCACCGTCCGCCTGCCGGCGGACAGCCCGCAACGGGTCCGCCGTCCCGGGTGGATCAGGAGCCGGTGAAGCGCGGCAGGCGGCGCTCCGTCATCGCCCGCACACCCTCGGTGAAATCCGCCGTTTGCCGCAGCCGGTCCTGCTCGACTTTCTCGTGGTCGGTGGCTGCGCGGATCTCGGCGGCGAGCCGGCCACGAAGGGTCTCCCGGATCGATCGCACCGCGAGAGGCGCCGACGCCGCGATCTCCCGCGCGAGCGCCCGCGCCCGGGTCCGCACGTCGTCGCGAGGAACGAGGTCGTCGCAGAGACCGATCCGGAACGCCTCTTCGCCCTTCACGCGGCGACCCGTGTAGAGCATCTCCATCCCGCGCTGGCGGCCGACCAGGCGGGGGAGGGTCACGGTCAGACCGAAGCCCTGGATGAAGCCCAGGCGAGCAAAGTTCGCGGCGAACCGGGCTTCCGGGCAGGCGACGCGGAAGTCGGGCATGAGAGCGAGCCCGAGGCCGCCGCCGATCGCCGCGCCCTGGATGGCGGCGACGACCGGAGTCCGGGTCTCGAACAGGCGCACCGCCTCGTCGTAGAGATGGCGCTCGGGGCCACCGGTCGCCGGGCGAGGCGAGTTCAGATTCGCGCCCGCGCAGAAGTGCTTGCCCTCGGAGCAGAGGACGACGGCACGGCAGTCGTCGCGTTCGTCGAGGTCCTCGATTGCCGCCGCCAGAGCAGCAATCAGATCCTGGTCGAAGAAGTTGTTCGGCGGGCGGTGGATCTCCACTTCGGCGACCAGGTCGTCGCCGACCGTAACCGTAATCTCGCCGTTCCCGACGCCATGTTCGCTCATTGTCTCCTCGCTCCTGGAGTTGTGTCTCGAGGTTCGAGACTCTAGCTTGCACAACCCTCTCTACGGACGGGGAACCGGCGCGGCGGTGCCCTCGCCGCGGTAGTCGCCGAAGAGCATCTCGAAACCGAACCGCAGGATCGGAACCGAATCCCTGGGCTCTCCCGGTTCATCCCGTCGCCAGGCCATTCCCGGACCGATCTCGAGAAACAGCCACTCGCGGAAGACCTGCTGGCGGTAGATCACGCGCACGAAGTAGTTCTCGACCAGAATCGGAGCATCGGTCTCTCCATTGGCGCCGACCTGGTGGGCGAGAGCGCGGCGGCGGCCCAGGCGGTGGTAGTAGCTCAACTCGGTGAACCACTCGCCGCCGAGCGTGATGTCGGAGGTCTTTCCGGCGCCGCGCCAACGCATCATCGAGCCGTTCATGAAGGCGTGTTCGTAGTCGATCCGGGTCGACAGGCCCCAGCCGTCCTCCCGCTCCCAGAACAGGGCGTGGCGGAAACGCACGAGGTCCGTGTCCGAGAGGAAGGTCCGGTGCTTGTAACGGGCGCGGACGAAGGGCTCGATGGGAAAATCGAAGTTCATGCCGAGATCGAAGTCGAGGTCTCCGTTGCCGCCGCCGGAGATCGGGCGATAGCCGAGCCCCACCAGCCATTCGTCGTCCGTCGGATCGAACATGCTCGGCAGGGAGGTGGCGCCCCGGCGCTGCGCGTCCTCCAGCACATCTTCCCGGTCGTCGCGGCCGATGAAGGCGTTGAGGCGCCGCTCCATGTTCGGGAAGTGGAGACGGGCGCGAAAGCGCAGGTCCTCCTCGAAGCCGTACTGCTCGTCCCAGATCACGCCGACGAGAGCCCGCCCGTGAGTTGCCTCGAGTTCCTCGTCCAGACGGTAGTCGCCGAACAGGTGGTCGAACCACAGGGCGGTTTCGCAGGCTGTGCGGTGGAGGCGCAGGTTGAGCCAGTCGAGCCAGGAGCGCCCTTCCAGGTACTCGGACGCACAGGGGTCGACTTCCTCCTCCGCAGCCTCGGTCTCCTCGGTGGCCTCGTCGGTGCTCGCGTCGTCTTCCGTTGGGGTTTCGTCCGCAGCTCGCGGATTCTGCGCGGGTTCGGAAGACGTTTCCTGGCTTGCGACCGAACTGGCGGCGAGGACCGAGGCGCACAGGATCGTGCAGACCAGCTTCAGCTTCAGCCCACCCCGCGAGGGGTGCGGCCTGGGTCTCGCCAACATGGATTCAATGGCTGTGCGACGGGCTTTCTGCCTTGGCCGTCGGCACCC
>JAGWAG010000154.1:5958-8320 GCA_021296535.1 Acidobacteriota bacterium | reverse complement strand
TCCGTCGACCTGTTCTCGGCCGCCGGCGAGGGGCAGGAGTGCGTCGAGATCGCCCGGCGCATCCACCGCGCGGCCGCCGCGGGCCTCCCTTTCGATCGCATCGCGATCCTGGTGCGTCAGCCGGCCGCGTACCTGCCCCTGGTCGAGGATGCGCTCGGCCGCGCCGGTATTCCCGCCTACGTCACGCGCGGGACACTGCGTCCGAATCCCGCCGGGCGCGCGTTTCTGTCGCTTCTGGCGTGCGCGGGGGAGAGACTGTCCGCGACTCGCTTCGCCGAGTATCTCTCCCTGGGGCAGACTCCGGAGCCGGCTGCCGGCGGCGCGCCGCCGCGGCGCGAGGTGCCGTGGGTCGAGCCGGCCGGCGAGCAACTCGTGCTCAAGTCACCCGACGAGCCTTCCGGCGCCGAAGATGGCGCGGACTCCGGAGCTGCGAGGCCGACGTGGGTGCCGGGGAAGACGCCGCTCCGGCCGGTGCGCTCCGTGTCCCGGCTCAGTGGGAGCGCCTCCTGGTCGATGCCGCCGTGGTCGGCGGCGCCGAGCGCTGGACGGAGCGGCTCGCGGGTCTGGACGCGGAGTTCCGGTTGCGGTTGCGTGAGGCGGGAGATGAGGACGACGGACACCGGTCCTACCTGGAGCGCCAGATCGACCGCCTGGAGACGCTCCAGGCCTTCGCGCTGCCCCTGATCCGGTTCCTGGACGACCTGCCGGAGCGGGCCGACTGGGCCCTGTGGCTCGAACGCCTGGGCGAACTCGCGACGATGGCGCTGCGGCGCCCGGAGACTGTGCTCGAGGTGCTGGCCGAACTCAGACCCCTGGCGCAGGTCGACGAGGTCGGACTCGCGGAGGTGGAGCGGATCCTCGCTGAGCGGCTGCGTTTCAGCCGCAACCAGCCGCCGAAGCGGCGATTCGGCCGCGTCTTCGTGGGCGGCGTCGAGGAAGCGGCGGGGCGGAGCTTCGATCTGGTGTTCGTTCCGGGACTGGCGGAGGGGGTGTTCCCGCGGCGCACGGGCGAAGACCCACTGCTGCTCGCGCTCCGGCAGGCCGGTTATCGCCTGACCGGAAACGAGCGCCGCACCTGGAGGGAGCAACTGCTGCTCCGTCTCGCCATCGGCGCGGCGAGTCGCCGGCTGGTCGTGTCCTATCCCCGGGTCGACCTGGTGCAGGGGCGTGCCCGGGTGCCGTCGCTTTACGCGCTCGACGTGCTCCGCGGCGCCGAGGGAAGGCTGCCGGACCTGGATGAGCTCGGCCGCCGGGCGGAGGCGGGCGGTGCGGCGGTGGTTGGCTGGCCGGCACCCGAGGAGCCGGAGGACGCGGTCGACGAGTCCGAGTTCGACCTGGCTCTCCTGCGGCCGTACCTCGGCGCTGGAGCTCCGGTCGCGCAGCGCCGCGGCCGGGCACGCTTCCTCCTCGAGTCGAACGAGCATCTGAAGCGGGCTCTCGAGGCGCGCGGTCGTCGTTGGCGGCGGCCCTGGTTCCCGGTCGACGGTCTCGTCGACGCGAGTCCCGAGGCTCTCGAGGCGTTGGTCGCCCAGCGCATCGGTGCCCGCTCCTACTCGCCGACGGCGCTCCAGCACTATGCCGCTTGTCCCTACCGGTTCTTCCTCCAGGCGGTGCTGCGCCTGTACCCGCGAGACGAACTCGTCCAACTGGAGCAGTTGGACCCGATGACACGCGGCAGCATCTTCCATGAGATCCAGTTCCGCCTGTTCGGCGCGCTGAAGGAGGCGGACCTCTTGCCCGTCGCGGCCGACAACCTGGAGGCGGTCTTCGAGCGGCTCGACGACGTGCTGGCCACGAGCGAGCGCGACTACCGCGAGCAACTCGCACCGCCGATCGAACGGGTGTGGAAGGCGGAGTTCGAAGGACTGCGGGCCGACCTTCGCGGCTGGTTGCGACAAGTGTCGGATGAGGGTGGCCGGTGGAAGCCGATCCATGCGGAACTCTCCTTCGGCTTGAGACGCTCGGGGGACCGGGATCCGCACAGTTGCCGGGAGCCGGCGGAAGTGCTCGACATCGCGCGATTGCGCGGATCGATCGACCTCGTCGAGGAGGACGCGGACGGCCGGCTCCGTGTGACGGACCACAAGACGGGTCGCGCGGTCCACGCGGGCGGCGGTCTCGTGATCGGCGGCGGCAAGGTTCTGCAGCCGGTTCTCTACAGCCTGGCCGCGGAGCGCGTTCTCGAGCGGGAAGTCGTTTCGGGCCGGCTCTTCTACTGCACTCAGCGCGGCGACTACAGCACCGTCTCCGTGCCGCTCGACGAACGGAGCCGCGGTGCCGCGCGCCGGCTGCTGCAGAAGGTGGACGAAGCGCTGGAGTCAGGCTTCCTGCCCGCGGCTCCCGCGAAGGACGCATGCCGCTA
>JAGWAG010000154.1:4984-5851 GCA_021296535.1 Acidobacteriota bacterium | reverse complement strand
CTGCCGGCCGACGAAGCCGCCCGCGCGCGGATCCGCGAAGCGCTGGACGAGAGCCAGTTGGTCGAGGCGGCTGCCGGCACCGGCAAGACGACGGTGCTGGTCGAGCGCCTGGTGGCGATCCTCGAGCAGGGCCGCGGCACGGTCGATGGGCTGGCGGCGGTGACCTTCACCCGCAAGGCGGCGGGCGAACTCAAGCTACGGCTGCGGCAGGCGCTCGATGCGCGTCTGCTCGAGCTGCGAGGCACCGGCGCCGCGGTCGACCGGCAAGAACGGCTGGAGAACGCGATTTCGCGGCTGGAGCAGGCGGCGATCGGCACGATCCACTCCCTGTGCGCCGACATCCTGCGTGGAAGCGGGAGTCGATCCGGGGTTCGGCGAACTGGCGGAGGACGAGGCGCCTCGCCTGTTCACCCGCAGCTTCCGGCGTTGGATCGAGGAGCAGCTCGAGGCGATGCGGCCGGGACTGCGACGGGAACTGGCGCGTCTTGTGGTCGGACGATGGTCGCCCAATCAGTCGGCGCTCGACCGGCTGCGCGAGGCCGCGTGGCGCCTCGTCGACTGGCGTGACTTCGCTGCGGGCTGGCGGCGCCCGGACTTCGATCGGGAAACGGCGCTTGACCAACTCTCCGACCGTGTCGAGCGGCTGGCCGCACTGGTTCAGCACGGCCGGAAGAGTGATCTGCTGCGACGGGGTCTGGCGCCCGTTGTCGAGCTGTCGAACTGGATCGTCCGCAGCAGGCAACTCGGCGGAGCGTCAAGCGGCCCGAACACCGGGGGGCCGGCCGGCGATCGGGAGGCGTTCCTTGACCAGTTGGAGGCGCGGCTGGTCGAGCTGCTGCGCGACCTGAGCGGCTTCCGGAGTCCGCG
>JAGWAG010000154.1:0-4875 GCA_021296535.1 Acidobacteriota bacterium | reverse complement strand
CTGTCGGGCGCCGTCGAGCGTTACGAGGAGGCGAAGACACTGCTCGGCAAGCTCGACTTCCACGACCTGCTGATCAAGGCTCGCGACCTTCTGCGGCGCGACCGGGACGTGCGGCGCCATCTGCAGGCACGCTATACCCACCTGTTCGTCGACGAGTTCCAGGATACGGACCCCCTGCAAGCCGAGATTCTGCTCCTGCTGGCGGCCGACGACCCGGACCAGGACGATTGGCGGCGGGTGACGCCGGCCCCCGGAAAGCTGTTCCTGGTCGGCGATCCGAAGCAGTCGATCTACCGCTTCCGCCGGGCGGATGTCGTGCTTTATCAGGAGGTCAAGGAGAGGCTCGCGGAACGCGGTGTCGAGGTCCTGCAGCTTGCGACCAGCTTCCGTTCCGCGGCACCCATTCAGCGGCTGGTCAACGCGGCGTTCGCTCCGTTGATGACCGGCGACAAGACGGCCGGAAGCGCCGACTACATACCCCTGGGAGAACACCGCGAGGCCATTCCAGGCCAGCCCCAGGTTGTCGTGCTGCCGCCGCCCAGGCCCTACGGGTACCGCAACGTCACCCAGAAGAACATCGAGGCGTGCCAGCCAACCGCGACGGTCGAGTTCGTGCGCTGGCTGATCGAGGAGAGCGGCTGGAAGGTCGAGGTCCCCGGGCTGAAGCGGATACCGGTCGAGGCGCGGCACGTGTGCCTGCTGTTCCGGCGCTTCCTGAGCTGGAACCAGGACACGGCTCGTGACTATGTCCGCGGTCTGGAGGCCTTCGGCATTCCGCATCTCCTGATCGGTGCGCGGTCCTTCCACGAACGGGAGGAAGTCGAGGCGCTTCGGTCCGCGCTGACGGCGGTCGAGTGGCCGGACGACCGGCTGTCCGTGTACGCGACGCTTCGGGGATCCCTCTTCGCCTTCGACGATGATCTGCTGCTGCGGTTCAGGGCGCGCTACGGGAACTGGCATCCCCTCTACTCGCCGCGCAGGGTCCGGGAGGACGGCGAGCCGCCGCCCGAGTTCGCCTCCCTGGTCGATGTTCTCGACTTCCTCGGCACGCTTCACCGCCGACGGAACTACGTTCCCGTCGTGCAGACCGTGCAGGAGATCCTCGCCAAGCCGCGTGCGCAGGCGGCGATGGCGCTCCGGCCCGCGGGCAACCAGGTGTTGGGCAACGCCCAGCGCGTGTGCGATCTGGCGCGCCGCTACGAGGTGGCGGGTGGCCGCTCGTTCCGCGGTTTCGTGGAGCAGTTGGACGAGGAGGCGGAGCGGATCGGCAGCACGCAGGCACCGGTGGTCGAGGAAGACGCGGACGGCGTCCGCGTGATGACCGTCCACACGGCGAAGGGCCTGGAGTTCCCGGTCGTCATCCTTGCGGATATGACCGCCAAGCTGTCGCGCGGGGCCGAGCGGACGTTGCGGAGCGAGGAAGGCCTGTGCGCGATGAAGCTGCTCGGGCTGGCGCCGCAGGAGCTGGTCGAGGCGGCGGACGTCGAGGACAGGCGGGAGGAAGCGGAGGGCGTTCGCGTCGCCTACGTGGCGGCGACGCGGGCCCGCGACCTGCTCGTCGTGCCGGCGGTCGGCGACGTGAAGCGCCCGGGCTGGATCGAGTGCCTGAACGACGCGGTGTACCCGGGGTCGGAAAACTGGCGGCGCTCGGACCCCGCCGAGGGGTGCCCCGACTTCGGCGATCGATCGGTGGCGGCGCGACCGTCGGCCGACGACCGCGGGCCCGAGAAGTCAGTCAGGCCTGGTCGCTACCGGTTTCCCGCAGCCGCCAGTGGCGACGGGGCGGGCGACGAGGTGCCGGCTTACGATGTCGTCTGGTGGGACGCCGCGCTCGTGGACCAGCAGCCACCCTCCAAGTACGGCCTGCTCGGGGAGGATCTCCTGGTCGCGGGCGGCGGCGCGATCGCCGAGGCGAGCCGCGAACGCTTCGAGCGCTGGCGTGAGCGGACCGGGGAACTGCTCGAGCGGGGCAGCCGTCCAACAGTGAGTCCCGAGGCGGTGACCGACCTGGACTCCGAACCGCCCGGTTCGGCCGCCGAGGTAAGGGTCGAAGAACTGGAGCGTGTCCGCGATCGGCCAGGAGGCAGGCGCTTCGGCAGTCTGGTCCACACCGTGCTTCGCGACGCGCCGCTCGACGGCGAGTCGGACCGGATCCGGGAGTTGGCGCGACTCCACGGTGCGCTGTTGGGAGCGTCCGAAGCCGAGATGGAGGCCGCGATTGCCGCGATAGGGACCGCGCTCGCTAGCGCTCCGGCGGTGGCCGCTCGCGGTTCGCGAAGGGTACTGCGCGAGACCCCGTTCTCACTTCCTGTAGGCGCAATGATCGTCGAAGGGACCGTCGACCTCGCCTTCCTCGACGCCGACGGCCACTGGGTAGTCGTCGACTGGAAGACCGACCTGACCGATCTCAATGCGGTGCCGCGCGGTGACGATTTCGGCGGCGCCGGTCGCGTCGCGCGTGGCGATGCCTATCGCCGCCAAGTCCGCTGGTACTGCTATGCGCTGAAGAAGTTGACCGGCACGCCGGCCTCGGGCCGTCTGGTGTTGCTCTAGATGCGGCCAGAGCTCGCTACCGAGTAGCTCGCTTGCTCCGATGGTACGTGAGCGCAGCAGCGATGCAGAAGCGAAGCGGGTCTTCCGGCAGTGAGTCCTTCTCGTCGAAGACGATCGCCCGATTGCCCTCGAATCGCAGTTCGTCTGGAAAGAGAGCCCGGAACGTCTCGATCAGGTTGGTTCGGCAGTGGAAGTACATCGCGTACTGGGATGGTTGCGATCTCTTCCAACCGATCCGCACGGTGCTTCCACTCTTGCTCTTCGAAGTGACGTAGGCTGGCTCGCCCCACTTCAGCGTTTCTTCGAGTGGCCCTACACCGTCTGTGTTGTCGGCTGTCTCGAGTATGAGAGAGCGCAGAACCAGGAGCCTGCTGCGGATTGCAGGCGGGTAGGCCTCAAACTTCTCGGCAACGTCTCCGTCTTTCGGCTTCATACACTCGAAGCTCATAGCACTTCGCCTATGTAGCGCTCTCGCGCAAGCCGCCAGAACACGACGAGGAACGCGGTCAAGGGGATCGCCAGAATCATGCCGGCGATGCCGTTGAGGGCCGAGCCCCAGAAGAACACGGCGACGATGATCGCCATCGGGTGGAGGCCGGTGCGGTCGCCCATGATCCGCGGCGTCAGCACGTAGGCCTCGATGAGCTGGACGAGGGCGAAGACGACGACGACCCAGACCACGAGTTGGGGTCCGCCGCCTTCCTGGAAGTAGCCGATCGGCAGGGCCACGGCCAGGCCGACGATGCTGCCCAGGTAGGGAATGATGTTCAGGAAGCCGAGCATCAGGCCCAGGACCAGGCCATAGCGCAGGCCGGCCACCTGGAAGCCGATGGCGAACAGCGCGCCCTGGAGGAAGGCGATGACGAGCTGTCCGCGGAAGAAGGCGACCAGGATGTCGATGAACTCCTGGATCAGGTAGATCACGTCCTCCCGCGTCCTCGGCTTGAGGAAGGGGAAGAGGTGGTCCAGCTTGCGGAACCGGTCCGGCTCGACGATCAGGAAGAAGCAGAGGTAGACCGGCAGGACCGCCCAGGCGAAGAGGGAGGCGAGGCCGGCGCCGATGCTCTGAAGGACCTCCAGGGCCCCATCGCCGACGATGCCGAAGCTCGCGAACAGGTTCGAATCTCCGCCCTCGAACGCCTCCTGGACCCTGATTGCGACCGGGTTCGTTTCCAGGAAGTCGGTCACGACGGGCGAGATCTCGGCCGTCCATTCGACGAAGCGATCCCAGGCGCCCGGAAGCGCGTCGAACAGTTCGTCGATCTGTGACGCCGCCATTGCGCCGAAGAACCAGGCGAAGCCGACGATCGGCAGGAGCAGCGACAGGAGCACGGCCGCCACCGCGAGGATTCTCGGGAACCGCAGCCGTTCGTTCAGTAGTTCGTAGTAGGGCCTGAGAACGAACGCCAGCACGGCCGCGACAGCCAGCGGCAGGAAAACGCTCGAAAAGGCGGCGAAGAAGCTGCCGATGGCCCAGAACAGCGCAACGACTGCGGCCAGGATGACGGCGGCCGCCGCGATCGTTGCCGCGGCGGCGACCGTGGCGCGCTGGCGTTCGGAGAGTTCGATCTGCACTGGCGGTTCGTCCTTGCGGGGACGCTACCACCTGGCCGGATGGCGTCTGCTCGGCTCGCGGAGCGGCTGACGCGGTCGCCATTGGGTCTTTGTGTCAACGGTTCTTGTCCGTTTCGCCGCTACTTGGGCGGCCGCTGACACCGCTCCGTATACTCCCCTGCATGACCGTGACGTTGCTCGACCAGCCGCCGCGGGCCTTGCCGCGCAGTCTGGGCCCGTACCGCCGCCGCGACTACATGGCCCTGCCCGACGAACCGCGTTGCGAACTCCTCTACGGGAGGTTCTACCTGAGTGCGAGCCCGCTAGCCGTCCATCAGATCATCGTGGGTCAACTGTTCCGACTCTTCGCCGATGTGGCGGATCGCACGGACGCTGTGGCCATGGTGGCGCCGATGGACGTCCACCTCGTCGATCACTCCGTGGTGCAGCCGGACGTGATCTTCATCTCGAAGCAACGGCGCGACTTCATCGAGAACTGGGTGGAGGGCCCGCCCGACCTGCTCGTCGAGGTGCTGTCCCCCGGCACTGCCTCACGCGACCAGGTCTACAAGCTGAACCTCTACCGCGAGCACGGGGTCGGCGAGTACTGGGTGGTCGATCCGAAACAGCGCCGGATCAGCTTCCTGGTTCGCGAGGACGAGGACTTCGTCGAGCGGGCGCCGGACGGCTCGAGCTACCGTTCCGTCGCGGTTCCCGAGATCGAACTCGACATGGACGCGCTCTGGGCGGCCGTGGACCGGGTGTTCG
>JAGWAG010000153.1 GCA_021296535.1 Acidobacteriota bacterium | reverse complement strand
CCGGCTGGCGAAGAAGATCGAGGGCCTGCCGGACGGCTTCGTCAACAAGGGCGGCGTCTGCGCGCTCGGGCACTCGGCGCTCCAGGAGCTGTATCACCCGGACCGGGTGACGGAGCCGATGCGGCGGGCGGCTTCGGGTGAACTGGAGCCCGTGTCCTGGGAGGAGGCGCTTGAAGCCGCGGCGACCGCGATGGCGGCGGCTCCCGGGATGACGACTGTTGTCTCGGGCGCGCCGTCGGGGCCGCTTCTGGGCCTTTGGCGGCGGTTCGCTGCCGCGATTGGGGTGCCGGCACCCGTCCACTGGCAGTCCGCCGACGTGGTGGTCGAGCGGGAGGCCGGTCGGCTCGCCTTCGGTGAGGCGACCCGTCCGGCTTATGACATGGCGCGAGCCGACTACGTGGTCAACATTGGCGCGCCCTTCCTCGATGGATGGCGCAGCGCCGCCCACTTCGCGGGCGCCTGGGCCGAACTGACCGCCGACCGGCGCGGCAAGCTGGTCCAGGTCGAAGCGCGGCATTCGCTGACCGCGGCAAACGCGGACGACTGGCTGCCGGTGAGGCCCGGCAGTGAAGGCGTGTTTGCGCGCGGTCTGGCCGGGCTGTTGATCGGCTCGGGGACGGTCGCGGATGACGCGCGAGCCGCCTACGAAGCGCTCTATCCCGAGGCGCCACCCGACCTGGCCGCCACCGCCGAGCGCTGCGGCATCGACGCCGACCGGATCGGGCGACTCGCCAGCGAACTCTCCCGTGCTCGCCGGCCTTTGGTCATGGTCGGAGGATCCGCGCTCGAAGGCGAGAACGGCGTCGCCACGGGCGCGGCCGCGCTGGCGCTCAACGTGTTGCTGGGCGCGGTGGGCCGCGAAGGCGGTGTCTTCGCCGGTGTGGACTTCGGCTTCGAGCACCGACTGGCAGCCGACGCCGAGGCGGCCGCGCCGCCGACGGCGCTGGCGGACCGCCTGGCCGGGGCCGGGGAGTCGAGCGTCCTCGTCGTCTCGGAGACCGATCCGCTACACGCGATGCCGGGGCTCGAGGCCGCCTTCGATGGCGTGGGCACGGTGATCGCGCTCTCCGCCTTCTTCGACGACACGACGCTTCGCGCCGACCTGGTGCTGCCGATCCAGACCGACCTGGAGCGCTTCCAGGCGGTGGAGCCGGACCCGGTGCTCGGGGTTCCCGCGCTGCTCATCGCGTCGCCGACCGTAGCGCCGAGGGGCGAGGCGCGCCATCCGGGCGATGTGGCTCTGGCCCTCGCGGCGGCGTCCGGCATGGAGCTTCCCTGGCCGGGCTTCCAGGAGGCGGTCGAAGCCGCGCTGAGCGATGCCTTCACCGCGACGAAGGCGGATGCCGAGGGGAACGATGCCTGATCGCGGGCGCCCTGAACGCGCGCCAGTTCGTGCGCCGGACGACCGATGCCGGCGGTCTGGTGGGGACCGAGGAGATGAGGCGTGTGCCAGTCGCGCCGGCCCCAGACGCAGCAGACGACGCCCCGGGCGGGATCGCCGATCCGGCAGCCCTGCCTGCGCCGGCCTCTCCGGCTGGCGTTGAGTCCTTCACTCTGATCCCGTTCGAGTCGCTGAAGCTCGCCGACGGCCGGGGCGCGAACCGTCCCTGGCTGCAGGAGTTGCCCGACCCGCTGTCGACCGTCATGTGGGGGTCCTGGGCCGAGGTGGCGACGGCCGACGCCAATCGCCTTGGCATCCACACCGGCGACATCGTGCGCCTGACGGGGACCGCGGCCGAGATCGACTTGCCCGCGATCGTTCTGCCGACGGTCCGTCCGGGGTGCGTGGGCGTGCCGGTGGGGGGCGGCCACGCGGACTACGGTCGCTACGCGCGGGGCCGCGGCGCCAACGTGAACGCGTTGCTGACGCCGGACCGGCGGGTGACGGCCGCCGGCGCGTTCGCCCGTGGCGACCTTCGGGTGCGCGTCGAGCGGTTGCGCCGAACGGCCGGTGATCTACGGACGCGGCCTGCGGCAGGCTGAGGAGATTCCGGTCGGCTGGGCGCCGCACGAAAGCGGCGCGGCCCACGCCTCGAAACGGGAAGACGCCGGCGATGGCCGCTTCGTGCGCCGGCTCGGCCGGCCGCGCGGTCCAGTGCAGGCCGGCACGACCGGCCGTGAGGAGAAGACATGACGCGCTGGGGCATGGCCATCGATCTCGACCGCTGCACCGGCTGCGAGGCCTGCGTCGTTGCGTGTGCCGCCGAGAACAACATCCAGACGGTTGGCGAGGAGCAGGCGCGCGAGGGCCGGGCGATGCACTGGCTCCGGATCGAGCGCTACTACGAGGGCGATTTCCCGAATGTCCGCACACGCTTCATGCCCGTCCTGTGCCAGCAGTGCGGCTCGGCCCCGTGCGAACCGGTCTGCCCCGTCTACGCGACGTACCACAACCCGGAAGGGTTGAACGCGATGGTGTACAGCCGCTGCATCGGCACGCGGTTCTGCGCCAACAATTGCCCGTACACCG
Organism: Acidobacteriota bacterium; assembly: GCA_021296535.1. GTDB lineage: Bacteria > Acidobacteriota > Thermoanaerobaculia > Multivoradales > Multivoraceae > Multivorans. Next base: position 8,551 of record JAGWAG010000153.1, on the reverse strand, counting down.
TGCGTGTCTTCAACTGGTTCGACGCCGAATTCCCGGCCCCGCTCGACTCCCAGTTGAACCCGGACGTCAGTGTCCGCCCCGGCGGCGTGATGGAGAAGTGCACGTTCTGCGTCCAGCGCATCGTGGCGGGCAAGGACGAGGCGGCCCAGGAGGAGCGGGAGGTTGCGGACGGCGATGTGAAGACCGCCTGCCAGCAGTCCTGTCCGACGAAGGCGATCGCGTTCGGCGATCTTGAGGATCCGGACAGCGAAGTCTCCCGGTGGGCCGAGTCGCCGCGGGCGTTCAGCTTGCTGGGCGACCTGGATACGCGTCCCGGCGTCGTCTACCTGAGCGGCTCGGAGTGGAGGGAGCCGGCCGAGTGACGACGGAGTCCCAGCGCTCGGCCGCCGTCCTCGACGGTGAGCTGCTCGGCCGCCTCGACCGGCGCCGTCCGGGTCTGCTGGTCGGCTCACTGGCGAGCGGCGCGCTGGCCCTGGTCTTCCTCTATTGCTGGGGCTACCAGATCGCGAATGGCATCGGCGTCACCGGGATCAACCGTCCGGTGTTCTGGGGCTTCTACATCATCAACTTCGTCTTCTGGATCGGCATCAGCCATGCCGGCACGCTGATCTCGGCGATCCTGCGGGTGACCAAGGCGGAGTGGCGGCGGCCGGTGACCCGCTCGGCGGAGGCGATCACGCTGTTCGCGCTCGCGATCGGCGGTCTGTTCCCGTTGATCCACCTTGGCCGGGTCGCGATCTTCTACTACATGATCCCGTACCCGAACAGCCGGATGCTGTGGCCGAACTTCCGCTCGCCCCTGGTGTGGGACATCGCGGCGATCACGACCTACATCATCGGCAGCGCGCTCTACTTGTTCCTGCCCCTGATTCCGGACGCGGCGGTCATGCGCGATCGCGCGGCGGCGGGCCTGAAGAAGCGCTTCTACGCCGTGCTCGCTCTCGGCTGGCGCGGCACCGCGCAGCAGTGGCACAGCCTGGAGTGGGGGATTCGCATCCTGGCGGTGGCGATCATCCCGGTCGCGGTTTCCGTGCACACGATCGTCTCCTGGGACTTCGCGATGACCCAGACGCCGGGCTGGAAGAGCACGATCTTCGGGCCGTACTTCGTCGTCGGCGCGATCTTCTCGGGGATCGCCGTGCTGATGATCGCGATGGCGCTGCTCCGCCGCGGTCTCGGTCTCGGGCGCTTTCTGACCGACCGCGTGTTCAACAACCTCGGCCTCTTGTTCGTCACGATGTCCCTGATCTGGGGCTACTTCACGTTCGCAGAGCACCTGACCGTCTGGTACAGCGGCGATCTGTTCGAGAAGAACGTGCATCACGTCCTGCTGCACGGCGACTTCGCCTTCCCGTTCTGGACCATGGTGGTGGTCAACCTCGTCATTCCGGTTGCCGTCCTGTCGTTCCCGCGCGGCAGGCGCCCGCTGCCGACCGCTTTGGTCGGCTGCGGCGTTCTGGTTGGCATGTGGCTTGAACGGTTCCTGATCGTCGTCCCGTCCCTGTCGACGCCGCGGCTGGCCTACAGCATCGGCGACTACATGCCGAGTTGGGTGGAGCTCGGGATCATGATCGGGGCGATCGGTGTCTTCGCCTGCCTCTACTTCACGTTCACCCAGTTGCTTCCGATCGTCTCCGTCTGGGAGATGCGCGAGGGCTGGCGGCACGGGGCACGCGGCGAGGGCGGGGCGACCTCAGGTGCTGCGCCGAACTCCGCGACGGCGGCAGCACCGGTACCCGGTGGAGGTGCGGCATGACGGCGGCCACAGACCGTCGTCTGGTCGAAGCGGCGTTCGACCAGGTCGAGGACGTCCGGGCGGTCGTCGAAGCCGCGCTCGAGTCGGGCGTCGCGGCTTCCCAGGTCGAAGTGCGCAGCCCGGCGCCGCTGGAAGATGACGAACTGCCGCTGCCCAAGCCGAAGTCCCGCGTTCTGCTGTTCGCGCTCGCCGGCGCCGTCCTCGGCGGCCTGACCGCCTTCGGTCTGGCAGCCGGGACCGCCCTCGCGTACCCGCTGCCGACCGGCGGCATGTCGATCGTCGCCGGTCCGCCGGTCGGCGTCGTGACCTACGAGGGCACGGCGCTCGGACTGATCCTGATGACCGTCCTGCGGGTGCTCTGGGAAGGCGGGCGATCCGAGGCGGCCGCGGCCGGCCGTCGGACCTCGATCATCACGTCGCCGACGGTCGCTTGCTGCTCCGGGTCCATGGTCTGAGCGAGAGCGGGGCGGAGGAGGTGCGCCAGTTCTGCCGGCCTCGTGCTGTCGCTCTTGGTTGAGGGGGTAGCCGCTAGCTTAGCTAGGCGCCGGTGCAGGGCGCGGCTACAGGGCCGGCGAAGGCGTGTAGCGAAGCAGACTGATCTCTCCGGTGACTTCGTCGCGTAAGCCGGCGGCGACGGTCCACTCGCCGACCGGCAGATCAAGCCGGATGCTTGCTTGCCAGGGACCGGGTGCGCTCGGTCCCGCGAGGAAGCCCTCCCGCGCCGCGGTTTCGCGGCCTTCCGGGTCCACCACGTAGAGCCAGAGGCGCAACCTGCGCTCGCTTTGCGACGAGAGGCTCAGAAGGGTTGCGGCCGCGTCGGTGCCGAGGCCGAGGGAGACCACAAGGCCGTCGGGATCCTCCGTCACAAGGAGCTGGGCGGCGAGGGGATTAGGCAGGCTGGCGTCGGGGCGCAGAGCCGGAGCCCGGGCCGCCGTGCGCAGGCCGTCGGCCCATTCCTGCTGCACCGTGCGATCCATGTAACTGCGACGGTAGTGGAGTCTGGTGCGGCGTTTCACATCGCCGGCCAGCCGCACCTCCAGAAGGTGCCTCTCCCCGGTTCGCTGGTGCTGGGGGTAGAACGCAAGCGTGTAGACCGCCTCGGCTTCCCCAAGGGATCGGAGCACCGGTTTGACCACGTTGTTCGCGTTGAAGACCGTGCTGCCCCCGGTCTCCGACGCGAGCTGGGTCAGGCCGGACTGCAAGTTGGCGCTCGTGATCATCTGGTTCAGTTGACTTCCGCCGAAGCGCGCGGAATCCAGGGCCGCGTTGGCCTGCGACGGCGCGCCGATGCCCCGTGCGTCGACCGTCACCAAGGTCACGCGATGGGAGTTCGCGAGCCCGGCCACCCGGTGCAGCCGATTCGCCATGTTCTGGGTGCTCAGGACGCGATTGCTCAGCTCGCTAGACAGATCGGGACAGAGATCCTGGAGGTGCTCGAGAATCGCCACGCCCGGCTGGATTTCAATCCGGCCGGCAACCACGATCAGCGTCTTGCGTCCCGGGATGGCGCTCAGGTATTCGATCGCATCGCCGAGCAACTGGGCTCGCAGCTCGCTCGAGGCGAGGGCCGTGGCGGCGTAGTTGTCGGCTACGCCGAGTAGCTGCCCACGGGAGTCGATGCAACTGGAGTGGGCGAGGACGTTCTCGATTTCGCGCATGGCGAAGAAGATGCCCTGCTGCTCTCGTACCGCGGAGGCGCGGCTCAGCTCCTGGAAGTCCGCTGCATCGGCCACTGACCCTTTCCCCAGTTGCAGGGTCAGGCGCCCGCGCCGGAAGTGCCGGAAGACGACGAGTTCGGCGCTGTGCGGGTTCGACGGATCGGCCAGTGCCTGGATCGTCCCTAGGGCGCGGTTCCTTTGGCCCGGGCCCAGGCTGACATCGTCGATGAACACGGCGACGATGCCGCCGTTTCCGATGGACGCCTGCGGGGTTGACGCCGGTGGAGCGGCTGCGGATGCTCTCGCCAGAGGGGTTGCTTCGCCGTTCGTCCGGGTGAGGTTCGGCGGTGAGAACACTGCGATCTCCACGGGCTCGCCGTCCTCCAGCAAGACGAAGTCCTCGATCCTCAGATCGGTCACCGGTTTGCCCTTCCGCTCCACGCGCACGTCGACGTGGACGAGCCGTACGTCGAGTTGGTCCGCGAACTGGGCGCGAGCCGGATCGGGCGGCTGCGCATGGATCGCGGCGGGCCATGCCAGGAGCAGGATCGTTGTCGTGTACTTCAGCATCGGTTGCAGCGGCCTCCCTTGAGCCTGGGGCTAGTGGTTCTTACGAAGGAGGCGGCCCAACCGTTTACACGAAGAGGAGAAAACCCGGCGCCTCGACTGAGACGCCGGGTCGTTGCCGTACTGAGGCGGGGCGACGCTAGCGCCCCGAAACCCTCACAGGCTCGGTGTTTCGGCCCATCCCGTCCTCTCCCAGGGGCTTGCACCGAGAACTCACGCGTAGCGTTCTACGGCGCAAGCCCCTAGAACTCGAAGCGGACGCCTGCCTCGAATCGGCGTGGCTGTACGTATGCAGTGGCCGCATCCAGAGCCAGGCCGCCGGCGCAACCCGTGACCTGCTCTTCGTCGAACACGTTGAACACCGCGCCGATCAGTTCGAAGCGCAGGTCGCGTCCGAACGTGAAGGCCTTGGACACCTGGACGTCCATGCCGTAGCGGTCGTTCGCCTCCCGGCTGCCGCGCAGCTCCGTGAAGATTCGGCCGTACGCCTCGGACGCTTCCGTCGGCGTGTAGACGCCCGCGGACGACCAGAAGCCCTCGAAGGCCAGCGAAAAGTCGAGCGGCAGATCGACGAAGCCGTTCACCTTGACTCGGTGCCTGCGGTGATCCGAGAGATAGCCGTAGGTGTTCTGGAAGTGGTCCGGATAGATGTCGTAGTCAACGCCGGCGTTCTGCGTGTATTCGATGTTCCCCTCGGACTCCGAGTTCGTGTAGGAAGCGAGAACATGGATCCAGTCCGCGAAGCGGGACTCGAAGTCGAGGACGAAGCCGCTGTATTCACGCACCAGCCCCGGCAGGTTCGCCATCACGTAGAAGTCGCAGTCCGCCCCGGCGGCTGGCGCCGCCAGGTTGCCGTTGCAGGTGTCTTCGAAGATGTCCAGGGTCTCCTTGGTGATGTAGGTCAGGCCGATTGATGTGCGTCGAGTTAGTTCCCGCTCGACGCCGACGCTCCACTGGTCGGCGTAGGTGGGCTCGAGATCGGCCGAGATCACGCTCGCGGTGCTCGAGAACACCGTGTTGTAGAACCAGCCGTTCGGGTCGAAACCTGCCGGGTCGGCGATCCAGTTCGAGAAGGTCAGGCCGCCGACGGTTCGTTCGCCGGGGTACGCGTCGCGGCAGTTCGCGCCGAATTGGGGCCGGAACGTCGAGCAGGAGATCCAGCGGACCGTCGGGAACTGGTTGACCCTGGCGAAGCTGGGCAACGTGAGCGCGTTTGGGTGCATGAAGCGGCCCCAGTTGGCGCGAGCGACTGTCCTGGCGTCTCCGCCGATATCCCAGGCGATCCCGAATCGCGGCTGCAACTTGGACAGGTCCGCGACGTCGTCGCCGATGTCGTTCTCGAACGCGACCTCATCGTGGCGCAGACCGAGCTTGAGCGTCAGGTTCGGCAGCACACGCCAAGTGTCCTGGAGGTACGCGGTGAACTGCCTGCCGTCGTTCTCGGCCGGCGACTCGATGGGCGAAAAGAGGATCGTGTAGGGCGCGCCGAAACGGTCGCCGAACGAGTAGCCGCCGCCAGTGGCGTTGTTCTGGGTGGCGAAGAAGTTGCTCGCGTACTCCAGGCCCACCTCGACTTGGTGGTCGCCCGCGGCGCCGTCGGTGAACCAGGTCAGGTTCGTCGCCAGGTCGTCCCGGTCTCGGGTCGAGAACTGCTGGTTCGTGTAGTTCACCGACCGCGAGCCGTCGCCGAAGGAGTCGACGTGACCGATCGTGTCGAAGTCGCGGCTCTGCGGGAACGAGTTCAACTCGCCGCGGACCGTCGCGGCCTTGATGTGCCACTGCAGGTTCGAGGTCACCAGTCCGAGTGCGTCCAGGCCGAGAATCGTCTTCGGCTGCTCCTGGAAGCGCGTTGCCTCCGGGGCCACGGAGCGAGAAGCGTTGGCGTTGGCGATCGTTGCGTCTTCGCCGATGTAGCGGCCGGTGAGCTGCCACTCCGGGTTGACCTGCCATGTGAGCTTGCCGTTGAGGTTCATGCCCTCGAAGTCGCGGGTGGCCGGCGACTCGGTGGGGGTGTTCTTCGACCTCACCGGGTTTGCCGCGGCGAAGAACCAGAGTTCGTCCCGCCGGATCGGACCGCCCAGGGTGGCGGCCGTTTCCTGGAACTCGACGACGTTGTCGTCCGTGTCGAAGTGTTCGCCGCTGGTGTTGAAGTCGGTGTCGCGGTAACGCACGTCCAGACTGCCTGAGAAGGCGTTGCCCCCCGACTTCGTGACGACGCTGACCACGCCGCCGGTCGCGTTCCCGTAGCGAGCCTCGAATCCGCTGGTTTCGAAGTTGATCTCCTGGATCGTGTCGAAGTTCATGTTGATGTTCCAGGTCGCGGTGACCGGGTCGGTCGTGTTCACGCCGTCGACGACGAAGGAGTTCTCGCCCAGCGTCGAGCCGAACACGTTCGGGTTCGAGCCGCCCGCGACGCCGCCGACGTCGGTAAGCACACTCTGGTAGCTCCGGTTCGCCGAGCCGATGGAGGCCTTCTTCAGGTACTCGGCGCCGAACGTCTGCGAGGTGGACACCTGCTCCGGATCGACTACGGGAGTTTCGGCGACGACCATCACCTCCTCACCGAACTCGCCCGCGGGCATCGAGAAGTGGATTTCCGTGACGCGGTTCAATCGGACCTCGACCTCGGTTCGCTGCTGCGGGATGAAGCCATCCAGCTCGGCTTCGATGGTGTAGACGCCCGGCGGCAGAGTGGGAAAACTGAAGCCGCCCTCGGCGTCGGCGAAGTCAGTTCGTGAGCCCATCAGGTTGGGCGAGTTGACGGTTACTGTGACGCCGGGAAGCGGTGCGCCCTCGGCGTCCATGACTTGTCCGGCCAGGCGGCCGGTGAGTTGAGCGGCCGTCGGGGCGGCAAGGAATGCAAGCGCCAGCGCGACGCACAGACCGAGGACCGCGCTTCGGCTCAGGCCGGAGCGGGTTCCTCTGGGGTTTTCTTGACGATGTGACACTGCGGTATGTCCCTCCTGCTTGCGGGGCATGAGACGACTGAGCAAAGCCGATGCCAGTCCTGCTGACGGGAGTCGGACAAGCACCCGGCCAGGCCGTTTGGTGTTGTTCTTGCGCGGATCTCCCGCAATTCGGGCGCTGGATGTCTCGCAGGAGCCCGGATCGTCAATTCACTGTCTTGGAGACGTTTCTGCGAATCGCTGGATCCGGCGGATCCGGGATTCGGTTTTCCGATTCCGGTTCTTGAACCAGCAGCGGCCAGAATGGCGCCCGCGGACCTCGGAATGTGGCGTCCGCCGGCCGGCTGCGATAGCTTCGCGGCCTCAAATCACAGAGCCCTGGTTTTCTGGGAGAAGGAGCAAGCGAGCCATGCCCGACCTCGACCCATTCGGTATCGACGCCGAGTTGTACAACCTTTCGATGTCCGAAGGAGCGAAGCCGCTTCTGACGAAGGTCAAGAACTTCATGGCCGACTACGTCGAGCCGATCACGGAGGAGTACTACCGCCGCGGCGAAGGCCGGGAAGAGCGCTGGAGCTACGGCGAGGGGCAGTTGGAGCTGCTCGACGGCGCCAAGGCGAAGGCCAGGGAGATGGGCCTCTGGAACTTCTTCCTGCCGGACGCGGAAACTGGCGAGGGTCTGAAGAACCTCGACTATGCCTACATCGCCCAGGAGCTGGGCAAGAACCCGCTCGCCTCGCAGTGCATGAACTGCAGCGCGCCGGACACCGGCAACATGGAGGTGCTGGAGCGCGTCGGCACGGAGGAGCAGAAGGAGAAGTGGCTGGTTCCGCTGCTGAACGGCGAGATCCGCTCCTGCTTCGGCATGACGGAGCCGAACCTGGCTTCGTCCGACGCGAAGAACATCGGCACCCGCGCCACGCTAGACGGCGACGAGTGGGTGATCGAAGGCGAGAAGTACTACATCTCCGGCGCCGGCGACCCGCGCTGCAAGATCATGATCTGCATGGTCAAGACGAGTCCGGGCGGGCCGGCCCACCGGCAGCAGTCCCAGATCCTGGTGCCGATGGACACCCCGGGCGTGAACGTCCTCGGCCCGATGAAGGTCTTCGGGCACGACCACGCGCCGCACGGCCACATGCACATCAAGCTCGACAACGTCCGCGTGCCGAAGGAGAACATCCTGCTGGGCGAGGGCCGCGGCTTCGAGATCTCCCAGCTTCGGCTGGGCCCGGGCCGCATCCACCACTGCATGCGGTCGGTGGGCCAGGCCGAGAGGGCGCTCGACCTGATGGTCAAGCGTGGCATGTCCCGCGAGGCCTTCGGCCGGCCGATCATCCAACTCGGCAAGAACATCGAGGTCGTGTCACGCGCCCGCATCGACATCGAGGCGATGCGTCTCATGGTCCTGCGCGCCGCCAAGGCGATGGACGTGCTCGGCAACCGCGAAGCGAGAGTCTGGGTCCATGCCGTCAAGGCGATGGTCCCGGAGCGCACCTGCCAGATCATCGACCAGGCGATCCAGATGCACGGCGCCACCGGCGTCTCCCAGTGGACGCCGCTCGCCGACATGTACACCGGCCAGCGGACGCTCCGCATCGCGGACGGCCCGGATGAGGTCCATCACCTCGTCGTCGGCCGCGCCGAGCTGCGGCGGTACACGG
>JAGWAG010000152.1 GCA_021296535.1 Acidobacteriota bacterium | reverse complement strand
CCCTTCCAGATCGGCGATGTGGTCGATCTGGGCGACCTTCGAGTTGAGGTCCTCGGAGTGGACCAGGAAGGCGGAGGACCGTCGTCGATCCGCTACGAGTTCAGTGAGCGCCTGAAGGCCGAGCGTTATCTGTGGATGGTCTGGAACGGCAACCACTACGAGGAGTGGGCGCCACCTGCGGTTGGCGACGAGGTCGTGCTGACTTCGCGACCGGGTATCTTCGAATGACGCCTGATGAGAGCCTCCACGGACAGCCGACATCGTCTCTATGTGCAAGCGGCGATCGACTACATCGCCGACCACAGCAACGAGCCGGTTCGACTCGAGGATCTGGCCCGCTACATCGGCCTGTCGCCTACGTACTTGCAGAGAATCTTCCGGGCGCAGGTGGGAGAATCGCCCGCGTGCGGCTCGAGCGGGCCGCGTGGCACCTGAGTCGAGCGGGAGCGACCGTCACGGACGTGGCCCTGGACTCCGGCTACAAGGCGCCGGAAGCGTTTACCCGGGCCTTTCGTTCGCGGTTCGGCGTGTCGCCGAGCGAGTACCGGCGAGGGGTTCGAGCCCGGCGTCGGGAGAGCACGGAGCCCTTCGAAATCGTGCGACGTTCGCCCTCCCGTGTTGCCTGCGTTCGCTTCGTCGGGCCCTACGACGAAGCGAACGACGCGTACGACCATCTCCGGCACTGGGCAGAGCCCCTGGGCCTTCTTGAGCACCGGAACATGCTCGGTATCTACTGGGACGATCAGACGATCACGGAACCTGAGAAGACGCGCTCCGACGCGGCGATCGAAGTGCCGGACGATCTGGGGCGAGTAGTCGGCTCGGGTATTCAGGAGCGCCATCTCCCCGGCGGCGCCTACGCCGTGGTGCAGCATTGCGGCCCGGTACGAGGCCTGGTTTCGCGACTGGTCTCCCCGCTACGGCTGGAAGCCGGACGCGCGGCCGATGATTGTTGAGTTCAGCCGCGGTGGTGATTGGTCCGACGCGTTGTTGTATGTGGCCGTGACCCGCTAGGCCGGATCGCCCTCGATGTCGGCTCGCGCATCGAGGAGTTGGTGGCGCACCGTGGTAGAGGCCGCCGGCGTGCCCGCCAGCTTCCGCCGGCGGCGCTTACGCGCCGTGGTGCATCAGCACTAAGAGGCTGGGCTACACTTCCCCGATCATGTCCTCGACGACGCGCATCGTGAAGCTCGGAGCCGACGGTGGGATCAGAGTGCCCCAGGGACTGTTGAAGGCGGCGGATCTCGGTGAGAGTGTGAGAGTCCGAGCCGAGCCGGGCCGACTCGTGGTGACGGCTGCCGGATCGGGCCACCAGGCTCGTCGCGGTTGGGCCGATGCCGCTCGGGAGATGCGCGCGGTTGGAGATGACCGGCTTCTCGATCCGCCGCAGGCCACTTCCTTCGACGATCAGGAGTGGGAGTGGTAGCTCTTGGCGAGTATGGAGCGGGGCGAAGTCCATCTGGTCAGGTTGAGCCCCACCACTGGCAGTGAGATCAGGAAGACGCGGCCTTGCCTGGTCGTTTCGCCAGACGAGTTGAACCAGGAGCTTCGGACTGCGCAACGCGAGCGCGTCGGAGCATCGGCAGGAGCATCGTCCGCTCCGTCACCTGCGGCCGCGGCTGCGGGTGAAGCGGGGGTGGAGTCCGGCAAGCTGTTGACGGAGATCAGGGACGCGCTGTTGCGGATCGAACGGCGGCTGGACGGCAACTCCGGAGGATAGGGTGCCGCGACCGGCGCGAGGCCGGTCCAGAAGCCACGACCCGGAGCCGACCATGACCGAGAACCGCCAGATCATCATCGATTCGCTGCCCCAGGACCGGCTCGAGCCGGGCAACTACGCGCTCCGCACGGTGGAGACGCCGGCGCCGGGCGACGGGGAGGTGTTGTGCCGCACGCTGGCGATCACGATCGGAGCCGGCCAGCGTGCCGGTCTCCAGGGCAGCGCGAGCTACGCCGGGGCGCCGCGGACGGGCATGGTGATGGGCGGCAGCGCAGTGGCGCGGGTTGAAGCGTCGAACGACGACTCGGTGCCGGTCGGTGGGCTGGTCGTCTGTCCGGCCGGTTGGCAGGACTATTCGGTACACGAGGCGTCGAAGGTCCGCGTAGTCGATGGCGGCGACAGCGTCGGCGATCCGGCGCATCACCTCGGCGTCTACGGCACGAACGGGCTGACCGCCTACTTCGGGCTCTTCGACGTCGGCGAGCCGAAGGAGGGCCAGACGGTCCTGGTCTCGGCGGCCGCCGGTTCGGTCGGTCACCTCGTCGGCCAGATGGCGAAGATCGCCGGCTGCCGGGTCGTCGGCGTGGCCGGCGGGGAGGCGAAGTGCCGCATGCTCACCGAGGAGCTCGGCTTCGACGCCGCGGTGGACTACAAGAGCCCCAACTTCCGGCTCGAGTTCAAGGAAGCGCTGCCCGAGCGGATCGATATCTACTTCGACAACACCGGCGGCGAGGTCCTGGGCGGCGCGTTGCGGCGCATGAAAGTCGGTGGCCGCATGGTCTGCTGCGGCGTCGTCTCGCAGTACGACACTTCGAAGCCCGCGCCGGGGCCACGCGGGGTTCCGGGCCTGCTGATCAACTTCCGCGTCCGCATGGAGGGCTTCCTGGTCTTCGACTATGCCAAGCGCTATCCGGAGGCCTGGACCTGGATGCGCGAGTGGGTTGAGGCCGGCAAACTGGTCCCGAAGCAGGACGTCTTCGAAGGCCTGGAGAGGGCGCCGGAGGCGTTCGTCGACCTGCTGGCGGGTGGCAATGTCGGCACTCGGATCGTGCGGGTTGCCTCGTGATGGTGAGGAGGGGAGCGATGAACCGAAGAGCACTCCCGCGGTAGTCGTCGCCGCGTTGACGTGGGGATGTGGCGGTCCTTCGGGCGAGGTCGCCTCGGATGCCGACCCGTCGCCTGAGGCGCTGCTCGAACAGGCGCGCGCCATCCACGAACGCGTGCTCGTCCTCGACGCCCACGCGGACACGGAGCTTGCGGACGCGCCTTCCCCCTACGTCGGCGACGATGGCCTGTCCCAGGTCGACCCGGCGAAGCTGCACGCGGGCGGCGTCGACGCGGTCGTCATGTCCGTCGCGGTCGGCTCCGGGCCGCGGACGCCCGAAGGCTACGCGGCCGCCCGGTCGAGAGCGGACGAAGAGGTCGCGGCTGTTCTCGAACTGGCGGCCGACCACGCGAACAACGCGGTGATCGCCAGGTCGGCCGACGAGATCGTCGCGGCCCACGAGCAGGGCGAAGTGGCCCTCATCCTCGGCTTCCAGAACGGCATGATCCTCGGCACGGACGTCTCGGCGCTCGACGACTTCTACGCTGCGGGAGCGCGGGTATTCGCGCTAACCCACCTCGGGAACAACGACTTCGCCGACTCGTCGCGGCCGGTCTTCGACGGGGCGACGGGCACTCACGAAGGAGCGGAGCACGGAGGCCTGTCCCACCTGGGCGTCGCCGCGATCCAGCGGATCAATGCCCTTGGCGGCATCGTCGACGTGTCCCAGTTGTCGCGGGACGCGGTACTGCAGGTGCTCGAGACCTCGACGGCGCCGGTCATCGCCAGTCATTCCAACGTGCGGCAGCTCACCGAGGCCACCCGGAACCTGACCGACGAGGAGATCGACGGCATCGGCGCGATCGGCGGCGTGATCCACGTGTGCCCGTTCCGGGGCTACCTCTTCGACTCGGCGGACAAGGACCTGGATGCCGCGATCCGGGAGGCCCGGCGTGCCGCGGGCGTCCTGGAGGACTACCTCTATCCGTTCGAGCTGTACTGGGAGATCGACGATCCGGACGCTCGCTCGGCCTTCACCCAAGCGATCAGCGATCTCCTCGGCCCGGGCAGCGTGGATTCGATGCTCGACCACCTCGACTACATCGTCGACCGGATCGGCGTGGACCACGTCGGCATCGGGTCGGACTTCAACCACGGCGGTGGAGTCGAGGGCTTCGCCGATGCCAGCGAGGCTCTGGGAGTCACCGTGGGTCTGCTCGAACGCGGTTACAGCGAGGAGGACGTCGCGAAGATCTGGGGTGGCAACTTCTTGCGGGTCCTGCGGGCCGCGGAGGCCGGCAGGACTTCGGCCGAGTAGTTGGCTCCTGAGCGTCGACTGGCGCTAGACTAGATCGACCATTTCAGTTTTGATTCGGAGGTCCCGAAAGATGAAGCGCTTCACAAGCCTGCTGTCGGTAGCCGCCCTCGTTCTCGTTGGTGTTCCGGCCCTGGCCGCTCAGGACGACGGAATTCCGCGAACCGCCAGCGGCCGCCCCGACCTGAACGGAAACTACGACGCCGCGACCCTGACGCCGCTCGAGCGGCCGGTCCGCCTCGGCGAACGGGCCTACCTGACGCCCGAGGAAGCTGCTGAGATCGCCGAGGAGGAGCGTGCGATCCAGGATGGCGCGGTCCAGCGCTCGGACGCGAACCGTGAAGCGCCGCCCGAAGGAGGCGCCAAGGTCGTCGGCCTGGAGCACACGCCGGGCGGAGGCAACGAGTTTGGCGCCGGCAACGTCGGTGGCTACAACCTGTTCTGGATCGACCGCGGCACCGATACGTACCGGGTCGACGGCCAGATCCCGACCTCGATCATCATCGATCCCCCGAACGGACGCATGCCGCCGATGACGCAAGAGGCGCAGCAGCGGCTGCGGAGCACCCTCGCCGGCTTCCTTCGCCCCAACGACGGCACCGCCTGGTGGGTCGAGCACGACGGTCCCGGCCCCTACGACGGCCCCGAGTCGCTGCCCACGAGCGAGCGGTGCCTCGTCGGCTTCACCGGCGCCGCGCCAACCTTCCCGAGTCTGTACAACAACTTCAAGAGGATCGTGCAGACCGAGACCCACGTCGTCATCCTCCTCGAGATGATCCACGACGCCCGCGTCGTGCGCCTCGACTCCGAGCATCCCGGCGCCGAGGTGACGAAGTGGCTGGGTGACTCGATCGGCTGGTGGGAGGGCGACACGCTCGTCGTCGACACGACGAACTTTCGTCCCGACGGCCGCGGTTTCCGCGGCGGCTCGGGGAACACCCACGTCGTCGAGCGCTTCAGTGTGCAGCACGACGGCAACGTCCTCTACAACTTCACCGTCGAAGACGACACCGTCTGGACCGCACCCTGGACCGGCGAGTACCTCTGGAAGGCGAGCGACGAACGGGTCTACGAGTACGCGTGCCACGAAGGCAACTACTCCATGGGCGGCACCCTCCGCGGTGCCCGGGTCCTCGAGGCGGACGCCCTGAGCGGAGCGAGCACGGGCGCCGAGTAGTCCGACGGCGTCGGTTGCAACGTCGGCGACGGTACGGCGACGGTACGGCGGCGGTCCCGCCGCGATACCCGCCCGTCTTGGGTCAGGAGGGGTCAGCTCCCAGGTGGCGTGAGCGTTTGAGAGGAGACGGGAGGGGGCTACGCTCGCTCCGCTTCACTCGCTCCGGTTGGGCGTCGGTTAGTTTGATGTCGTTGGGCGTCGCTCGTTCAGAGGCACCTGGGAGCTGACCCCTCCTGACCCGACTGGGCTGGAAGTCGGTGCCGAGCGGGCTGACGTGCGACGGGGAGCTCGGACTTGTCTCCGTTCTCGGGGCCGGATCGGATCAAGGGCGGGTTGCGTTGCGGTCCTGACGAACAGACCGAACGACTCGTGAGAACTCCGGCCAGCGCCTGCGGTACCGGTCAGTCCACGGGCGCTGCGCGCGGTGCTTGAACAGAGTGCCGCGACTGCCCGACGTGGCGTCGACGCCGCCGGGGTCGGTCGCTTCGGGCCCGCCGAGCTCGCTGTCGCACAGGAAGGGCGACGCGGCTGCGTTCCGCTCGTTTGTCACCCAGTACCACGCGCCGGCCTCGGCGCCGGTGATGCTGACCGAGTACGCGGCATAGTTGTTGCCGTCGACCCCGACGCACAGAGGCTCGTCGAACACCTTGCGCACTATGCCGTCGCTGTCCGGCTCGAGCGTGAACGGCACAGGGGAGTCGAACAGGCTGCAACGAACCTTGAGCGTCGCCGTTTCGCCGTCGACCGGTCGACCGACGAGCCCACCGGCGCCCAGCCATAGCGGCGCGTATCGCTCCGTGCAGGTCCCGGACGTGTCCGGCAGGACGGCGATCAGTTTGGACCTGTCGTGAGAGACGAACGCGCCCCTGCCGCTTCGCTCGAGCGAGACGCCGCCGGGGTCCAGGGCCCGGTGCGTCGGCTCGGAGTCCTCACAGACGAGAGGCGACACCGCCGCGTTCCGGTTGCCGTTTATCCAGTACCAGCCGCCGGGCTCGGCGCCTTCGAACGACAGCGTCCCGGCGGACCTGCAAGCCAGGCTCTCGCCGAGGAGCTGGACGATCAACCCGTCGTCTCGAGCGTAGAGCGTCTCTTCCTTCGTTCGGCCGTCGCAGCTCAGGGTCATGTCGACGCTGCGACCGTTCGCGGGCTCGAGGACGATCCCGCCCGTGCCGCGCCAGTACGGGGCAACCCGTGTGGTGCAGGCCGGCTCGCCGTCCCCGTCGTCGTCGGTGTCGTCGTCGTCGTCGTCGTCGTCGGTGTCGTCGTCGTCGGTGTCGTCGTCGTCGTCGTACGTGTCGGCGTCGTCGTCGTCGCCAGTCGCCCGCTGCACCTTGCGAGTGGGGTCGCGGGGGACCGCTGGATGGGTCAATGTGGCCGCGTCAGGGGAACTCGAATCGCTCTTGAGGGCGATACTGAAGCCATTCAGGGAAACCGCGTTTGCGGGGATCGAAATGCCGTCGGTGTCCGCATCCGAGGGCTGCACCGTGTAGCCGAAGATGGCGATCAAGCCCCCTTGTTCGAGCCTCTGGAATCCGGCCTGCCTCACCGAGTTGCCGATGATCAATCCGAGTTGCGGCGTACCGGTCACGGTCACCGCCCGGTCGAAGGTGACGCTGGCTTCGATCATCTCGCCGCTGTTGTAGGCCAAGCCGCCCTTCGGCCTGTTTCCGAAGCGGACCGCCCTCACGTTCGGGGCTACGGCGACACCGCCGTCTACTTTCCTGGACAAGCCGCCGGAGACCTCGGCGTGGGCGAGGTTTGGGGCGGCCGAGTCGCAAGTGCGCGCGATGGTTCCGCCGTTGAGCGACAGAGCGTCGGCAGCGACCGTCCCCCCGTCGACATCCATGTCGGATGCCGTCACGATGTAGGCGAAGAGGGCGTACGTGGGCCACGCGCGGACGACATACTGGAAATCGGCCTGCGCGGTGTCGTTGCCGACGGTCAAAGCGAGTTGCGGCGTACCGGTCACCTCGACGGAGTGGCTGAACACAGCCCAAAGATAGATCGCCTCGCCCACGGAAAAGGCCTCGCCATCGGCCGGCTCATTAGAGGCGAAAAAGACGTACCTCAGCTTGTTGGGAGAGGATGCTGAGCCGTCCACCGTAAGGCTGCGGTAGGTCGACTGGGCGGCATGAGTGATGTCGGCAGCAATCTCCGGAATGTCTCGACGGACGATGCTGCCTCCATTCAGGGAAATCGCGTTCGCAGGGATCGAGATGCCATTGGTGTCCGAGTCCTCCGCCATCACTTCGTAGCGGAAGGACATGGTCTTGTTGTCGTCGCCGTCGAGGTCCGAGAACCTGGCTTCCCTAGTGACGCCGCCGATGTCGAGGCGCAGCGTCGGGGAACCGCTCACCAGCAGCGGGTGCCTGAAGGAAACGTCAGCACGCACGCCTTCGCATCTCGTGAAAACCTTGGGGCCTTCGTGCCAGATGTACGGTGTGCCGGCCTTCAAGGTCGTGGCGGTGCTGCCATCCACTCGATAACGTGAATCGTCCGCCAGCTCGGTGTGAACCAGGTTCGCACTCGTCACGCCTGCTGGCCCGGTGATCGTCGCGCCGTTGAGAGAAATCGCGTTCGCAGGGATCGAAATGCCGTTGGCATCCAAGTCCGAGGATTGTACCGTGTAGGAAAAGTACGCAAGGTTCTGGGCGACCTGGGAGACCTCCTGGAACGTCGCATGCCGCGTGTTGGAGCCGATGGTCAGGGCGATTCGCGGATTGCCGGTCACGCGGAGATTCCGCGAGAATCGCACGGTCACCGAGATGGACTCATATTGCTTGTAGACCCCGCCGCTTTCCGGGAACCCGGAGATACTGACTACATGAACCGTCGGCGCGGGCGACTGCGAGCCGTCGACACGGTAGGGAGTCGTCGTCAGCGCCGCATGAGTGAGCACGGCGTCAACCGACTCGTCGCTTTCGTCCCGGATGGCGCCGCCGTTGAGGGAGACGGCGTTGGCCGGAATGCCGTAGCCGTCGGTGTCCGTGTCCGACTCGACCACCCGGTAGCGGAAGAAGGCCCAGGTCCGCGAACCATCCAGTCCGCTGTACTCGGCGTGCCGGGTCTGGGAGCCGATGGTCAACGCCAGGAGCGGCCTCCCTTGCACCCTGACGGGCTTGTCGAAGGTAACGCCGGCTACGATCTCGTCACCCAGGTAGTACGTGTTCCCGAATGGGGAGTTCCGGCTGGCGACCGATTCGATCTCGGGCGCGTGTTGCACTGCGTCAGCCTGGCTCGGCGACCACGCGAACAACGCCACGACAGCGATGAACACGCCGCTCCCTGGAACAGCAACTCTCTTACTGCGGATCGCCTCCCCCATTCCGTAGCCTTCCTTTTTTGCGCTACAGCCCGCCGCCGACGGCTCATCCGCGACGACCCGACCGTAGACTGGAAGTAAGACGGCGCGGACCATAACACAGGGAGTTGCTACTCTGGAACCTGGCCCGCTACGGCCCGCGACTACTCCCCGACGCAGGGCTGGAAGTAAGACACCCCCTCGTTCCGAGGCGCCGTTGCGTCCCCCGTAGCGGGTCAACCTGGTGCCGGCCGCGGGGGAATCGTTCCTGTCGGGGCCAGGTCGCGGGTCTCCGCCGCGAGGACGCGCTGGCCGCGGCCGCCGCGGCCAGCGCTGGCGTGTCGCGCCCTCATGGGCGCGGTGGCGGAAGACGCCGACCTGGGTGATGTGGCCGGGCTCGGAGGCCTCGACGAAGGGGTAGACCAAACTCAGGTCGGCAGGCCGTGCGATCCCCTCCCGAGTGTGCGATCGATGCGGCCGGCACGCCAGCAGACGCTGACGGCCTTCGCTGCCTTCTCGTTCGTCGAGAGGCGTTTCGCTGAGGCGGTCGCCGATCGCGAGAAGGCGGCGGACTATCTCGCCACAGGGTTCGCCGAGGAGAATGACGGCGTGACGGTGCGACTACCCGGCCTCCATGACCCAGCGTCGCTGAGGGCTGCTAGCTGGACGAGCCCACCAGGGCCAGCAGCGCATCCACTTCCTTCGGCACGGCAGCGCTCAGGATCTCCGGCTCGCCCTCGGTGATCAGCACCGTGTCCTCGATGCGGATGTGGATGTTCCGTTCGGGGATCTCGATGATCGGCTCGACGGCGATGACCATGCCGGGTTCGAAGGGGAGGGAGCCGTCGCCGACATCATGGACGGAGAGGCCGACGAAGTGGCCGGCGCCGTGGGCCGGCTTGTCTTCGAAGCCCCAGCGGTCGTAGATCTCGCGGCAGATGGCCGTGGTCTCCCGGCGGGTGACGCCCGGGCGCATGGCGGCGATGATCGCCTTCTGGGCTTCGAGGACGGCGCGGTAGGCGCGTTCCTGGACCTCGTCGAACTTGCCCGTAACCGGCCAGGTGCGGGTGATGTCCATCGTCATGTAGGCGAAAGAGGCGCCGTAGTCCATGACGACGAGGTCGCCGTTCTCGAGTTGCCGGTCGTTCTTCACCCAGTGCCAGATCAGGCCGTTCGGCCCCGAGCCGACGATCGCGGGGTAGGCCTCCATCTCGGCGCCGTGCTTGAGGAAGACGTGCTTGGCTGCTGCCTCCAGCTCGTACTCCCAGCCGCCGGCGCGGGTGGCGCGGATCGCGGCGGCGATGCCGTCGGCGCTGACCTTGCCGGCACGCCGCAGGACCTCGATCTGCAGGCGGTCGAGGTGCGGCGTCAGGTCGCGGAGCTTGGCGTAGGGGTACCGGCCGCGGATCGTTGCGATCTGGTGAGCCTGCTCGGTCGGCTGGCCGCCCCACGGGTTCTGCTCGCGCCGGCCGAGGTAGAGGCCCTTCTCGCTACGGGCGAGGTCGAGCTCGTCGCGCTCGCCGAGGCGCATCCAGAGCAGCTTGCCGCTTTCGCCGGGCAGCCGGCCACGCCGGCGGGCCAGGTGCTCGGGCAGGTAAGCGAGGTGATCGATCTCGAAGCCGGTGCCTTCTGCCTGCTCGGGCGCGTAGAGCCAGTTCGGGCCGTCGATGAACTTCTCGCGGTCGCCCTGGTGGGGCAGGTAGAGACGCGCTTCGCAGTCGTCGACCTCGAGCAGCAGCACGGCGTTCCGGCCCTCGTAGCCGGTCAGGTAGAAGAAGTCGTGGTCCTGCCGGAAGCGGGCGCCGTAGCGGGGCATCGTCTCCGAGAACATGAGGACCGCGCCGCCGTCCAGTTGTTCGCAGAGCTTTGCCCGGCGCTCGGTGAACTCTTCGGGCGGATAGGTGGCCCGCTGGGCCGTCGCTGTTGTGAAGGCTCCGAAGAAAAGCGTGAGGAACATGGCTCCATAGAGGAGTTTTCTCTGAATTTCTACGGAGAGGGACACTTTCTTGGAGCTCGTATCGGAAAATGCTGTCAAGTTCTTCCGCCGCCGATCGCTACCGAGCCAGATTTCGCGAACGGAGCAAAAAAGTCGTTTCCCTTGTCGTCGATCACGATGAAAGCGGGAAAATTCTCGACTTCGATCTGCCAGATCGCTTCCATCCCGAGGTCTTCGAACTCGCGGACCTCGACCTTGCGGATGCTTTGCTCGGCGAGGGCGGCCGCGGGGCCGCCGATCGAGCCGAGGTAGAAGCCGCCGTGCTTCTCGCAGGCGCGTCGTACCTCGGGTGAGCGGTTGCCCTTGGCGAGCATGACCATGCTGCCGCCACGGCTCTGGAACAGGTCGACGTAGGGGTCCATGCGCCCGGCGGTCGTCGGGCCGAACGAGCCGGACGCCTTGCCTTCGGGTTTCTTCGCGGGGCCGGCGTAGTAGACGGGCTGGTCCTTGAAGTACTGGGGCAGGTCTTGCCCCGAGTCGAGCAGTTCCTTGAGGCGGGCGTGGGCGATGTCGCGGGCGACGATCAGCGGTCCGGTGAGGGAGAGCCGGGTGGCGACCGGATACTTCGAGAGTTCGGCCCGGATCTCGTCCATCGGCCGGTTCAGGTCGATCGCGACGACCTGGC
This sequence comes from Acidobacteriota bacterium, assembly GCA_021296535.1. GTDB lineage: Bacteria > Acidobacteriota > Thermoanaerobaculia > Multivoradales > Multivoraceae > Multivorans. The sequence continues at coordinate 3,215 of JAGWAG010000152.1, read as the reverse complement.
CGCTCAGCTCGTCCTCTTCGATCTCTGGCAGGTACTTCGCGGGGTTGGCCTCGAGCTGCTCCAGGAACACGCCGTCGCGGTTGATGCGGCCCAGGATCTGTCGATCCGCCGAGCACGACACGCCGAGTCCGACCGGCAGCGATGCGCCGTGGCGGGGCAGCCGGATGACCCGCACGTCGTGGGCGAAGTACTTGCCGCCGAACTGGGCGCCGATGCCGATCCGGGTGCAGAGGTCGAAGATCTGCTGCTCCAGGTCGAGATCGCGGAAGGCGCGGCCGAGTTCGTTACCGCTGGTCGGCAGATCGTCCATCGCGTGACAGGTCGCCAGCTTGAGCGTCTTCATCGTGGACTCGGCCGACGTGCCGCCGACGACCAGGGCGATGTGGTAGGGCGGGCAGGCCGAGGTGCCGAGAGTGCGGAGCTTCTCGTCGACGAAGTTCATCAGCGAGAGCGGGTTCAGGATCGCCTTCGTCTCCTGGTAGAGGAAGCACTTGTTCGCCGAGCCGCCGCCCTTGGCGATGAACAGGAACCGGTACTCGTCCCCACGGGCCGCGTAGAGGTCGACCTGGGCGGGCAGGTTCGTGCCCGTGTTCTTCTCCTCGTACATCGACAGCGGCGCCATCTGGGAGTAGCGCAGGTTGCGCTCCTGGTAGGCGTCGAAGATGCCGCGGCAGAGCACTTCCTCGTCGTTGCAGTCGGTGTAGACGTCCTGGCCCTTGTAGCCGAGGACGATCGCGGTGCCGGTGTCCTGGCAGCCGGGGAGCACGCGGCCGGCGGCGATGTTCGCGTTCTTCAGCAATTCCATCGCCACGAAACGGTCGTTCGCCGACGACTCCGGGTCGTCCAGGACGCGGCGCAACTGCTCCAGGTGGCTGGCCCGGAGCAGGTGGGCGATGTCGTCCATCGCGTCGCGGGCGATCAGCCGCAGCGCCTCAAGGTCGATGTGGAGCGTCTCGCGGCCGCCGGCGGACTCGACGCGGACGTGGTCGGACGTCAGCAGGCGATACTCCGGCTCGTCTCCGTGGTGCTCGAAGAGGTGTTGGTGGTGGAAGTCAGCCATGGGGGGAGATTAGCCCGGATCGTCTCGAGCGGCGAAGTCGGTCCGACTGCTCGCGTTGCGCTGCTACTCTGCGCTGTGTCCTATGCGTGTCCTGGTTCCGTTCGTTGTGCTGACGGGCGCGGTCGTGAGTGGCTGCCTTGACTGGATTCCGACCGTGGAGGTGACCCGGCGCCCCTGGGGCGAAGTCGACGGCAAGGAAGTCGAGCTGTTCAAGCTCAGGTCCCTGCACGGCACGACGGTGGAGATTGCCGAGTACGGCGGCGCGATCGTCTCTCTGCAGGTTCCCGATCGTGAAGGTGAACTGGCGGACATCGTTCTCGGCTTCAGCGATCTCGAGTCCTACGCCGCCGACACGAATCCGTACTTCGGGGCGATCGTCGGCCGGTACGCGAACCGCATTGCCGGCGGGCGCTTTGAGCTCGACGGCGAGATCTACACTTTGCCGCAGAACGACGGGCAGAACCATCTCCACGGCGGCGTGCGGGGGCTGACCCGTGTGGTCTGGGACGGCGACCCGGTGGAAACGGAAGCAGGGGACGGCGTTGAACTGCGATACCTGAGTCCGGACGGCGAGGAGGGCTATCCGGGCAATGTCGAGTTCACCGTGCGGTACCTGCTGACGTCTTCGAGCAACCTCCGGATCGAAGCGGAGGCAGTGACCGACAAGCCCACCGTGGTCAACGTGTCGTTTCACTCTTACTTCAACCTGAAGGGTGAAGGCGAGGGCGACATACTGGACCACGAACTCCAACTGCTCAGCAGTTCTTACACGCCGATAGACGCCAATCTGATCCCCACGGGCGAGATCGCGTCCGTTCCGGGAACGCCGATGGACTTCGTTCAAGCGGCCCGGATCGGTGACCGGATCGACGAGGACTTCGAGCAGCTCCGGTTCGCCGGGGGCTTCGACCACAACTGGGTTCTCGCGCCCTGGTACAAACCGGAAGAACCGAAGCCCACGGCGGTGGTCTACGAACCGGTAAGTGGCCGCAGGCTGATGCTCTCGACGACGGCCCCGGGTGTGCAGTTCTACACCGGCAACTTCCTCGACGGCACCCTGGTCGGCAAGGGCGGTCGGCCGTACATACACCGTGGAGGGCTCTGCCTCGAACCCCAGCACTATCCCGACTCGCCGAACCAGCCCGAGTTCCCGAGCGTTGTGCTGCGGCCGGGCGAGACGTACCGGCAGGTGACCGAGTACAACTTCTGGGACGATCTCGGCGACTCGTCTCCACTGGAGTAGACGGGGAGCGCCGAAACCCTTACGCACGCCCCGCGTAGGTTAGAACCATAGAATGCCGCCCATGAAGCGATCGACCGGTGGAGTGCGTCCGCCGGTGCTGCCGGTGCGCCGGTGAGCGCCGTGGCGAGTCCGGGCGGTGGCGCCGAGCCGCCGCCGCGCCCGGACCTCTCCAGGACGACGAGTACGAGTACCGGCCGCGCCGGGGGCGCTACATCAAGTGGGGCATCTTCCTGGTGCTCGTCATAGCGGCGGTCTACGCGTGGCGCACAGTGCCGTTCGAGCAGTACGCGCCGTGGCTCATGCCGGAAGTCGAGACGGCGACCGTGCAGCGGCTGACCGCGGAGCAGGCGTCGGCGGTGCTGAACGCGACGGGTTACACCTATGCCCGGGTGCGAGCCGCGGTCGGCGCGAAGATCATCGGCCGGATCACGGAGCTCTACGTCGACGAAGGGGACGCAGTGGCGGCCGGGGACATGATCGCCGTGCTGGACAGCGAAGATCTCCAGGCGGCCGTGCGCCGATCCGAAGCGGCCCTGCTCGAATCGACGGCCCGGCTCGCCGACGCGGTCCGGGAGGAGGCCCGCCAGCGGCGGATCGTCGAGGCGGGCGTCGCCCCCAGCGCCGATCTCGACGCGGCGATCACGACGCTCCAGGTCGCGAGGGCGCAGGTGGGCACCGCGCGCGCCAATCTCGACTCGATCCGGGCCCAACTGGAGTACACCATCATCCGTGCTCCGGTCGACGGCGTGGTCATCGAGCGGACGGTCGAGGTGGGGGAGATGGTCGCGCCGGGCGGTTTCACCAGCCAGCAGGCGACGGGCGCCCTCGTTCGGATCGCCGATCCGACCTCGCTCGAGGTCGAGGCGGACATCAACGAGAGCTACATCGCCCGCATCGAGCTTGGTCAGCCGG
>JAGWAG010000014.1:48361-52637 GCA_021296535.1 Acidobacteriota bacterium | reverse complement strand
CCGAGTCGTGCCGGAGGTTTTCCTCGATCTTCATCATGTGCCGGTAGGCGACGGTTCCGAGGGCGGGGTCCGGGACGTGAATCTCACGCAGCGCCTTCGCCATCCAGTGGGTCAGCCCCTGGATGTAGGCCATCTCGGCGTCGTGTTCCTCGGCCGACATCGCGAGCACTTCCAACCCGAGGTCGGCCGTGAGGAAGCCCCGCAGGCCCGCGACTCGTCGGGGATTCACCGGGCGGCCCGGCAGGCAGAGCACGACCTTCAGGCCCTCGATGCCCTCACTGCCGCTCTGGGGGCCGAACATGGGATGGGTGCCGATGAACTCGACGCCCGCTGGCAGCCGTCGCTCGAGAATCCTGTGCGGCTTGACCTTGACCGAGGCGACATCCACGACCAGCGAGCGTTCGCCGAGGTGGGGAACCACGTGGACCAGCAGGGAATCCAGCTCCTGGACGGGTACCGCAGGAATGAGAACGTCGCAACGCGCACAGGCGTCGAGACTGGCCCACCGCACTCCCCGGTCCGTTGCCTCCGCCTCCAGCTCCCGGCGATCCCAGACCCGCACGTCGAAGCGGGCGCCGAGGTGGCCGGCGATGAACCGGCCAAAGCTGCCGAAGCCGATGATCCCGATCGTCCTGACCGAACAGTCCTGCACGGTGCGCAGCGTAGCAATCCCGCTGTCCGGTCTTGCGCCTTCGAGCCGTCGGGTCGTCGTCTGCGCACGGCGCTTGGTTTGCCCTACAATCGCCGCGTCGGGATGAGTTGCCGAGTCGGCGCCTTGCTGGGCGCTGCCGTCGCCGCGGCGGTGAGCTATGGTTCACCGCCCGTGGCCTCCGCCGAAGAAGAGCGCGCCAGCCGGGAGCATGTGCTGGACCTGCTCCGCGAAGTGCCGTTGATCGACGGACACAACGATGTGCCCTGGCAGTACCGGACGCGGGTCGCGAATCACGTGGACCAGATCGACTTTCGCGATACCTCGGCGGTCGAGCCGCCGATGCACACCGACCTAGCTCGCCTCCGCCTGGGGGGAGTCGGCGCCCAGTTCTGGTCGGTCTACATTCCGACGTCCTTCGGCGGGCAGGGAGCCGCGAGAGTCGTCCTCGAACAGGTCGACCTGACGAAGCGGCTGATCGACCGGTACCCCGCGGACCTGGAACTCGCGCTGACCGCCGACGACATCGAGCGGATCCACAAGGACGGCAAGGTGGCATCGCTGCTGGGCGCCGAAGGCGGGCACTCGATCGAGTCGTCCTTGGGCGTGCTGCGTCAGCTCTTCGATGTCGGCGTTCGGTACATGACCCTGACCCACGGCAGCAACTCGGCCTGGGCCGATTCCGCCACCGACCGGCCCGCCCACGGTGGCTTGACGGCCTTCGGGCGCCAGGTCGTGCGCGAGATGAACCGTCTGGGGATGCTGATCGACCTTTCCCACGTGTCGCCGCAGACGATGCATCAGACGCTGGACGAGACGAGGGCGCCGGTCATCTTCTCCCATTCCTCCGCGTTCGCGGTCACGCCGAGTCCGCGCAATGTTCCCGACGACGTGCTGAAGCGCCTCGCGGAGAACGGGGGCGTCGTGATGGTCACCTTCGTGCCGTCCTTTGTCAACGACGGTGTGCGGGCCTACTTCCAGCGCATGGACGCGGAGCGGCTTCGCCTGTCCGCGGCCGGCGTGGCGCCGAGCGAACTGCGGTCGCACCTGGCAGCCTGGCGGCGGGAGAATCCCGGCCCCAAGGCTTCGCTGGGCGATGTGGCGGATCACATCGACCACATTCGGGCCTTGATCGGAACCGCCCACCTGGGGATCGGGTCCGACTTCGACGGCATTCCCACCGTCCCGGTCGGACTGGAGGATGCCTCGACCTTCCCCGATCTCCTGGTCGAACTGGTTCGCCGCGGATACAGCGACGACGAGTTGAAGGACATCGCGGGACGCAGCTTCCTGCGCGCGATGCGCGGAGCGGAGGAGGCCGCCCGGCGGTTGCAGGCCTCGGAGTCCGCGGCCGACGATCTGATTGAAGAACTGGATGGCGGCGATGTCTGAGCAGTCGAAGGCCCCGGTCACAGCCCGTCACGCGTCGACCGTCCTGCTGCTGCGGGACAGCGAACGTGGTGTCGAGGTGTTCATGGAGCGCCGCCACATCAGGTCGGACTTCGTCGGCGGCGCCTATGTGTTCCCCGGCGGACGGGTCGATCCCGAGGATCGCGTCGACGAGTGACGGACCGCGAGGCCAGTGATCGGCTGTCGCTTCAGGAGGGCGGGCTGACGTTCTACGTCGCCGCGATCCGCGAGTGTTTCGAAGAGGCCGGCGTGCTGCTGGCCTACGATCGCGACGGACGGCTGCTCGATTTCTCGGACCGGTCGGTGGAGGAGCGTTATGAGGCACTGCGGGCCGAACTGAACGCCGGCAAGCTCTCCCTGCTCGACATCGCGGCCCAGGAAGGGCTGACTCTTGCCACCGACCGCATCAGCTACTGGGCGCACTGGGTCACCCCGGAGGGACAGCCCCGACGCTACGACACGCGTTTCTTCGTCACCCGGGCACCCCGGAATCAGACTGCCGGCCACGACGACTACGAGCTGACGAACTCAGCCTGGGTCACTGCCCGGGAAGCGCTCGAGAACGGGCGACGCGGAGAGTGGATGATCATCTTCCCCACCATCCGCAACCTGAAGAAGCTGGCCCAATTCGATACCGCGGACGCCGCGATCTCCGCGGTCGATGCGCAGACGGACTTCCCCATCATCCAGCCCCGCGTGCTGCTGGGCCGAACGCCGGATGACCCGCCGCGCCCGGTGATTCCGGGTGAGGAAGGCTACGAGGACGCCGCCCCCAGTCCTTCAGCGGCGAACGCCCGCGACTGGAAGCGGGCATTCAGCGTTTGAGCCTCCGGGGGATGGCAGGTCTGGTGAAGGGCACGCCAGTGCGGCTGTCCGACCGCGTGTTGCGCGTGACCCAGGACAACCCGGGGATGTTCACCGGCCCGGGCACGAACACCTGGGTCATCGGCTCGGCGAGCGGACCCGTCTTCGTCCTCGACCCGGGCGAGGAGGACGACCGGCACTTCGACGCGGTGACCGCGGCAGTTGGCGACCGCCAGGTCGAGGCGGTACTGATCAGCCACCTGCACCGCGACCACTGGCCTCTGGCGCCCCGGGTCGCCGAACGCTACGGAGCGGAGATCCTCGCCTTCAGTGAGCAGCCCCCGTTCGCCGCTGGCCGCCTCACGGACGGCGAGCGTCTGTCCGCCGAAGGCGCGACGATGGTGGCCCTCCACACCCCGGGCCACGCCAGCGACCACCTCTGCTTCTTGCTCGAAGAGGAACGCGCCGTGTTCACCGCCGACCTGGTCATGGGCTGGTCTACCTCGATCATCGCGCCCCCTGACGGCAACCTGAACCAGTACATGGCCTCCCTCGAACGACTCATCGAACTCGGCAAGGGCGGCGGCATCGAAGTCCTCCACCCCGGCCACGGTGAGTCGATCAGACCGCCACTCGACCGGATCCACGAGATTCATCGCCACCGCCAGCAACGCACCGACCAGGCCCTGGAAGCGATCGCCGCCGACGTCGCCACCATCCCGGAAATGGTCGCACGCATCTACGCCGACGTGGACCCTAAACTCCACGGCCCCGCCGCGTTCTCCTTGCGGGCCCACCTGGATGCCCTCGTCGAGGAGGGCAAGGTAGTCGAGACCGAGCCGGGCCGATACGCGCCGGCGGCATAGGCGCGGAGGCGGTGCCTGTTGCCGCCTCGGCTGGACGGACCGAAGGGAAGGGGTCCCAGCGGCCGCTCGCACTTATCGGATGGCTGGAAGGGTAGTGCTCGCTTCGGTCGGCTGCGCTCCGGTTGGGCGTCGCCTCTTGGCAGGGCGTCGGCCGTCGCTTGCCGACAGCCCGCTGGGACCCCTTACCTTCGGTCCAGGCCGAGCCAGGAGGGCGTTGCTCGACCACCCGGGAGGGCCCTCGTCGAAGATGGCAAGACGGTCTGGCGAAGCCCGCGTGGACGGCCCTGTCTCGGTTTCAGGAGGGAGTGTGGCATGGCCTTCCTCGCTGGCCCTGAAGAGCGCGAAGAGGACCGGAAAGCCGTCGCGTGGATGCGGGACCGATTCAACCGTCTCGTCAGCGGCCTCCATCGACGACTCCGGCAGATGCTCGCCGATGACTGAGGACCAACCCGCTGCCTGGAGCGGCGTCGGGCACTTCGTAACTGAAGCGGCTTGACGCGACTGCGCGGCGTGGCGCCGCCATGATCGCCGAAGGAAGGTCGCCGGC
>JAGWAG010000014.1:26966-48344 GCA_021296535.1 Acidobacteriota bacterium | reverse complement strand
GAAACCGAGACAGGGCCGTCCACGCGGGCTTCGCCAGACCGTCTTGCCATCTTCGACGAGGGCCCTCCCGGGTGGTCGACGGAAGTCTCGTTGCGCAGCGCAACGCCCTCCAGCCTCGGCCAGGACCGAAGGGAAGGGGTCCCAGCGGGCTGTCGGCAAGCGACGGCCGACGCCCTGCCATGAACCGACATCCAACCGGAGCGCAGCCGACCGAAGCGAGCGCAACCCCCCCTTTTCACCAAACAAGCGCGAGCGGCCGCTGGGACCCCTTCCCTTCGGTCCGTCCAGCCGAGGCGGCAGCATGCACCGCCGCCGCGCCTCAGCGGCGCCAGGGCGCGCGGATCTTGCGGCCTGCCTTGTAGGCGGCGAGCCGTTCGCGGGCTTCTTCGAGGGCCTCGGGGGGACCGGTTCGTTCCAGGTTCTCGATCAGTCGTTCCTGCCAGGCAGCGGCTTCTTCGAAGTTGTCGGTTTCGGCGTAGGCCATGGCGAGCACGGTGCCGTGGGCCGGGGTCTGGGCACGCTGGAACAACTGCTGGGCGAGGTTCAGGGCCCTTTCGCCGTCTCGCACCTCGTCGTCCGCGGAGGCGGCCAGAACCTGGACCAGGAGCACGGCGAAGTAGGCGCTGCCGCCCTGGTCGGGAAGTTCGAGGGTCTGCTCCAGCATGAGCCGGACCTGGGCATCTTCCCCTGCGAGCAGGAGGGCCGTGAGCTCGGCAGCCCGGACCTGGCTGTCCGTGGGGTCGAGCTCCAGGGCGCGGCGCGAAGCCAGGGCGGCTTCCTTGAACCGACCCAGGCGACCGAGGGCCGTGCTCAGGTTGACGTAGCCCGCCTTGAGGGTCGGGTTCGCGATGATCGCCCGCTGGTAGTGGGGGATCGCCTCCTCGTAGCGTTCCTGCTCGGTGCGGATGTTGGCAAGTTCGAAGTGGGCCTGGCTTAGCAGGGGCGGCTCGGCGCCCGCCGCGATGAGCTGCTCGAATCGACGAGCCGCCGAGGCCGGCCGGCCGAGTTCCTGCTCGATCCGCCCCAGTTGCAACACGATCTCCGCGTTGAAGCCCAAGTCGGCGAGTAGCGATTCGAACTCCCGGAGCGCGAGTTCGCGGCGCTCTCCCAGCCCGTAGTTCCGCGCCCGGTGGAACCGGAGGTTCGTGTCCCCCGGAGCGAGTTCGAGTGCTCGGGTCAGTGCCTCGGCCGCGGCCAGGTGGTCGCCGGTCGCGGTCAGGGCCGCGGCGAGTTCGACCCACGCCGGACCGAAGGACGGCTCGAGTTCGGCTGCGCGCCGGAGCCTTTCGGCCGCGGCCACAAAGCGGCGCTCGGCGTTGTACAGGCGTCCGGTCTGAAACAGCAGGCCGGCATCGTTCGGACTCAGATCCAGGGCCTGCTGGTACCACATGGCGGCCTCCGCGCTCCGGCCCATGCGCTCCAGGGCGGCTGCCAGCGAGCGCTTCGCCGCGGTGCTTTCGGGGTAGTCGCCGACCGCTTCGCGGAACCGTTGCTCCGCAACCTCAAACGCGTTGGCTGCCAGCGCGACGCGGCCGAGCAGTAGTTGAGCTCCGATACCGGTGGCCGACTCCTTGATCTCCGCCGCGATCGGATCCGCGAAGGCCACCGGCGCCTCGCCGCGGAGTTCCATCGCCGCTTGCGAAGCCTGATCGTTGCCGAGGGCGCGGTGGGCGAGGGCGATGTGGTAGTGGAGCGAGTTCGCCCGCGGCTGGTCCTGCAGCGCAGCCTGGAAGTGCGCCAGCGCCGCCGTCGGGTCGTCGGTTTCGGAGGCCAGGCGTCCGAGGCCGAAGTGAGCGGCCGCTTGAGCGCCCGGCAGCTCCAGGGCGCGCTCGTAGTGGGTGCGGGCCTGCTCGTACTGCCCCAACTCGAGGTGCACGCGGCCGAGACGGATCGCCGTCGGCGAATCATCGGGTTCAAGTGCGCGAGCCTGCTCGTAGGCCGAGATGGCCGCCTCCAGTTCTCCCAGGTGCTCGGCGGCGCTGCCGAGCAGGTAACGCCAGCGGAAGTTCTGTGGCTGCAGTTCCGCCGCGTTGGCCAGGCAGGCCCTCGCCGCCGGAAGGAGGTCGTAGACCAGGTACAACTGACCTGCCTCACCGAACAGGAGGCCCAGCCGCGCGGCGTCTTCCTCGGCCGGCGGGCCAGCGGCGAGCGCTTCCTCGAGCAACCGGCGTTGCTCTTCGATCTGGGTGCGGACTGCTTCGTCGACGCCGCGCAGGTCGACGACGGGGATCGGAAGCAAGGTCCCGGCGGTCTCGGTCTGCGCCCGGACAGCCACTCCCGCGGACGACCACGGAAGGGCAAGGGCGAAGGCGACCGCGGGGCGCAGGGCCTGGAATCGATGGCTCATCGTTGCTTGTCTTGTGTCCGTGCCCGCTCCGCGCCGGTGCTGCGGACCAGGTCAGTGTAAGCGCCCGGAGGGGGTGCAGGCCACTCTTCGACGGTTCCGTCGGACCACTGGACCTCGACCCGGGTCACGGTCGCGCCGCCCAGGCTCACCGCTACCCGGGGATCGCCCGAGGACGTGTAGCTGCCGCTGGTGCCGGCCAACCGCACGAGGGGCGGCGCACCGTCCCGGTGCACGCGGACGGTGACTCCGGAGGCGGGCCGGCGGCCCTGCGCGTCGGTCAGTCGCGGCGCAAGACCGATCCAGTCGTCGCCGGTCCCGGCCTGGTTGAGGAGCAGCCGGGCCGGCCCGTTGTTGTTCGTGATCACGAGATCCGTGTCGCCGTCGTTGTCTATGTCGCCGCTGACGAGAGCGCGGCTCACGTGGGGAGAGGCGCCGTCCAGCAGACCGGTCCGCGCCGTTTCGAACCGGCGGCCGCCGCCATTGCCAGGGACGTTGAGGAACGCCTGGTTCGGCTGATCCAGGGGGAACGGATCGTCCTCCGTGCGCGGCCTTCCCGCCGCGAACGTCACGGCGCCGTTGACCACCGCCAGATCGAGCCAGCCGTCCAGGTCGAGATCGAGGAAAACCGTGCCGAAGGACGTCGCGTCCCAGCTCGGCCGCGCCAGGGCGGCTGCGTTCGTCCGATCGCGGAAGGCCGGTGCGCCGGGTTCCGAGTCATTCCGGTAGAGCGTGTTCGTTTCCCGATGGAAGTGGGTGAGGAAGAGATCCAGGTCGCCATCGCCGTCGTAGTCGCCGCCTGCGACACCCATGCTGGCTTCGGCTTCGCCGTCGGCGTTGAGCGCCGCGCCGCTGATCAGACCTTCTTCGGCCAGGTCGCCGTTGCCGGCGTTGATCCACAGGTGGTTCGGCATCAGGTCGTTGGCTACATAGAAGTCGAGCCGGCGGTCGCCGTCCAGGTCCGCGACGAGCACGCCCAGACCGTTGCCGGGTCGCGTCCCGGACAGGCCGGCTTCGACCGTCGCGTCCGTGAACCGGCCGGCGCCGTCGTTGCGCAGCAGGCGGTCCGGTACCGGCTGATAGGCGCTTGGCAGGCAGTAGTCGATCTCACCCCGTTCGGTCAGACAGGTCTTGTGCGTGACCAAGGAGAAGTTGAGGTAGTTGACGACGAACAGGTCGAGGTCGAGGTCCCCGTCGTAGTCGGCGGCAGCCGCCGCGATGCTCCATCGCGAGTCGTCCGCGCCGCTGGCTTCGGTGCGGTCGGTGAAGGTCCCGTCGCCTTCGTTGCGCCAGAGCTGGTTGCCGCCGAGGTTCAGCACGTAGAGGTCGGTCCAGCCGTCGTTGTCCAAGTCAGAGGCTGTGACGCCCATGCCGTAGCCGAAAGCCGAGATGCCGCTCTCTTCGGTCACGTCGACGAAACGGATCGTGGTGCGTCCGTCGCTGTGCTCGAGGTCGTTGCGGAGCAGCCGGTCACGCGGCGGCCCTTCGCCGGTCCAGGGCACGGTTGCCCTGGTGCGATCCCCGTCCGCCCCGAGCAGGTTCCCCTGGACCAGGTAGAGATCGAGGTCACCGTCGTTGTCGTAGTCGAACAGCGCCGCTCCGGCGCCCACCACCTCGGGGTAGTAGAGCTGGCCGCTCATGCCGTTCCAGTGCCGGAAGTCCAGACCGGCGCTTCTCGTTGCGTCGACGAAGAGGACGTCGCCCTCGCCTGCGCGGGCGAACGCCGGAAGAAGCGCCGCCGCCACCCACACGGCGACGCCCCCAGGAACGGCTCTCATCCGTCGCCGCCCAGGCGGAAGGGGGCTTGGTCGATTCGTTCGAGAACCTCCGCGCCCTCGGTGACCCGGTACACGGCCCGTGGCTCGACGTCCTGGAAAATCTGGTTTGTACCGCTGCCGGCCCACGTCACCCGGATCTCGGTGATCCCGACCGCGTCGCCGAGACCCACTTCTAGTTGCATGCTGTTGCCGCCGAAGGAGCCTCCCGAGCCGACCAGGCGATGGATCGTGCGTTTACCGTCAGGACCCTCGACGGACAGTGCGACCCGTGAGCCGACACCGAAGCGGTTCGCGCCCGAGGCGGCTGAGCCGGCACCGGCAAAGCGCAGCGTGACCCAGGCGTTGTCGCTGCCCGGGTTCTCGAACAGGGCGTTGCCGAAGGTGTCGGTCGGATAGAAGCCGCCGAGTTGGTGGAAGAGGTCCATGTCTCCGTCACGGTCCAGGTCGCCGAACGCAACGCCGTGTCCTTTCTGGAGGTGGCCGAAGCCGCCGGCAAACGTGACCTCTTCGAAGCGCCGGCCGTCAAACCGGTACATCACGTTGGGCATCAGACTGGCAAGATCGGGTTCACCGGTGCCGAGGTAGAAATCGAGCCAGCCGTCGTTGTCCAGGTCGCCGTAGTTCGCGCCCATCGGTAGAGCAGGCCGGCGGATTCCCAGCGCGCGGGACACTTCGGTCATCCGCAGCCTGCCGCCGCAGCCGGGCTCGGCTCCGCAGTCATTGCGGTAGAGCAGGGGCTGGCCCACCCCGGGGTCCGAGTCCATGAAGGAGGCCACGACTTCGGTGGCCTGGTCGCGGTAGTCGCCGACGTAGAGGTCGAGGTCGCCGTCGTTGTCGTAGTCGAAGAACCAGGTGGCGAAGCTCTCCCGTTCCGGCTCGGTCACGCCGGTGCGGACGGCGACATCGAGGAAGACGCCGCCGTCGTTCAGGTAGAGCCTGTTGGCGCCGAAGTTGGAAACGTAGAGGTCGAGGTCGCCGTCGTTGTCCGCGTCGCCCCAGGTGACGCCCTTCGCGTAGCGCAGGTTGCTGACGCCGGCCGTAGCCGCGACGTCCTCGAACGTACCGTCGCCGCGGTTGCGGAACAGTTGCGACGGATACCGGTGGGCCTCACTCGCCTCGTTGCCGACATAGAGGTCGAGGTCGCCGTCGCCGTCGTAGTCGCCCCAGGCCGCGGTCTGGGTCGGATAGGCGGGTTCGGCTAGCCCGGCCTCCTCCGACACATCGACGAATTGGCCGAGGTCGCCGCCCAGTTCGTTGCGCAAGAGCGAGTTTCGGATGCGGCCCTCCTCCAGCAACCAGGCGCCCCGTAGCACGAGCAGGTCGAGGCGCCCGTCGTCGTTGTAGTCCGCGTGGAGCAGGTTGAGACCGCCAAGTTGGCCGCCAAGGCCCCAGGCTTCGGCGACGTCCTCGAAACCGCCTTGACCGTTACCCCGAAATGCCGTGACCGGACCGCAGGGATCCCACGTTGACGTGATCAGGTCGAGAACGCCGTCGTTGTCGAAGTCGTCGACTATCGCACCGCCCGCGAGATCGAGGGCGTCAACACCGAGTTCCGGTCCGAGATTGCGCCAGCGCCCTCCGGGAACCGGGGGGGAGGCAAAGGTGTCGTCGCCTATCCGGTAGCGGGCCGGCACGCCTTCGGGGAAGTCCCCGGTCAGTCGTCGAGCGACGTTGAGCAACCACCTTGCTCGTTGCCTCCACGGGCCGGTCGGGCGTCCTTCCTCGAGCATTTCCAGGAACAGGTCGCCGGCCATGCGGGCGTGTTCGGGGCGGGCGTGGACGGCGGAGGAGGTGACCGGGAGAATGCAACTGTCGGCCGAGCGCCGGGACCGATCGACCTGCGCCTGGTCGGTGGTTCCATCGTCCGAACCGGTTCCGGTGTCGAAGTGGTGGACGCAGTTGAGGTCCTCGGCCCGCTGAAGGTGGGCCAGAGCGAGGTTCCATTCGGGAATTGTGGGCCGCTCGGCCGCGGGCGGTGCGAGTGTCCTGACAGCGGCCGCGAGATGCTCGATCGCCTCGGCCGTGTCGCCGAGTCGGAGCAGCTCGCTTCCGAGTTCCGCGGCGATGGCGGGGTTGGCCGGGTTCGAGGACAGCTCGGCTCGAAGCTCGTCTGCGAGCCTTGTGCCGAAGTAGGGGTTCGAGCCTTCCTGGAGCCGCCGACAGGACTCCGTCAGGTCGTCTGTGGCCGCAGCGGCGACGAGAGGTGCTGCGAGCAGAACCAGACTGGCGAGCCCGCGGGCCGGCATGGGGCGAAGACTACTACGATCCGCGCGCGTGCTTGCCTGCCGCTAGCCGGCTGGAGGTTTGGGGATCGCGGCGCTCGCGTCGCCGTCGGCGGCCGGAATCGAGGGCCCCGGGTCACCGGTGGCGACATCGTCGCCGCCCGTCGTTGGCGGCACGGGGGGCAGCGATGCTGCCGCTCCGTAGTCCGATCTGCCGAACCGGGTCATGAACACGGCGCCGAGACCGATCGTCCAGGCGAGGTAGCAGATCAGGACGCCGGGAAGGCGGAACATGACGCGGAAGAACCACGGCAGGCCAAGGAAGCCGAGCAGGTCGGCCACGAGCGCCAGCGCCTGAATCACGAGGACGCCGAGCGCCAGCGCGGCGAAGCTCCCGGCCGCCACCCGGCCGGCGCCCTGGAAGCGCCGCCGGCACCAGTCGCCGGCTGCCGCAGCCGAGCCCGCGTAGCCGAACACGAACGCGGCCGTCAGACCGATCAACGCGACGGGCCAGAGGAGGATGGCGAAGGGAATGCCGATGACCGTGACCGTGAGCATCAGGCTGACGATGATCAGCACGGGGAAGAAGAAGACTTCCACGCCCAGGCCGACGGCGAACATGACCCAGAGGTCGGATGCGGCAGCCGCTTTCACCCGGCCAACTCCCTTCGGCGCGACGAGCAGGACCAGGCCGCTGAGCGCGATCAGGAGGAGGGTGAAGATGATCGACTGGACGAACTCGAACACCTTTCCCAGACGGAAGAAGGGGGGCCGGTCGCCGACTCCGGGGAACCAGTCCCCGTCCCAGCCGTCGAACCAGTCGCCGCTCAGATTCCAGTTGAATTCACCCCAATCGACCTCGGAAACCTCGCCGAGGACGGAGGACCCCTCCTCGCGCACCAGTTGGCCTCCGACCGTGACGATGTCGCCGAACACCTCTGCCTCGGGGCCGAGTTCGATGTCGCCGCCAATGGAAACGACTTCGCCGGTCACCCGGCCGTTGATCTTCGCCTCACCGCCGATCGATACCGCGTCGCCGCGAACCTCTCCGTCGACCTTGACGTCGCCACCGATCGAGACGATGTCGTTGACAACCTCGCCCTGGCCGACCCGCACGGTGCTGCCGAACGCGACCCTGTTGTCGAGGTCGACGACAACGTCGATCCCGTTCAGGTCACGCTCGATATCGTCCAACCGCTCGATCGTCTCCTCGATCGCGCCCCGAGCCTCTTCGCCGGCCTCCTCGAGCGCTTCGTCGAGACGTTCTCGCGCGTCCTCGAGGGTTGAACTCGCTTCTTCCTGGGCCTCCTGGCCCTCACCCGCGTCCTGGGGTTGACCGGACGCCAGGCCGGTGAAGCACAGCCCGCCCACCAGCAGCAGGGCTCCTGCACGCGTTCCGCGGGCCCGGCGGCGTCCACCCCGTCTCGCAGAGAACCGGTGCAGAAGGTGGACCGCGATCAGACTGAACAGTGACGCGGCGGCGACCACCGCGGTGACCTGGGGAGTGCGCAGAATCAGGTCCAGAGCCTCGCCGACCCGCACCGCTCCACTCAGGAACGGGAGGCTCTCGACCAGGACCCCGACGGTCCAGGTCAGGACCCAGACCGCAGTGAAGAGAGTCGCTTCCAGCGTGTTCAGCATGGTCAGCCAGGTCGAAGGGAAAAGCAGCGTCACGCCGCCGAGGAGGAGCATCGCTACCGCCGCGATGGCGCCAATCGACGCCTGGGCCCAGCGAGTCATCGGGAGCGCCAGCAACTGCGGCGCCTGCCCAGCCGCTTCGACAGGCCGGTTCGTGGCTCCCACTTGCCGCATGACGCGGCTCGTGAACCCGTCCGGCAGGGCGGGATCCTCGAGCGATTGGAAGAGGGTCCGGAGGTCGAGTCGGTTTCGCATTTTCATGACTTGCGCGGTTTGTTCTGCCCGAGGCGATAGCGGTTGACATCGCCTGTTCGGCCGGCGCGGCGCGAACGATTGTACGACGGCGATGTCATTGCGGCGTTCACCATGTCCTTCGCCCTACGATGCGAAGATCGCCGCGGTTTCAAACCACGCCCTCCGAGCGCAGGCGCTGTTCGATCTCGCGGCGGGCGCGGCGCAGGTTCGTCTTCACGGTTCCGAGCGGCATGCCGGTGATCTCCGCGATGTCGCGGTAGGGCAGCTCCTCCTTGAACCGCAACAGGACGACCAGGCGGTACTCCGGTCGGAGTGCTGCCACCGTGGCCTCGAGGGCGGCCGCCAGTTCATGCCTCCTGGTGAGCGTGTCGGCGAGCTCCGCCCGTTCGTCCGGGACCCGGTCGAGGATCGACGAGGCGTCGGGGTCGCTCGTCTCGATCGGAGTCGTGGGCAGTTTCTTTCGCCGCAGATGGTCGATCGCCGCGTTGCTTGCGATCTTGAACACCCAGCTCGCGAAGCGCCGCCGCGGGTCGTAGCGGGCCAGGGCCAGCCAGGCCTTGACGAAGACCTCCTGGGTGACGTCCTCCGCGATGCCGTGGTCCCGGACCATGCGCACGACCAGGCTGAAGATCGGGCGCTGGTAGCGCTCGACCAGGGTCTGGAAGGCGCGCTCCGACCCTTCGACAGCCGCCTTCACAAGGGCGGCTTCATCTTTCTCTCGATGCTTCAAGACCAGAGTGTGGCATGCGCGGTGACTGGCCGTATCATTGCCGCGTGGAACACGGGAGCAGCCACCCAGGTGCTGGGGAGAACGGAGAACTGGCGGCGGCGGTTCGGTCGGTGCGAATTGCGGGCCGGGTTACGCGGCGGCTTCAGCAGTCGCTTCAGGGGTCGTTCCTGACCAAGGAGGATCGCTCGCCGGTGACGGTCGCCGACTACGCGGCGCAGGCGCTGGTCAGCCTCACGTTGCCGCGCGGTGAGGCCATCGTGGGCGAGGAAACCGCGGCGGCGCTTGAAGGGGCCGACGGGAGGGAGACCCTGGACAAGGTTGTCGCCGCGGTCGGGTCCGAACTGCCCGATGCGTCCGCCGAGGACGTGCGAGCCGCGATCGACCGTTGCTCCGATGCCGGCGGCGCGAAGGGAAGGTTCTGGGTCCTTGATCCGATCGATGGCACGAAGGGGTTCCTGCGCGGCGACCAGTACGCGATCGCGCTCGGCCTGATGGAGGATGGCGAAGTTGTCGGCGGCGTGCTCGGATGCCCGAACCTGCCTTCGCGCCTGGGGCGGGGTTGCCTGTTCGTCGCTGAACGGGGCCGGGGCGCCCACGAGTTGCCGTTCGAGGAGGACGGAGGATCGGCGCGCCGGATCGGGGTTTCCGGGGTTGCCTCGTCGGGCGACGCTGCTTTCTGCGAGTCGGCGGAAGCGATGCACTCGGACCATGATCGGCATGCCCGCATCGCCGGGCGGCTCGGCGTGACGGCCCCTCCTGTGCGCATGGACAGCCAGTGCAAGTACGGGGCGATCGCCCGTGGCGATGCCTCGATCTATCTCCGTTTGCCCTCGTCCAGGACCTATCGAGAGAAGATCTGGGACCACGCGGCCGGCTTCATCGTGGTGTCCGAAGCCGGCGGCGCCGTGACCGACGCCTACGGCCGGCCACTCGACTTCAGCATGGGCCGAACCCTGGACGGGAACCGCGGCGTGGTGGCGACGAACGGCCTTCTTCACGGCGCGGTTCTGGCCGCGGCGGCCGCGGTGTTGCCGCCCGGGCCGGGACTCTGAGACGGGATCGCTTCTCTTGGCTCCCAGGGAGACCCTGCTCGTGACCGGCGGCGCCGGTTTCATCGGCTGCAACTTCACGGCCCGGGCACTGGCCGAGCCTTCGGGGCGCGACCGTCGCGTCGTCGTCTTCGACAAGCTGACCTATGCCGGCAATCTCCTCAACCTGGAGGCGGTCGCCGATGACCCCCGCTACCGCTTCGTCCATGGGGACATCGCGGATCGCGCCGCGGTCCGGCGGGTCTTCGCCGAGCACCAGCCGACGGCGGTTCTGAACTTCGCGGCCGAGAGCCACGTCGACCGCTCGATCGACAGCCCGGGCGACTTCGTCCGGACGAACATCGGCGGCACGTTCGAACTGCTCGAAGCCGCTCGGGGCGTCCTCGGAGAACGGTCGGAGGAGGAGAGGGCCGCCTTTCGGTTCATCCACGTTTCGACCGACGAAGTCTTCGGGAGCCTCGGTGACGAGGGAAGGTTCCATGAAGAGACACCGTACGATCCGAGTTCGCCCTACTCGGCGTCAAAGGCCGCCGCGGATCACCTCGTGCGTGCCTACGGTCGCACCTACGGCCTTCCGGCGATCGTGACCAACTGCTCGAACAACTACGGGCCGTACCAGTATCCCGAGAAGCTGATTCCGTTGATGATCCTGAACGCCGCCGTCGGGCGTCCGCTGCCGGTCTACGGCGAGGGCGCCAACGTCCGGGATTGGCTTCATGTGGACGATCACTGCGCCGGACTGCTGGCGGTTTTGAATCGTGGCGAGCCGGGACAGAGCTACAACCTGGGCGGCGACGAGGAACGAACGAATCTCGAGGTCGTCGAGGCGGTCTGCGCGGCGGTCGAAGCGGAACTCCCCGCCGCTCGGAACGCCGCGCCCGGGCTCGAGGGAGTCCAGGACTACCGGCAACTCGTGACCTTCGTCGAAGACCGGCCCGGACACGACCATCGCTACGCGATCGATCCGTCCAAGGCGCGACGGGAGCTGGGTTGGGCGCCGCGGCACGACTTCGAGAGCGGTCTGCGCGAAACGGTGCGCTGGTACCTCGGTCACCGCGAATGGTGCGAAGCGGTCGGTGGCGCTTCGCGGAACCGGCTGGGCGTTCAGCCGCGTCTCACGGCGGTCACGTGAGTCCGCTGAGAGGAATCCTGCTGGCGGGCGGCGCCGGCACCCGGCTCCATCCGGTGACGCGCGCCGTCAGCAAACAGTTGCTGCCCGTGTACGACCAGCCGATGGTCCACTATCCGCTCTCCAGCCTGATGATCGCGGGGGTGAGGGAGATTCTGATCATCACGACGCCGCACGACCAGCCGGCGTTCCAGCGCCTGCTGGGCGACGGCAGCGAACTCGGCCTCGAACTGTCCTATGCCGTGCAGAAAGCTCCGGAGGGCATCGCGCAGGCGTTCCTGATCGGCGCCGGGCATCTGGCGGGAGCCAGGGCGGCGCTGGCGCTCGGCGACAACATTTTCCACGGCCACGGGTTGTCCTCCGTGCTCCAGCGGGCAGCCGAACGAAACGAATCCTCACCGGGGGCGACGATCTTCGGCTATCGCGTTCGGGATCCCGAACGGTACGGCGTGGTCGAGTTCGATGACGACCGGCGCGTGATCGGCCTGGAGGAGAAGCCGGCGGCGCCGAAGTCACCCTACGCCGTACCGGGTCTGTACTTCTACGACGAGCGCGTTGCCGAACTGACCCGAACGCTCGAGCCGTCGGCTCGCGGCGAACTGGAAATCACCGACCTGAACCGGCTCTACCTGGACGAAGGCACCTTGCGCGTCGAGCTTCTCGGTCGCGGCGTTGCCTGGCTCGACACGGGGACGCATGAGGCGCTGCTACAGGCCAGCAACTTCATTCAGGCGATCGAGGAGAGACAGGGGTTGAAGGTCGCCTGCCTGGAGGAGGTGGCGTACCGGATGGGTTACATCGACGCGGACGAGTTGAGCCGTCTGGCGGCCGCTGTGAACGACACCTACGGCCGCTATCTGAACCTGGTCCTGGAGGAAGGGCGTTGAGCGCTCCACCCAGGGTGCGGAGCACCAGACTGCCCGACGTGATGATCGTCGATCCCGCGGTTCACCGGGACGGCCGCGGCTTCTTCCTGGAGAGCCACAACGCGTCCACGTTCGGTGAATGCGGCCTGGAGAGACCGTGGGTTCAGGACAACCACTCGCGGTCCTGCCGCGCCACTCTGCGCGGACTCCACCTCCAATGCCGCCGGCAGCAGACGAAGCTGGTTCGCGTTACGCGAGGCGAGGTCTTCGATGTCGCCGTGGACGTCCGGCGCGGCTCGCCGTCGTTTCTGGGTTGGGCCGGCTGCGTCCTGTCGGAGGACAACTTTCGCCAGCTCTACATCCCGCGCGGTTTTGCTCACGGCTTCTGTGTGATCAGCGAGACCGCCGACGTGCAGTACAAATGCGACGACTACTACGACCGGGCCGACGAACTTGTGATCGCCTGGGACGACCCTCAGATCGGAGTCGACTGGCCGATCGACGAGCCGCTGCTTTCGGACCGCGACCGGACAGCGCCCACCGTTGCGGGTTGTTTCGAGCAGTTGCCGACGTTCTCCTTCTAAGTGGATGTGTTGCGAGCGGAGCCCTTGACGGATCGGGACGGCCTGAGCGCCGCCGACCGCGATCAGCTCGAGGCTCACGGCATCGGCGTCGGCGAGGCGCGGCGCCAACTCGCGCTGCTGCGCGATCCACCGCCGAAGACGAACCTCGCACGGCCGGCCCGGCTCGACGACGGCATCGTGCCCCTGCCCCGGGGCGCCGAGGGCGACCGTCTGGCCGCCGCGGGGCGATCCGCCGCGCAAGCGGGCCGCCTGATCCGGTTCGTGCCGGCATCCGGCGCGGCGTCGCGGCTGTTTGCGGAGCTTCGAACGGCTCAGGTCGCCTGGTCCGTTTCGAGAGCGCCCGGACCAGTCTTCCCTTCGACTGCGACCAGGCGGAACTCCTCGACCGCTACGGCGACGCGCCGAAGGCCCTGATCCCCTTCCACAAGTACCCGGATGGCGAGCAGCGCACCGCGCTGGAGGAGCACCTCGTCGAGGCGGCCGCGCTTGCGGGTGACCGGGGCTCGGCGGCGATCCACTTCTCTGTAGCCGTTCACCACCGGTCCGCCTTCGAGGCGTTGCTGGCTGACCGTCAGCCGGCGCTCGAACGACGGCTGGGGTGCCGCTTCGACGTGACGCTCTCCCACCAGTCGCCGGCCACCGACAGCATTGCGGTCGACGCGGAGGGAAAGCCGTGACCCGGCAGCGCCGCTCCTCGTCCGGCCGGGCGGCCACGGGGCACTGCTTGGCAATCTGCAGGCTCTGGCGGATCGAGGTTTCGAACTGATCGCGGTGAAGAACATCGACAACGTCCAGCCGGAGCAGGCCCAGGACGCGGCGACGAGCGCCATGCGGATACTCGCCGGAATGGCCCTGGAACTCGCGCGGGGTTCGGGCCGGCCGGCCAGGGTCGCCGGCGTCGTTCCCGCCACGGGATCGGCCGGCGGCGGCCCCTTCTGGGTGCACGAGGCCTCGGACGTTTCGGGAGTCCCGGGCGAACCGCGACTTCAGATCGTCGAGACTTCCCAGATCGACCTCGACGACGCGGAGCAGGCAGCGCTGCTGGCCCGGTCCACCCACTTCAATCCCGTGTTCCTGGTCTGCGCCGTGCTGGCGCCGGACGGCACGGCGTATCGGCTGGAGGACTACGTCGACCACGACACGAGCTTCATCGTCGGCAAGAGCCATGGCGGCAGAGAACTGATCGCACTGGAACGCCCCGGTTTGTGGAACGGATCGATGGCGGGCTGGGAGACGCGGTTCGTCGAGCTGCCGGGCGAGGTGTACACGCCGGTCAAGACTGTGCTCGATCTCGCCGGCGCCGAGCACCAGTGCGCCGGAGTTGACCGATGAGGCTCGCCATCCGCGCGGCCGCGGTGGTTGCCCTGGTCGCGGCACTCCTTTTGTTCGGCCAGCGCGTAGCGGGCTACCTGCCCGAGTTCAGCGCCTGGGTCAACGGGCTCGGCCTGTGGGGACCGGTCGTGTTCGTGCTCGGTTACGCGGTGGCCACCGTGGCGTTCATTCCTGGCTCCCTGCTTACCCTCGCGGGCGGCGCGATCTTCGGTCTCGGCGAGGGCACCGCGTTCGTGTTCGCCGGCGCCTCTCTGGGGGCTACGGGCGCCTTCCTCGCGTCGAGGTACCTGGTCCGGGGAGCGGTCGAACGGCGCGTCGCCGCGGAGCCGCGGTTCGCCGCCATCGACCGCGCGGTGGGCCGCGAGGGGTTCAAGATCGTCGTGCTGCTGCGACTCACGCCCGTCGTCCCCTTCGTGCTGCTGAACTACGCGCTGGGACTGACGAAAGTCAAGCTGAGCCACTATGTGGGCGCCTTTGTCGGCATGTTCCCCGCGACCCTGCTCTACGTGTACTACGGCAAGGTGCTCGGCGATGTGGCCGAAGTCGCTGCCGGCTTCGAGGTCGAGCAGGGTTGGGGAACCTGGGTCGCGACGGGCATCGGACTGGCGGCCACGGTCGCGGTGATTGTGGTCGTCACCCGCATCGCGCGCCGGGCGCTCAAGGAGGAGGTGGGCGAATGACGAGGCCGGAACTGCTCCTCGAGAGCCGTCACGACCGGGAACTCGTGGCGCAGGTGGCTCCTGACGACTGGACGAACCCGGAGCCCGCGGGTCGCTATCACCTCGTGGTGATCGGGGCCGGCACCGCCGGCCTGGTGACCGCGATCGTGGCCGCAGGTCTCGGTGCCAGGGTGGCTCTGATCGAACGTCGGCTGATGGGCGGCGACTGCCTGAACTTCGGCTGTGTGCCGTCGAAGGGCATGATCGCCGCGGCGCGGCGGTGGACCGCCGGGCGGCCGGATCCCGGGTATGGGGCGCCAGGTGCCGAGGGCACCGGCGACTTCGGCGCCGCGATGGAGCGCATGCGCCGGATCCGGGCGGCGATCAGCGAGGACGACGCGGCGGAGCGCTTTCGCGATGCCGGAGTCGACGTGTACCTGGGTGAGGGCCGGTTCCTCTCCGACCGCGCGGTCGGCGTGACCGGACCGGCGGGCGACCGGGAACTCCACTTTCGTCGTGCCGTCATCGCGACCGGCGCCCGTCCCCAGGCGCCGCCGATTCCCGGGCTGGACCGTTGCGACTACCTGACGAACGAGACGGTCTTTTCGCTCACCGAGCGTCCGGAGCGGTTGGCCGTCATCGGCGCCGGCCCGATCGGCTGTGAGCTGTCCCAGGCCTTCGCCCGGCTGGGGAGCCGTGTCGTGACGTTCGACGTCCTGCCCGGCATCCTGCCGCGCGAGGATCCCGACGCGGCGGCTCTGGTCGAAAAAGCCCTCAGGCGGGATGGCGTCGACTTCGCGCTCGGCGCGCGGATCGAGGAAGTCGCACCTCGTGACGCCAGCCTTCGCCTGACCTACGTCAACAGCGACGGCGAGCGCCAAAAGACGCGTTGCGATGAGCTTCTGGTCGCCGTGGGCCGAACCCCGAACGTCGAGCGCCTGGGGCTGGAGGAGGTTGGCGTCCGCTGCGATGCGGCCGGCGTCGTGGTCGACGCGAAGCTGCGCACGACGAATCCCCGCATCTACGCGGCCGGCGACATCACCCCGGCGCCCAAGTTCACCCACCTCGCTGACGCCCACGCGGGCGTCATCGTCCAGAACGCGCTGTTCTTCCCCAGTGCGCGCGCCGACAGACTCGTCGTTCCGCGGTGTACGTACACCTCGCCGGAGGTAGCACACGTCGGCCTGGACCGGCGGGAAGCGGATGAACGCGGCGTCGCGGTCGACGTGGTCGACGTGGCGTTCGACGAGAACCACCGGGCCCTTCTCGACGGCGAGGAGGAGGGGTTTCTCCGGGTCCTGCTCCAGCGTGGCCGCGATCGCGTTCTGGGCGCCACGGTCGTGGGGCCGGGCGCCGGCGACCTGATCGCGCCCCTTACCCTGGCCGTGACCCACCGGCTCGGCCTGTCGAAGTTCACGGGCACCATCCTGCCCTACCCGACCCGGGCGGAGGTGCTCAAGAAGGCCGCGAACAAGTGGCGCAGGACGAAGTTGAATCCCACCGTCCAGGGCCTGCTGGGGCGCTGGTTCCGCTGGACCCGTTGACGGGCTCCGGCGCTACAGGTGCCGCCTGCGCCGCCTGCGCCGCCTCCTTCGCCCTGGCTGCGCCGGTCTCCTCGCGGTGTCGGCTGCGACTAGGGACGGCGCCGACGCGGCGGCCCCTTGCCAGTACTCGAGTGCCTCACCGCCGCTGCCGGTGGCAGCCGAGAGCAGGGCGAAGACGTCCAGCGCGGGAGGGAAGGCCTCTCTTCCGACCAACTGGTGAGTGGTCCTGCGACTGCGGTTGGGTTCGCACAGTCGCTGGAACGTCTCCAGCGTACGCACGACCCGGCCGCGGCGCGCCGCGGAAAGCGCGTAGCGGGTACTGAAGTCGGCGACGACATCCTCCACGAGTCGTTGCAGGCGCCGCCGCGGCACTCCGGCCCCGGCGGCTTCCAGGCGCTCTCTGCCGACCACGATCCGCGGCAGGAGCAGGGTCGACAGGAGCACCGCCAGCGGTGGTTCGGGCCCGGTGTTGACGCGTTCGTCAAGTCGTGCCGCGAGTTGGGAGAAGCCGGCCGTTTCGGATCCCGCCCCCTGGACTTCGTCGACCTCGGGCAGAGCCACCGGGAGCACTCCCGAGCGCTGCATCCAGTGGAAGGCGGCGGCGCTCCGGCCGCTCGACAGGAGTTGGATCAGTTCCTCGATCAAACGGTGGGGTGAGGCCTTGGTGATCTCCCGGCGATGCTCGAAGGCGGCGGCCAGGGTCGCGTCTTCGATTTCGAAGTCCAGTCGCGCCGCGAATTCGCACGCCCGCAGCATCCGGACCGGATCCTCGCGGAAGCGCAGGTTCGGGTCGCCGATCACGCGGATGCAACCGCGATCGAGATCATCCAGACCTCCCACATAGTCGACGACGGCTCGGTCGGAGGCTCGATAGAGCAGGGCGTTGACCGTGAAGTCGCGGCGGAAGGCGTCCTGTCGCGGGGTGCCGTAGGTGTTGTCGCTCGTCACCAGGAACTCGCCGGGCGAGCGCCGCTGATGGTCGGGATCCGGCGCGCCCCGGAACGTGGACACTTCGACCACCTCGTCGCCGAACAGGACGTGGGCGAGGCGAAAGCGCCGGCCAATGATCCGGGAGTTCCGGAACAGCCGCCGCACGTCCTCGGGGCGCGCGTCGGTGACGACGTCGTAGTCCTTCGGCGCGCGTTGCAGCATCAGATCGCGCACGCTGCCGCCGACCAGGCCCGCGTTCCGGCCGGCCTGACGCAGTCTCCGGAGCACTTTCTGGGCGCCGGGAGAGATCTGCCGCCAAGCGATCGGGTGCTCGGAACGCGGCAGTATCGTGGCCGCGGCCGGCGCTTCCATCCGGTCAGGGTATCAACGGATAGGCTCCGGCCCGTGGGCGCCCTGGATGGACTGCGGGTTCTCGACCTGTCGCGGCTCGCTCCCGGGCCTTACTGCTCCATGCTGCTCGCCGATATGGGTGCGGACGTTCTGCGGGTCGACAACGCGGCGGGCGGACCGGTGAGGTCCGGCGACATGCTGTCGCGGAACAAGCGGAGCATCGCGCTCAACCTGAAGACCGACGGCGGGCAGCGCATTCTGCACGAGCTGGCGGCGAACGCCGACGTGTTCCTGGAGGGCAACCGGCCCGGCGTCTGCGCTCGGCTGGGCTGCGGCTACGAGACGCTCGCGGCGCTCAACGAGGGCCTCGTGTATTGCTCGCTCACCGGCTACGGCCAGACCGGGCCGATGGCGCAGGCCGCCGGGCACGACGTGAACTACATCGCGCTCGCGGGCGTTCTGTCGCAGATCGGCAACGGCCAGGACCCGCCTCTGCCGCCGCTGAACCTGGTCGCCGATTTCGGCGGCGGCGGCCTGATGGCCGCCTTCGGCATCCTCTGCGCCCTGTTCGAGCGGGAGCGGTCCGGCCGGGGCCAGTACATCGACGCGGCGATGATCGACGGAGCGGCTTCCCTGATGGCCGTGCACTTCGCGCAGAAGGGCGCGCGTTCGACGCCCGGCGCGGGACTTCTCGGGGGCGGCGCCGCCTTTTATCGCTGCTACGAGTGCAAGTGCGGCGGCTACGTTTCGGTGGGCGCGATCGAACCGCAGTTCTTCGCCGCGCTGTGCGAGGGAACGGGTGTCGACGTCGTCGACGAGCAGATGGACACCGACCGCTGGCCGGCGCACATCGAGGCCTTCAGGCGGGCCTTCCTGACCCGCACGCGGGATGAGTGGGCCGCGGTGTTCAGCGAGCTCGACGCCTGCGTGTCGCCGGTGCTCGACCTCGACGAGGCGCCGGACCATGAGCACAACGCGCAGCGGGGGACCTTCCCGATCGGCCCGGACGGAGAGATTCACATAGCGCCCGCACCGCGCCTTGAGCGGACGCCCGGCGACCTTCGCCGGCGCGAGCCACGGATGGGGGAACACACCGGAGAGGTCCTGCAGGATCTCGGTTACGGAGCCGAAGAGATCGCCGGACTCGAACAGAATGGAGCCATACTGAGAGCATGAGTCACGCACCTACGCATGACGGACCGCCCGCAGACGGAGCGGGCAGGGTCTTCGAGGACTTCGAGGTCGGCCAGATCTTCCGTCACGCCCTGGGTCGGACGGTGACCGAGGGCGACAACGTCTGGCTGACGATGATCACGCTGAACCCGAACCCGATCCACTTCGACCGCGAGTACGCGGGTCAGACGGAGTGGGGGCGACCCCTGGTCAACTCCTGTTTCACCCTGTCCCTGGTCACCGCGCTGACCGTCGCCGACCTGTCCCAGAACGCGGTGAACCTGGGCTGGGACCGGGTGCGTCTGCCGCATCCCGTGTTCGAAGGCGACACCCTGTACGCCCAGAGCGAGGTGCTCTCCGTTCGCGAGTCGAACTCGCGCCCGCACCAGGGCATCGTGGGTTTCCGCACGGTCGGTTACAACCAGGACGGCCGGGCGGTGATCACGTTCGACCGGACGATCCTCGTCTATCGCCGCGGCCACGTGCCGGCGAAGCCGGTCCGTCCGGAACTGCGCGGCTAGCGGTCGGCGATCGGCTGGTAGTCGCGGGCGGTGGCGCCGGTGTAGACCTGCCGCGGCCGGTTGATCCGGTTCTCCGGATCCCCGCGCATTTCCTTCCAGTGCGCCAGCCAGCCCGGCAACCGGCCGAGGGCGAACATGACCGTGAACATGTCGGTCGGCAGGCCCATCGCGCGATAGATGATGCCGCTGTAGAAATCGACGTTCGGGTAGAGCTTCCGGTCGACGAAGTACGCGTCCTCGAGCGCC
Organism: Acidobacteriota bacterium; assembly: GCA_021296535.1. Lineage (GTDB taxonomy): Bacteria > Acidobacteriota > Thermoanaerobaculia > Multivoradales > Multivoraceae > Multivorans. Next base: position 28,993 of record JAGWAG010000014.1, on the reverse strand, counting down.
ACTTCCTCCAGGTTCCTGGCGATTGCCAGCAGCGGATCGTCGACGCCGAGCTGCTCCAGGACCTGGTCCGCGGCCCCCTTGAGGATGCTGGCGCGGGGGTCGAAGTTCTTGTAGACGCGGTGGCCGAAGCCCATCAGTCGGAAGGGGTCGTTCCTGTCCTTGGCCCGCTCGACGAACTTGCTGAAGTCGTCGCCGCTGTCGCGAATCGCCTCCAGCATCTCGATCACCTGTTGGTTGGCGCCGCCGTGCAGCGGCCCCGACAGGGCGTCGATGCCGGCGGAGATCGCGGCGAACAGGCTGGCACCGGAGCTGCCGACCATGCGGACCGTAGACGTCGAGCAGTTCTGCTCGTGGTCGGCGTGCAGGATGAGCAGCATGTTCAGCGCCCGGGACAGGACGTCCGGCGGGTCGTAGGACTCGCAGGGCACGGAGAACATCATGTTCAGGAAGTTCTCCGCGTACCCCAGGTCGTTCTGCGGGTACACGAAGGGTTGGCCGATCGACTTCTTGTGGGAGAACGCGGTGATCGTCGGCAGCTTGGCGATCAGGCGGACGACGTGCAGATCGTCGTCCTCGTCCTCCGAGTAGAAGGTCGCGAGCGACGAGATCATCGAGGACAGGATCGCCATCGGGTGCGCCGTGGCCGGGTACGCCTCGAAGAACTTCTTCATGTCCTCGTGGATCAGGGTGTGCCTCCGGAGCTTCGACCGGAAATCGGCCAGTTCCCCCTCCGTCGGCAGTTCTCCGTAGATCAGCAGATAGCAGACCTCGACGAAGGACGCGCGCTCGGCTAGCTGCTCGATCGGATAGCCGCGGTAGCGGAGAATCCCCAGCTCGCCGTCGATGAACGTGATCGCGCTACGGCACGATCCGGTGTTGCCGTAGCCGGGATCCAGGGTGATCGCACCAGTTTGGCTCCGGAGCGCCTGGCTTTGTATGGCCACTTCGCCCTCGGAGCCGACAATGACGGGGAATTCGTACTCCTGATCGTCCAGATTCAGCTTGGCTACACCCATATCTGATGTCTCACCTCGTGTGTTTGCCAGGTATCGACCCGCTCGGTTGGGTTACTCGGCTCGGTTGGCGTATTCGTCGCGGAGTGTAGCAGCCCCGTAAGCGGTAGTGGGACGCCCGTGGGTCCGATTCAGACGCCCCTTGTTTCAGCGCCCCAGAGCGTCTTGTGGAGTTGCAGCGAAACGCGTGCCGGAAGCCGGTCTTCGAGTACCCAGGAGGCGAGTTGGGCAGGTTCCAGAGCGTCCCACACGGGCGACAGGTGGACGGTGCAGCGGCGATCGATTCGATGCTTGCGGATCGCATCGCGCGCCCATTCGTAGTCGCCGCGGTCGGCGAGGACGAGCTTCACCTCGTCCGTCGAACGCAGTTCGTCGATGTTCGGCCAGTGGTTGTTCGCGGCCTCGCCGCTGGCCGGGCACTTCAGGTCGACGATTCGCCGCACCCGCGAATCGACACCCGAGATGTCGAGCCCGCCGCCGGTTTCGAGCAGGACGGTGAGTCCGCGGTCGCAGAGGCCGCTCATCAAGGGATGAACGCCGGGCTGGAGCAGGGGTTCGCCACCGGTGACTTCCGCCAGCGGGCAGTCGAACGCCAGCACCTCGGCGATCACGTCGTCTGTGCGCATCCACGAGCCTTCGTGGAAGCTGTACTCGGTGTCGCACCAACTGCACCGCATCTGGCACCCGGTCAGCCGCACCAGAACGCAGGGGCGGCCCGCGAAGGTCGATTCGCCCTGGATCGAGTAGAAGATCTCGTTGACCTTGAGCCGCTCGCTCTCGGGCAGCGCGGCGACCGGGTCGAGCTGGCGGAGTGGATCAGGCGTCGTCGTCAAGGAGCTGCCGCAGCACGTACTGCAGGATGCCCGCGTGGCGGTAGTACTCGGCCTCCTGCGGGGTGTCCAGGCGCACCAGCGCCCGGAACGTCGTCTCGCCGTTCTCGCCGGTCGCTCGCACGGTGACCTCCAGACCGGGGTCGAAGTCCGCAGCGAGACCCGCCGAGAGTCCTTCCACGTC
>JAGWAG010000014.1:0-26713 GCA_021296535.1 Acidobacteriota bacterium | reverse complement strand
AGCAGCGCGGTGTAGCCGCCTTCCGTGCCGGGCACGAGGTGGTTGCGAAGGCGAACGTTGGCGAACGTGCCGCGCATCATGACCTCGTGGTTGCCGCGCCGGGCGCCGTAGGAGTTGAACTGCGCCTGCTCGATGCCCAGGTCACGCAGGTAGCCGGCGGCCGGGCTGTCGGGGCTGATCGGACCGGCGGGTGAGATGTGGTCCGTCGTTACCGTGTCGCCGAGCAGGGCCAGCACCCTGGCGCCCCGGATGTCCTCGACCGGTTGCGGCTTGCGGGGCATATCGACGAAGAACGGCGGCTGCTTGACGTAGGTTGAATCCGCCTGCCAGGCGAACGTCTGGCCGGACGGCACGTCGAGCGCCTGCCACGCCTCGCCGCCGGCGAAGACGTCGGCGTACTGCCGTTCGAACATCTCGGGCCGTAGCGAGCTCTCGAGCGCCGCCTGGATGTCGGCCTGCGCAGGCCATATGTCGCGGAGGTAGACGGGGCCGTCTGCAGTCGTGGCCAGCGGCTCGTTGTAGAGGTCGATGTCGATGCGGCCGGCCAGCGCGTAGGCCACGACGAGGGGCGGCGAAGCGAGGTAGTTCGCTCGCACCTCGCTCGAGATCCGGCCCTCGAAGTTCCGGTTGCCGGACAGCACGGAGACGGCAACCAGTTCGTCCTCGGCGATCGCGGCCGAGATCGCGGGCGGCAACGGACCGCTGTTGCCGATGCAGGTCGTGCAGCCGTAGCCGACGGTGTGGAAGCCCAACTGCTCGAGGTAGGAGGTCAGTCCGGCCTCGCCGAGGTAGTCGGTCACCACCTTGGAGCCGGGCGCCAGGCTGGTTTTCACCCAGGGTCTGGCCTTGAGCCCCGCCTCGACGGCCTTCTTCGCCAGCAGGCCGGCGGCGAGCATGACGGACGGGTTCGACGTGTTGGTGCAGCTCGTGATCGCGGCAATCACCACGGAACCGTCCTTCAGGTCGACCTTGCCGTTGCCGCCGGCGTTGGCGGCCGCTTCCTGGCCGGCTCCGTTGCTCGTGTCGTCACCGTCGAGTACCGGCAGACCGCCCTGGCGGGTGGACAGGCCGGGCAACTGGCCGAGGAAGGACTCCTTGACGCCGGAGAGCGGCACCCGGTCCTGGGGTCTCCGTGGACCGGCCAGCGCCGGCTCGACTGTGCTCAGGTCGAGTTCCAGCGTGTCGCTGTACTCGGCCTCCGGCGTGTCCGGTCCATGGAACAGGCCCTGTTCGCGGCAGTAGGCTTCGACGAGGTCTACCTGGGTCTCGTCGCGGCCCGTGAAACGGAGGTAGTCGACCGCGGTCCGGTCGATCGGGAAGATGCCGCAGGTCGCGCCGTACTCGGGCGCCATGTTGGCGATCGTCGCCCGGTCGGCCAGCCGAAGTTCACTCAGCCCGGGACCGAAGAACTCGACGAACTTGCCGACCACGCCGTGGTTGCGGAGCATCTCGGTGACCCGCAGGACGAGGTCGGTCGCGGTCGTGCCCTCCGGCAGCTTGCCGACGAGACGGAGGCCGACGACCTGGGGCACGAGCATGGCAATCGGCTGGCCGAGCATGGCCGCCTCCGCCTCGATGCCTCCCACACCCCAGCCCAGGACGCCGAGTCCGTTGATCATCGTCGTGTGGGAGTCGGTGCCGACCAGCGTGTCGGGATACGCGAAGGGTACATCACCGGCGCCGTTCTGCGACGTCATCACCCCGCGGGCGAGGTACTCCAGATTGACCTGGTGGACAATACCGGTCGCCGGCGGCACGACCCGGAAGTTCTCGAACGCGGTCTGGCCCCAGCGCAGAAAGAGGTAGCGCTCCTCGTTGCGCTCGAACTCGCGCTCGGCGTTGATCAGCAGAGCGGCCGCGGAACCGTACTCGTCGACCTGGACGGAGTGGTCGATCACCAGTTCGGCCGGCTGCAGGGGATTGATCTTCGCGGCGTCGGCGCCCATGCGCGCCATCGCGTCCCGCATCGCGGCGAGGTCCGCCACCGCGGGCACGCCGGTGAAGTCCTGCAGCAGCACGCGGCCGGGCATGAAGGCGATCTCGACGTTCGGTTCAGCCTGAGGTTGCCAGCGGGCGACGGCCTCGATGTCGCTGGCCGGGACGGCGCGACCATCCTCCCGGCGGAGGAGGTTCTCCAGCAGGATCTTCAGGGCGTACGGAAGGCGTGCCACCGGCAGACCCGCTGCTTCCAGTGTCGGCAGGTGGGCGATCCGGAAGGAGCGGCCTCCCGCGGTCATCGTTCGTTTGGCGCCGAAGCTGTTCGTCATGTCCCTGTTTCCGTGTCTCCGGCTGCAGGCGCCGGGGAGTTTGAAGTGGGGTAGGCGGTCCCGGGCCGGCTTCGACCCGGTCGGGAGGGCACAAGATAACCCAAAGCGCTGCCGGCGTCAGCGCCAGCGGTCCCGCGCGGACCCGCTGCCGGGCCCCGTGGCGGAGTGTAGAGTCGCGCCATGTCCGGGCTGGATGACCTCGAGACGCCGAGTCTGCTGATCGCCATGCCCCAGGTCCTCGATCCGTTCTTCGCTCGGGCCGTCGTGCTCCTGGCCGCGCACGAGGAGGGCGGGGAGGGTGGAAGTCTCGGTTTCGTCGTCAATCGCCCGAGCCAGCTGAAGGTCGACGAAGTGTTGCGGGAACTCGATATCGAGTGGCTGGGCGGTTCGGAAGCGCCGGCCTTCGTCGGTGGTCCGGTGCAGCCGGAAGTGGGTACCGTGCTGCTGTCTCTCGACGGCCTGACGGGTGTAGAAGCGGACGGGATCACCCGGATCGCGCCGGGCGTGGGCGCGACGCAGAACATCCTGGCGTTGCGGACGCTGGCTCGCCGCGCTCCGGGTCACATGCGGCTCCTGCTCGGTCACGCCGGTTGGGCGCCGGGCCAGTTGATGCAGGAACTCACTCGCAGCGACTGGTTGACGGCGCCGGTGGAGGAGTCGATCGTGTTCTCGCCCGATCCGGTGGACGCATGGTCGGCCGCTCTCGCATCCCTGGGGATCGATCCCGGGGCACTGCCGAGCTGGACCTCGGGCGACGGCGCCTCGAACTAGCGGGCGGAGCCCGATAGACGCCGTCCGGCCACTAGCGGGCGGAGCCCGATAGACGCCTTCCGGCCACTAGCGGGCGGAGCCCGATAGACGCCGTCCGGCCATTGACTCCCTACTGACCAGTGGAACCGAAGCCACCGTCGTTGCGCCGTCCGGCGACGGGACGCTCACCGAGCGTGTCGTCGTCGCGAAAGGCGACCTCGGGCACGGCGGCGACCACCATCTGGGCCAGCCGTTCGCCGTGCTCGATCGTGATCGGGCGCCGGCCCAGATTGACGAGCAGCAGTTTGACTTCGCCGCGATAATCGCTGTCGATCGTGCCTGGAGCGTTGAGTACGGTCAGGCCCTGCCGGTAAGCGAGTCCGCTGCGGGGCCGGACCTGGGCCTCGTAACCTGATGGCAGACCGAGGATGAGGCCGGTTGGAATCAGGGCGCGAGCACCTGGTTCGATCCGGACCGCGGCGCCTGTAGCCGCGCGGAGGTCGTAGCCGGCGCTGCCGGCGGAAGCGCGCTCCGGCAGACCGGCGGAGTGGGGCAGCCGGCGGACGGCGACGGTGACGGGAGGCGTTCCTCCTTCGCGTGGTTCGGTTGCCCGGCCCGGTATCTCCGGGGCGGCGGTTGGCCTGCTCAAAGGTCGCGTCCCCTGCCTCGTTCTCCCGGCGCGGAGCCATCCTGGGGCTGACCGTCTCCGAGCACGCCGGGCGGAAAGGGCTTGCCGATCCACTCGCTGGTCAGACGCGGCGGCGGGCGGCCATCGGCGACGTTGCCGGGCCTGAGCTGGATCAGCTCGCTGGTGAAGTACCAGTTCGAGTAGTCCTCCTGGCCGTTCCAGACGCGCATCGAGGGGCCGGGAGTCGCGCTGTAGACGCCCAGGATCGGGCCGACCGTCGGCCCTTCGCCCTCCTCCTCGTTCGGTGGCGGCACGGCGGTCAATCCGCCGCCGCCGGCCGCACCCGCGTTGGCCGGACTGGCGCTTCCGGCCCGGCGGTTGCCTTGGCCGGCGTTGCTCGGAACTCCCTGCATCAGCAGGCCCCAGCGGCCTTCCTCGTCCATCGGGTTGGGCCACAACTGCCGGATGGCCCGCGGCTCGACCTCGATGAGTTCCTCGAGCGCCGTCGGCAGGCGTCCCTGGCGGACCCGGAACAGGCGGATCGCCTCGGCGTACTGGAGGCCGCGGAAGATCAGCTCTTCCTCCTTCTGCCGCTTGGCCCAACCGCTCCAGTAGGGCAGTGCCGCCGCGACCGCGATGTTCATCACCGTGATCATGACGGCGAGCACGACGAGGTTGTAGCCGGCTTCGGAGGGTCGGTCCGCGGGGCTGGCGCCGCGAGATGCCTGGTCACCAGTCGGCATAGGCTTCGCCATCCAGCGCGTTCTCCTCCGAACCCGAGTGGACGTCCTCGATGCCCGGATCTCCGAAGGGTGAGAGGTCCGTTTCGGCCCACGGGTCCTCGTCCGAGAGGGCGGGGAACTCGGCGAAGACCTCCACCCAGGTGTCGGTGGAGCGGGTGATCGGGTCCAGCGGGATCGCGCGCAGGTACTCCTCTTCGACAAGGGCCTGGAGGCTCGGCGGGTAGTGCCCCTTGTCGGCATAGTGCTGCTCGATCGCGTCGCGCATCACGCGGAGGTTCTGCTTCAGTGCCGCTTCCTGCGCCCGTCGCGGCGCGTTCTTCAGCAGGGGCACCGCGACGGCGGCAAGGATGCCGATGATCGCCATGACGATGATCAGCTCCAGCAGCGACATGCCGCGCTGGCCCATGATTCTCCGGTTCATCTCACCACTCCTCGTACGGAACGCGGTTCAGACCGACGCCCTCGGACAGGGAGAACACGTCGTAGACGTTCTCTCCTCCCCAGTTCGTGTCGTCCGGCTGATCCTGGTAGCTCCGCAGGCCCCATTCCGCCTCGCCGGTCATCGGGTCGACGGGAATGCGGCGCAGGAAACGAATTTCGCCGTCCGCCTGTCCGATCAATTGGATCGGCTCGATCAGGACCTCGAGTTCACTGGGATAACCGTCGGTTCCGATCTCGATCGGAATCAGGCCGACATCGCTGTAGCGCTTGTGTTCGTCGACCGCGTTGCGCAGCGTGCGCAAATGCGACCGGAGTTCCGCCTCCTTGATCCGTTTGTTCGTGAAGGTGGCGGTGGGCAGGGCGACGGCGGCCAGTGTGAGCATCACGGCGCACACCGTGATGAGTTCCACCAGGGTGTAACCGGCTCGCCGCCGTAGGGTGTCGGACGTAGTCAGGCTCAAGCAACGATCTCCGGTTCGCTTCGGTCCGGCGGCTCGGCCTCCTGGACCTCGATCTCCAGCGGCCGCACGGCGGGCGCTGGTAGCGCTTCGAGCTCGGGTCCCTTGGGCCGGGCCCGCTCGATCGTGATCGTTGCCGTGCCGGGAGCTACCGCCTGCAACTCGAGAGCCAGCAGGTGCCCTCGCCCGGCCACGCCCGCCTGGTCACCCAGCCGGCTGAGGCCGACGATGACCGTGCCCGGCGTCGACGTGTCCGTCATCAGGGAAACCTCGCTTTGATCGCCCAGGAAGGACTCGGCCCTGACCGCGGTCACTTCGATCCGTTCCGGGTCGTACCGGAGCCGCAACGGCAGATGGGAGAGCGGCGTGCGGGACCTCACGTCCAGGCGCGCTTCGAAGCGGTCGCCGACCGTCGCGCGCAGCGCCTGGGGTGAAAAGGAGAGTTCGATCTCGCGGTCGGTCCGCGTGGACGCCGGTTGGAAGAGGGCTGGAACGATTCTGGGCGGTCGCTCAAGCAGCCCGGCGTTCTGGCGGGGACTCCCCGGCGGCGGGACGAGTTCGACGCCCAGAGGGGGCTCGTCCTCTCCGTCCTCGCTCGTGTCGCCTTCCGGCGGCGCGTCGCGCAGGCCCGGTGGCAGGCGTTCCTCCAATTGCTGCCGCGTCTCGTCGCTCTCGGCCGCCGGCTCGTCGAATGGACCGTCGATTCCCGAGTCGATCCGGGGACTCGAGCCCCGGAAGACGACGTTCTGCTCCGTGCCGACCCAGATCGGCGCCAGGTCCTCTTCCCGGATGTCCGCCCGGCGGATGATGTGCGGCGTCAGGGTCAGCACGATGTCCGTGCGCGTGTTGTCGGTGAACTTCCGCGAGAAAAGGCGGCCCAGCACCGGGATCTCCGACAGCCCGGGGATTCCCTCCTGCGTGTTCGACTCGGTCGTGCGAATCAGGCCGGCCAGGAAGTTCGTCTCGCCGTCGCGCAACCGGATGCTGGTCTGGATGTTGCGGCTGCCGATGATCGGCTGGTCGCCGATCTGGCCGCCCAGGTCGCTGACCTCGATGTCCAGCTCCAGGGAGATCTCTTCATTGTGGTGGACGCGGGGCGTGATGTTCACCTCGATTCCAACGTTCTGGTACTGGTAGGACGTGATCGGCACCACGTTGCTGCCCGCGGTGTTCGCGGTGTTGAAGCTGGTCACCGGGATCGGGACCCGGTCGCCGATCGAAAACGAGCTCTCCTCTCCCTCCGTGATCCGGACCTGCGGCTTGGCCAGCGTCTGCGCGTCGGTCGATCTCTTGACGAAGTCGAACAGGAACCCGGGCACGGTGAGCAGCCAGTTGTTCTGGTTCAGCGATTCGACGTCCGACATCCGCAGCGGCACCTCCTCGCCGCCGATGTCGAGGCGGACGCCCAGGCTGTTCGCGTCGAGTGAGAATCCCAGGTCCTGGAGCTTCGTCGTGTTGATCTGCAGCAGCTCGACGTCGATGACGACCTCGGCCTTCGCCTTGTCGGCCTGCTCGATGATTCGCTCCGCGACCTTGACCTTCTCGACGCTGTCCATCATCACGATCGCGTTCAGCCGTTCGTTCGCGGCGATGAACCGGGTCGCAAGCAAACTGCGGAGGATGGTCAACACGTCCCTTACGTCCGCGTTCGAGAGGAAGAAGGTCTGGATGATCCGGTCCTCGTACGCCTGGCGATTCGCGGGCGTGTTCTGCAGGATCATGATCGTCTGTTCGTCGAGCACCTTGTAGAAGTGTCCGAGGCTCTGCATCAGGATCTCGAGGCCCTCCAGCGCGGTGACTTCCCGCAGTTCGATGGGGCCGGCAAGGGGCGCATCGCGCAGGCGGGGATCGAACACGATGTTGAACCCGAACGCCTGACCCATCGCCCGGTAGATCTCCATGAAGCTCGCGTTCGGGAAATCGAACGTGATCGGTTCGTCGGAACGTGGATTCAAGGTCGGAGGCATCGGCTCGGAGCCCCGGCCCTCGTCCTTGAGCTGCGAGATCGTTTTCGGGCCCCGGCCGCTGCTCTCGATGCTGGTCCGGATCTTCTCCAGTTCGGTGAGGGCGTACTGGTTCGTCGGGTCGAGCTGCACGGCGCGCTGCATCTCCAGCAGGGCGTCGCGGTCCCGGCCGGCTTTCTGCAGCTTTCTGCCCTGCTCGAAGTGGGCATGGGCGGCCTGGGTCTTGGCCCGCAGCAGGCCGGCCCGGTAGCGGAGGTCCGAGGGATCCTCGGCGACCAGTTCCATGTAGCGGAGGACGGCGGCGTCCCAGTCACCCGCGGTTTCCGCGTACTGCGCTTCCCTGAAGCTCCGGTAGCCGCTACAGGAGGCGAAGACCAGCAAGCTCAGGAGAGCCAGCGCCAGGGCGCGCGGCCGTTGTCCGTTTCGTTCTTCCATGTACTTCAGGTCCTTCCAGGCTCTAGCCGCCGTTCGGTCGGCCGCCGATGGCCAGTCGCACCGCGGGTTCGTCGGGGAAACCCACGAAACCGAGGTCGACCGACTCGTAGCCGATCCGTTGTACTTCGAACAGGTCCTTGACCAGGTCGCCCTTGAGCGCGTTGTAGATCTCCGTACCGTCGGAGAACACGGCGACCGGGTCGTCGTCGCGGCCCAGTGTGCCGAGGTAGACGATGTCGACCGCTGGAGGCCTCGGGCCGAGGGGTTTCGGGGCCGGTGGTTCCGGCTTCGGTCGCACCGGGATGACGGGGGAAACGGGCCGCGGTTCGGGCTCGAGAAGGGTCGCCTCGGGAGTGGTGGGCTCGGGCGCCGGCCGGCTGCCGAACGACCAGGGGTCGCGCGCCTGTCCGCCCTCCGGCGGCGGCTGCTCCAGGGTGTGCGGGGCCAATTCCACGACCTCGATCGTCGCCGAGCGCAGGTCGGCGGAAGTCGTGCGGGTGAAGCCGGGGCCGCCGCCGAACGAGGGCAGGTAGCGCCAGCCGGCGATCACTGCCACGACCGCGAGCAGGACCAGCAAGAGGGGGCGCGGCCGGTTTGACCCGGCTTTGGCGGCGCTCATGCTTCCGCCTCCCCGGTTGCGGCGGCGGACTCGCTGTCCGTGAACAGGGTCGAGAGGCGCAGGTCGATGCGGAGGTTCGGAGTCGCTTCGCTGAGGCTGATCGACTCGAGGGCGACGAACGTGTCCGTCGTCTCGAGCTGGTTGATCAGCCGCCGCAGTTGGGAGTAGTTGCCTTCGACCGTGAACACGAGCGACTTCTCGACCAGTCCGTACTGCTCGAGCCGCTCCTCCGGGTAGGAGATGGCGCCCGGACGGAGCCCGGCGCGGTTCGCGAGCTCCTTGACCTCGCGGATGAGGTCGGTCACCCGTTCCTGTTCGGTGGCGAAGCCCTCGCGGTAAAGGCTCTCGACCCGGCTGCGCGTCGCTTCGACCGTCGCCACCTGGCCCTCGCGGCGGGCCACCTCCTGGGTTGTGCGCGTGCGCAGGTTGCCTACTTCGGCGATCTCGTCCTCCAGTGCCTGGAAGCGGCCCGCGTACACGCCGCGATAGGTCGACAGCAGGCCGGCGTTGATCACGCAGAGGCCTACGCCGACCCAGAACCAGACGCGCAGGCGCCATCCCCGCCGGCGGCTCACGGCTGTCCCACCATCGGCCCGGTCGCCGGTGCGGTGGCTTCGGCGTCCGCGGCGGTTTCCGGCTCGGTCGCGTCGGTCCCCGGCTCGGTCGCGTCGGTCCCCGGCGTATAGGCGACGGCAATCGTGAAGTCCAGCGGACCGGCGTCCTGCTGGCTCTCGTGCCGCAGCTTCGGACCGTCGAACGACGGGTGTTCGAACAGGGAGTCGATCAGCTCGAGCAGGCCATCGTCGTCCTGGGCTTCGCCGCTGATGTCGAGCATCACGCGTGCCGCAACGTCCGGCCCCGGCTCGACCTGCCGTCGCCGTCGCCGTTCGCTCGGCTGGGGTGCGAGGCTGCGAAGCCGCGTGTTCCACGGCAGCACCTCCTCGATGTCGGTGAAGAGCCGGCCCCAGGGGAACCGCCGATCCGCGATGCGTTCGTTCAGGAACGCGACCTCGCGGTTCTGGGACTGCACATCGAGGCGCGCGAGCTCCGCGGCCAGTCGGTCCAGTTCGGCACCATCCCCGGCAAGCTGCTGGCGCAACTCGGCAAGTTCGGACCGAGCGTCGGCCGAGCCGGTCAGATAGCCCCAGTACAGCACCGCGTTGAAGGCGAGGAGCGTCGTCCCGAGGGCCCACAGAACGGCGGTCAGGCGCCGCCAGGGCCGGCGGTTGACGAACGGGCGCGCGGCCATGTTGAATCCGTTCTTCATGTCCTCACAGTCAGCGACGCGCCGAGCATCGGCAGGGCCTGCTGGACACCGATCTCCGTGGCCGCGGGTTGGGAGCCGAGGGTGCCGTTGCCGTCGAGAATCCGGGCCGACAATCCCAACCCCTCTTCGAGCCGGTCACTCCAGGCCTCGCGGTCTTGTTCGGCGGCGAGCACCAGGACGTGCGCTGGCAGGGACCGGTTGGAGCCGAACAGCTCGCGTTCCTCGATGAAACTCCGGGTCAATCGCAGTTCGCGAACAGCCAGGTTCGAGGTGACGGAGGACGGGAGGTCCGGATCGATGCTCTTGTAGCGGAAGAGAGCTGGATCCTCGTCCGCGTACGCGAGCAGGGAGTAGCCGTCCGGATGGGCGACGAGGAGCAGGAAGGGGCCGGAACCGCCGTCAAGGCGAACGAGCCCGTCTGCAGCGCTCAGGCTCTCGTTCGTCACCGTGCCGACGTGGATGCCGGCGCGCCTGAAGGAGTCTTCGATCTGGGCCAGGACATGCTCGACGCCGAAGCCGATCAGGAAGCGGGCGGCGCCGTTGTCGGCGGCCCCGGTCCGTCTGCCGCGGACACGGAGCTCCTCGACCCGGAACGGGACCTGCTTGCGGAGTTTGAAGCGCAGGGCCTCTTCCCGCAGGTTTGGCTTGCCCGGGACCTCTTCGAGTTCGGCGAAGGTGAGGCGGAGCCAGCGGTCGGGGAGGACCAGAGCGGCGTGGGTGACCGGTTCGCCGATCGCGATGTCGGCGGCTTGCTGAAGCTCGGCGACGACTTCGTGAAACTGTGCGGGTTCGCGCAGCGGTCCGCCCAGGGCGCCTTCCTGGAAGGTGTCGGCGGGCAACTCCCGTCGCCGGACGGCCTGGAGTTCGGGGACCGCCCCGTCCTGACGAAGAAAGTGCGCCAGGACGAGCTCGCGCTCATCGAGCAGGAACACCGACGCCGGTCCCCGAGGGTCGTCGAGGCCGACCAGGCGTTCAATCCACAAAGGTAACTTTGTTGATCTCACGGAGAGTCGTCACTCCTTCACGGACCTTTGCAAGTGCGCTGTGGCGCAGGAAACGCATGCCTTCGGCAGCAGCGGCGCGGCGGATCTCGGAGGCTGGGCGGCGGTCGAGGATGAGTTCGCGAATCGGATCGGAGAGGTCGAGCAGCTCCGACACCGCCATGCGACCGAAGTAGCCGGTGCCGTTGCACTCCATGCAGCCCCGGCCTTCGAAAAGTTGCCAGCCGGCGATGTCGGACCTCACGAGACCGCTCTCCTCGAGGAGCGCGTCGTCGGCCTGGACCTGCTCGCGGCAGTGGCCACAGATCCGGCGGACCAGCCGCTGGGCGAGAATGCAGTTGAGCGCCGCCACGAAGTTGTAGAGGTCGACGTTCATGTTCAGGAACCGGCCGAGAACATCGACCACGTTGTTCGCGTGGACGGTCGTGAACACCAGGTGCCCGGTCAGCGCGGACTGAATCGCGATCTGGGCCGTCTCCTCGTCGCGGATCTCCCCGACCATGATCTTGTCCGGATCGTGCCGGAGGATGGAGCGGAGCCCGCGCGCGAAGGTCAGGCCCTTTTTCTCGTTGACCGGGATCTGGGTGATTCCGTCGAGCTGGTATTCGACCGGATCCTCGATCGTGATGATCTTGTCCTCGCTGGACTGGATCTCGGACAGGCAGCCGTAGAGCGTGGTCGTCTTGCCGGAGCCGGTGGGGCCGGTGACGAGCACCATGCCGTAGGGCTCGCGGATGAACTTGCGGAGTTTCGTGATCGTATCGTCGTCGAGGCCGAGGACGTCGAGCCGCAGGGTCTTGAACTCCTGGTTCATCGACTCCTTGTCCAGGATGCGGATGACGCAGTCCTCGCCGTGGACGGAGGGCATCACGGAGACCCGGAAATCGATCGTGCGGCCGCTGACCCGGACCTTGAAGCGCCCGTCCTGCGGGATCCGTTTTTCGGCGATGTCGAGCTCCGACATGACCTTGATCCGGCTGACGATCGTTTGGTGATGACGGCGGTCGATCGGCTCCATCGCCTGGTACAGCACCCCGTCGATGCGGTACTTGATGATCACCTCGTGTTCACGCGTCTCGATGTGAACATCCGACGCGCGCCGCTGGATCGCGTTGAAGAGGGTGGAATCGACCAGCTTGATGATCGGGCTCTGGTCGGCCGAGATGCGGTCGATGGAGAGCACCTCGCCGCTGTCCTCGTCCTCCTGGACGAGCTGGATCTTGAAGTCCTCGGTCGCCTCGTCCAGAACCCGCTGCGCGCTCTCGGACTTCTGCAACAGGTCCTCGATCTCGGTGCGGGTGCCGATCCGGGCCTCCAGGGGTTGCCCCAGTTGCAGCTCCAGTTCGTCCAGCTTGACCACGTCGGTCGGATCGGCCAACACGACCGCGAGCCGGCCCTCCAACTGCCGTTCCGGGATGAAGCTGTAGCGGAGCATCAGTTCGAACGGGATATGCCGGAAGAGGTCGTTGTCGATGCGGAAGTTCTCGAGGTCGGCGACCTCCAGGCCGAACCGTTCCGCGATTCGCTGCGCATCTGCCCGTTCCCGGGCGAGCCGTCCATCCTCCTCGCTCGCCACGTGCAGGCCTTCCAGATCGGGGACGCCCTCCGCGATGAGCCGCCGGTTCCGCGCCGCCGCCTTCTCGCCCTGGGTGACTGCGTCCTGGACGACCATCAGCCCTGGACCTGTCCGAGCACGCTGAACAGCGGCAGATACATCGAGAGAACGAGCAGCGCGATGGTGAAGCCCATGACGACCAGCATCACCGGCTCGATGAGGGAGAGCAGGCGCTCGGTGCGGGTCTCCACGTCCTCGTCGAGAAAGTCGGAGACGCTGTTCACCATCTCGTCCAGTGCCCCGGTCGCCTCACCGACCTTGACCATGTCGATCGCTAGATCCGTGAACGCCTCGGACTCTTCGAGCGCGGTGTGGAACGCCGCGCCCTCGCGAATCCGGGGGCCGAGGGCCGCCGCGCGGCCGTGCAGGAACCGGTTGGTGATGGCCGATGTCGCGGTGTCGAGAGCCGCGGCCAGCGGCAGGCCGCCGTGCAGCAGCGTGGCCAGTGAACGGCAGAACTCGGACAGCGCGAAGCGGTGGAGGATCGGACCGATGATCGGCACCCGAAGCTTGAAGCGATCGACCATCGCGCCGAGGCGGCCGCCCTGGCCGACCCTCCAGGCGGCCCAGGCGCCGATCGCCGCCGCGGCCAGCAGCACGAGGGTGGTCGGATTGCGCAGCAGTTGGGACAGGCTGAGCAGCGCCTGCGTGAGCCAGGGCAGGTCGAGGTCGAGGGCGACGTAGAACTCCTCGAAGCGGGGCATGACGAAGAACATCATCACGGCCACGATGCCGACCGACAGGCAGACCAGCAACGCCGGGTAGAAGAGCGCGCTGACCACTCGCTTGCGGGAACCGGTGACCAGCTTGAGTTGCCGGATATAGCGGCGAATCACCCGCTCAAGGCCGCCGCTCTGCTCGCCGGCCTTGAGCATCGACGCGTAGATCGGCGGGAAGTTGTCGCCGGCCTCCGAGAAGGCGTCGGAAAGCTCCGCGCCGCTCTCGACCCGGTCCTTGATCTCGGCCAGCGCCTCCTTGAATCTGGCGTTGCGCTGCCGTTCGTGCATCAGCTCCAGGCACTGGAGCAGGGGCAACCCCGCACCGAGCAGGCCGGCCAACTGTTGATTGAAGACCAGAAAGTCCGGACCGGGGATCGTCTTGCGGGAGCCGCCCTGTCCGGCCACAGACGTCGACCCCAGCAGCGCCCCGAGCATGTGCTGCAGGCCGCGACGCCGGATCTCGAAGACATGAAGCCCGCGACGCTCGAATTCGCGCCGCGCACTGCGGAGGTCCTGCGCTTCGTGGATCTGCTCCACGATGCGACCGTCGGCAGTTCCCAGCCGGCAGACGAACTGCATGGTCAAAGCGGTCCTACTCGCCGGCGCCCAGGCCGTCTTCCTGGGCTGGCCGGACGGTTACTGCGACGACGAGGCCGCTGGCCTCCGCGTCGCGGTAGGAGAGCGCAAGAACCAGTGGCTTGCCGACCCAGACGTTCAGGTGGCCGTTGAAGACCTGCTCACCCAGGCCGCCTCCCCGGCTGCGCTCGACCTCGACGCCGTAGAGCTTGAGCCGGCGGTCGAGCAGAACGGTGCCGACCCGGAAGCCGATCCGGAACTCGGAGCCGACTTCGAAGCGCACGTCTTCCCCTTCCATCGCCTCGAAGCGGCCCTGGCCGAGCTGCCGGTAGCTGGTGAAGGCCAGCCAGTCACCCAACTCGTCGATGAGTTGGGCCGGCAACTCGGAACGGGGATCGCCGCTGCCACGGCGCGACGCTTCGAGAATGAAGATCTCGAACTCGACCTGGCGGCGGGGATGGTCGAAGTCGCGGAGCAGGGCCAGCAGGTGCTCGAGGACGCTGCGCGCGTCCCTGAGCACGAGGGTGTTCGTCGCGCGTTGCAGCTCGATCGTGCCATGAGCAGACATCTCGCTCTGCATCCACTCCAGGGCGTCGTCGGCGCGCTGGTGCTGGAGCGTGAACGCATGTCGGACCTGCGTTTCGGCCTCCTGTTGCGCGGCGCCGGCGGCCGGGAGCAGCAGCAGGGCAGCTACGGCCAGAGCGATTCGCGCATTCGCGGCACGCGCGGCCGTCATGGCGCGACCTCCGTGACCACCAGGACCATGTCCAGGCTGGAACCCAGGCCGTTGGCGGGATGTTGGAACAAGCCCATCGGCTCGTCGCCGAGCGGCTCCACGAGCGGGGCCATCGCGACATGGTCCGGGAGGCTCAACTCGGAACCCACGACATCGCTGGCTGGTGGCGCGGTCTTCGGCCACAGGAGGAAACTCAGGCCGAGGGCCGCGGCGGCCGTGCCCGCTGCCAGCACCGACGCGACGGGCAGGCGGCGGCGGGCGGTCCGTGCCGCGTTGAGCCGCTCCTGGGTGGCGCGTCCGTCGAGTTCGAGGCGCACCCGCTTGCGGATCTCGTCGACCTCGTCAGACTCCTCGGAGTGGTCGCGAGCGCCGGTGAAGTTGCCGCTCCAGAGGAGCAGCGGGTCGACCTGGAGCGAGACCCTCCGGCAGTGTCCGCAATCCTCACGGTGGTGGAGGGCGTCTTCCCAGGCGCGGTCGCTGGCCGAGTCGCCGACGTCGGCGCCCTGTTCGGCGTGCTCGCGCTTGCGTACGAGCGCGGCCCAGTCCGGGCAGGCGGTGGTCATGAGCGTTCCTCGATCCCGGCCTGCTGGCCCTGAGGCTGTTTGGCGTATTCGGGGTACCGCTTCAGCAGTTCCTCGCGGAGTTGCCGGCGGCTGTTGAACAGATGGTTGCGGACGGTGGAGGGGCGGATGCCGAGGATCTGAGCGATCTCCCTGCCCTTCAGCCCCTCCATCTCGCGCAGCACGAAGACCGCGCGCTGTTTCTCGCTCAGCGTCGACGCCAGCTCGTGGAAGACCGTCTTGATCTCCCGTTCGGTCAGGTTCTCGAGTTGCCGCGAAAAGGCCTCGCCGCTCTGGTGCTCGTGCTGCAACTGGAATCCCTGCAGCGAGCGGAGGCGCGACGAGCGGGAGCGCAGATGGTCGATCGCCAGGTTGGAGACGATGCGGTAGATCCAGGTGTTCGGGCTGTAACGGCGATCGAAGCGGTGGCGTGAATCCCAGATCCGCAGAAAAGCGATCTGGACGATGTCGCGCGCGTCTTCGCGGTCCCCAACCATGCTGGTCGCCGTGTGCAGCAACTGGGCTCCCTTGCGCCGCATCAACTCGTCGAGTGCGAGCTCGTCGTCGCTGCGCATGCCCTCCAGCAGCTCGGCGTCGGACGCCTCGGACCACGCCACCTTGCGCTGACGACGCGAGTAGGCGATCGTCAGACCGCTCCGTGGAGGATCTTCGCGTGGTGGTTCCATGCGGATGACTTGCGCGGATCTCATGCCTCGCTGTTGATACGGAGGCCCGGGGCAAAGCGTCCAAAGACTGCGCTTCGAGGAATATGGAGCGCTAGGCGCCCGGCCGCGACGACGACTCGAGGCGGGCGGAATTATACTCCCGGACCAGTGCGGTCCCGATCGGAAGCCTCCGCTCCGGCCGCTCGATAAGCATGTGGTTCCTGTACCAGCTCGCGATGGCGGCGGGTCTGGGCCTGGCGGCGCCGGTGCTGTTGGCCCGCCGAGGTCGCCACTACCTGGAGACGCTGCCGGCCCGGCTGGGGCGGCTGCCGGAGGCCCGAGGGGTGCGGCCGCTGTGGCTCCATGCGGCCTCCGTCGGCGAGACGGCGGTCGCGTCGACCTTCGCGCGCGCCCTGCCGGCGGACCTCGATCTGCTGGTGACGACCGTCACGCCTACCGGTCAGGCGGCGGCGAAGAAGCTCTTCCTGCCGCTTGCGAGTGAGCGCCGCAGTGTCGTCGTCACCTACCTGCCGTTCGACCTCGGTCCCCTCGTGTCCGGGTTCCTGGACCGGTACTCGCCGCGGGCCCTGGCGCTGCTCGAAAGCGAACTCTGGCCGCTCGTGCTGCGGAGTTGTCGCCGGCGCGGGATCCCGGTTGCCGTACTCAACGCCCGCGTCAGCGACCGCAGTTTCGTCCGCATGAGGCGCGCCGGGCGTCCGTGCCGGCGGACGCTGCTCGATCCGGTCAGTCGCTTCGCTGTCCAGAGCCCCCAGGACGAGGATCGGCTGTTGAGGCTGGGAGCTGCGGTGGAGAAGGTGATCCAGACCGGGAACCTGAAGTTCGACAGTCCCGAACCGGCGCCGGTCGCCGGCCTCGAACAGGCTCTTCGCGGTCTTGCCGCGGACCGGCCGATTCTCGTCGTCGGCTCGACCATGCCCGGCGAGGAGGGGATCGTTCTCGATGCCTTCGAGCGGCTGGAACGTGACGCGATGCTGGTTCTGGCGCCGCGCCATCCCGAGCGTTTCGACGAGGTCTGGAGCGAGATCGAGGAGCGCTCGTTGCCGGCGCTGCGGCGCAGCCGGATGGAGTCGGCGGGAATCGGTGCGCCGGCGCCGGTCCGCGTCGTCCTGCTCGACTCCCTGGGCGAACTCGCCTCGATCTATCGCCTCGCGGCCGCGGCCTTCATTGGCGGCTCGCTGGTGCCGACCGGCGGACACAACCCGATCGAGGCGGCGCTGTTCGGCGTGCCGGTGATCGTCGGCCCGTCGATGGAGAACTTCCGGCGCATGGCCGACGACTTCGAAGCCGCTGGAGCGCTGACGGTGGTCGGCGACGGCGAGGCCCTCACGTCGGCGTGGCGCCGCCTGCTCGACCGTACCGGCGAGGCGGCGGACCAGGGTCGGCGGGGGCGGGCGATTGTCGACCGGAACCGCGGCGCGGTCAAGCGCTCGGTCGAGCTCCTCGGTGAACTCGTGGATCTCGGGTGAAGACGATCCGCAGTCCCTGGCAGCGGTTCTACGGCTGGGCCCACAGCCGGCGCCGGCGCTACTGGGCGGCAAGGGCGGAGGGCCTGGGGCGGCTCACGGTGAGCGTCGGCAACCTGCACTGGGGCGGCAGCGGCAAGACGCCGACGGTGATCGCCGCCGCACTTGGCCTGACCGCTTTGGGCAGGCGGGTAGCGGTTCTCTCGCGCGGCTACCGCCGCCGGGGTAGCGCGCCGCTCGTCGTCAGTCTGGGCGACGGTCCTCTGGCAACGGTCGAGGATGCCGGCGACGAGCCGCTGATGATCGTCGAGCAGGTGCCCGGCGTCGCCGTCGTCGTCGGCGCGGACCGCCGCGCGGCAGGTGCTCTAGCGCTCAGCCGCGACCCGACCATCAACGTCTTCATCCTCGACGACGGCTTCTCCCACGTGCGAGTGCGCCGCGACGTCGAGGTGCTGACCTTCCCGGCCGTGGACCCCTTTGCCGGCGGCCTGATGCTGCCGGGCGGCCGCCTGCGGGAGCCCCTGGAGAACGTCCGGCTGGCCGACGCCGCGCTGCTCACCGGCCTCGAAGCCGGCGACGAACCGCCGGAGGACTTCGAGCCGACCGTGCGGCGATACGGCTTCAGGGGCCCGGTGTTCACGTCGAGGCTCCGGGCAGAGGTCGTGGGGGGATCGCCGCCCCGCCGTCCGCTTCTCGTCACCGGCGTCGCCCGCCCCGAGCGCGTTGCCCGCACCGCGGCCGCCGCGGGCCTCGAATGCGTGGACCACCTCCGCTTCCCCGACCACCACGGCTATCCGCAGCGGTCGCTGCGCGCGGTGGGAGCCGCCTGCGCCAGGCACCGTTGCGACGCGGTCGTCGTGACCTCCAAGGACGCAGTCAAGCTACGCGGCCGGCTGCCGGAAGGGGCGCCGCCGCTACTGGAACTCAGGGTGGAGCCGCTGCTTGACCGGGAGTTCTTGCCTTGGCTGGCGGATCGGCTGGACCGCTGACCTCAAGCAAACGACCGGCCGCCGATCACGGCCCAGATGATCCAAAGGATCGCGATCGGGCAGACGAAGCGGAGCAGGACGCCGCGCCAGATGAAGAACCACCGGCTGACGTCGCCGTGGCCCTCGGCGAGTTCGGCCCGTGACTCGCGGGAGCTGAGGAACCAGCCGAAGAAGAGCGCCATCAACAGGCCGCCGAGAGGCAGGATCCAGTTCGACACGGTGTAGTCCATCGTGCTGAAGAAGCCCTCGGCGCGCTCGCCGAACGGGGCGAAAGCGGAGAGCGCGCCGGAAGCGCCGAGCGAGAGGGCCGACGGGATGCCGAAGGCGAAGATCGCGCCGCCGGTGACGAGGCAGGCCTTGCGGCGGCTGAAGCCGCGGCGGTCGATCAGGTAGGAAGCGACCGTTTCGAGCAGGGAGATCGTCGAGGTCAGGGCGGCGAAGCCGACGAGCAGGTAGAACATCGGCGCCAGGACGACGCCCAGAGGCATCTCGTAGAACATCCGCGGCAGGGTGGTGAACAGGATCGTGGCGCTCTTGCCGAAGGTGGTGGCGCGCTCCGCCGCGTCGACGCTGAAGATGATCGAGAACATGATGATGCAGGCCATGATCGCGATCAGGGTGTCGAGCAGGCTGATCGCCACCGCGCTCCTGGGGATCGACTGCCGCGAGGTCATGTAGGAGCCGTAGGTGAGCATCGCGCCCATGCCGACCGAGAGGGTGAAGAAGGCGTGGCCCACCGCCTCGAGCAGGCCGTCGGCGGTGATCGGTCCGATGTGGAACAGGAAGCGCATCGCTTCGCCGAAGCCGGGGCTCCAGAACGAGTTGACGACGAGCAGGATCAGGATCGCTCCGAGGACCGGCATCAGGAGCTTCGTCACGCGCTCGATCCCCTCCCGCACGCCCAGGGCCACGACGCCGACGGTGACGGCCATGAACAGCAGGTGGAAGCCGATCTGGAGCGGTCCGTTGGCCAGGAAAGCGCCGAAGGACTCACCCAGGGCCTGGTCCTGGACTGCGACGCCTCGCACCGACCAGCTCAGGCACTGACCGAAGTAGTAGACCGTCCAGCCGGCGATCAAGGCGTAGTACGACAGCAGGATGAAGCTGCCGGTGACGCCGAGGGCCCCGACGGCGCCCCAGGCGCGGCCTCCCACCGTGTTCTTCGCGGCCTTGAGAAAGGCGCCGACCGGGCTCTGCCGCGTCCGCCGCCCGATCACGAGTTCCGCCATCATGATCGGCAGGCCGATCAGGGCGATCGCGAGGAGGTAGACGAGGACGAAGGAGCCGCCGTCGTTGGCGTAGGTGATGTACGGGAACTTCCAGATGTTGCCGAGCCCGATCGCGGAACCGACGGCGGCGAAGATGAACCCGAGTTGACCGAACCTGCCGCGTCCGCTGGAGCCGTTTGCCACGCTACTTACCTCCCCGTAGGCGTCGTGCTGCGACCGTGGCGGGTCGCAGGGCGCGTGCCGCCGGCCGCCGAATAGAGTAGCGGAGTCGGCGTCAGGGCCGAGCTGACAGGGTGCGGCCGGAGCGGTTCACCGGTGTGAACGGAGTCTCCGGCCCGACGATCCGTGTCAGCCAGCGCTCGCGGTAGGCGTCGAGTTCGGGTGTTTCGGGATAGCTCTCGCCAGGCGCGAACGGGTAGCCGGACATCGCCCGGAAGGGCAGCGGCAGGTTGCTGTCCGCCTTCCAGGTGTTGCGGTCGGCGTCCTTGTCCCAGCCGAAGCTCTCCAGGAAGACGGTGCGGGTGTAGCCGGGTTTCGGTGGCGGCAGGTCGCGGGCGTCGAAGAGCACGCGGATCTCGTCGCCCGGGCCGATGACGACCTGGCGGTCGTCGACGTCGGTCAGGAGCTCGCGGACGTCGCCGAAGCGCGTGTAGCGGCCGGGGAAGGGCAGCCACGGGGACTCCGCGCTCGTGCGCTGGTAGTCGAACAGGTGCGGGCCGTTGGGCGCGGGCCGGGTGAGGGCCGAGAACCCGCGGTAGGACAGGTCCGCCGAGGCGGCCTCCAGGCGGGCCTGGACGACGACGTCGGAGCTGCCCGGGCCGCCCAGGTCCGTGCTCCAGGCCACCTTGTCCCAGTGCAGCCAGCGGGTGGTCACGATGCGCAGCTTCGACGCGCCCGCGGGCAGCGGCGGCGTGTCGACGACCATCGTCTTCGTCTTGCCGGGCGGGAAGCCCATCGGGTCGAGCAGAGTTCGCCAGCCGTTCGCGGTCTCGACCTCGAGCCGGGTCAACACCATCTCGAGGTCGTCGTGCTCCACCGCCTGGGCGATCGCGACGGCCGGGAACACCCAGCCGTCGAGCCACAGCCGGACCGGCTTCCCGGGCGCCTCGCCGAGGTCGAAGGTGAAGGCCCACGGCTCGGCGGCGTGGCCCTGGTAGCGCGACTGCCGATAGCCGTCCGCGTAGACCTCGTCGCGGGCCTGGACCCGCTCGGTCACGTCGCGGCCGCGGCCGTCGATGGCCTGGACGATCGCGCGGACGCCGGCGCTGGCCACGACTTCGTCGGGCGGCCGGCCCGTGTGCCCCTGGCCGGGCACGATCCGGAGGTTGCTGGCAACCGCCACGTCTTCCCGGTGGTCGACCACCCAGAGGCGGGTGCGGTCGATGTAGGCGGCCTCCCACAGTTCCTCGGTGATCCGCAGGTCGTAGAAGCCGTCGCGCGGAGCGGCGCCATCGACCCGGACCAGTTCGTCGGGGCGTCCGCGAGCGGCATGCCGAGCGGCGCGCCCCACAGCAGGTCGGTGACGAAGGTGATCTTCTCGCCGTCCCAGGTGTACAGGAAGGGACAACTGCCCTTGAGCACCTGCTCCTCGACGATTGTCATGTTCTCGCCCGGATCCAGGCGGTTCTGCGGGACGCCGTTGGCCCAGACGACGCGGATCAGATCGGCCTTCCGGCGGTTGCCGAGCCCGATGTGGGTGATCGGCCGATCGACTTCGAAGTACTGCGAGGCCCGGCCCGACTTGACCTCGATCGTCGTGCCGCGGCCGAAGACGTTGTTCTTCTGGTTCCCCAGGTCGAGGCCCACGAGCCGGACGCGCAGCCAGTTGTTCTCCGAGCCTTCCAGGTTCTCGATCCGGTAGAGCCCGGTGGCGCCGGTCACCACGAGGTCCAGGTCGCCGTCGTCGTCGAGGTCCTCGGCCCGCACGGCCGCGAGGCCTGCGTTGCGCGGCATCCCCGTGATCCGGGCGAGCCGGAAGTCGAGGGCCTCCGGACCGGAGTCCGACGTCTGTGTGAGCACCCGCAGTTCACCGTCGGCGATCAGGGCGAGGTCGCGGCGGCCGTCGTTGTCCGCGTCTAGGAGGGCCAGGTCGGTAGCGCCTTCCGGCAGCGCCGTCGAACCGGGGCTGAGGGGGAAGGGAGCGAGAGCTCCGTCCTCATCTCGCCTGAGGATGGTCGTCGAGTCCCCGGCGAGCAGGAACTCCGGAACCCCGTCGCGGTCGAGGTCGGCGGTTCGCACGACCCGCACCGGCGCTTCCGTGCTCAGTGGGCTCGCGGCTGGTTCGTCGTCGCTGACGAGGCTGATCAGCCTCCCGAGCAGGCCGGGGTCGGGAGCGGGCGGGGTTCTCTCCGCGAACCGGCCCTGGCGCAGGTTGTCGAGCCACAGGACGCCCGCGTCGTGGGCCAGCAGCAGGTCCGTGTCGCCGTCGCGGTCGGCGTCGGTGGCGTGGAGGTGGTGGAAGCGCCGGTCCTCGACTTCGGGCAGCGCCCGTTCGCCCAGGGCCTCGAGCGGTCCCTCGAAGAGGCCTTCACCCGACACGTTCCGCAGCAGATCGGGCGCGCCGCCCGTCCGGGCGACGGCGAGATCGAGGTCGCCGTCACTGTCGAAGTCGATCAGGTCGGCGGCGGTGACGGCCAGCGAGCCGGCCAGGAAGCGGTTGCTCTCGTCGGCGAACCGTGGCGTGACGCCTTCCTCGTCGACCTGCCAGACGGCCAGGGGATCGCCGATCGCGACGAGGTCGAGGCGCCGGTCGTTGTCCGCGTCGCCGGCGACCAGGACCCTTGCGCCGGTTTGGGCGGCGGCGCTCGGTGTCGCGTAGCCCGAGGCGGCCCGTCGCAGTTCCAACCGTGCGCTTGGTGTGGTGGGGGGGTGGGGGGGTCCCGCGCATGCCGGGTCCGAGTTGGCTCACTGAATCGTCCGCGCCGGGGCCAGCCGACACGCGCACAATGTCTGGCCGCTCGTCGCCGTCGAAGTCGGCGACTTCGAGCGCTCGCCCGACGGTGGGGGCGTTGTCGATTCGGGTGGCGCGGAAGCGTGCCGGCGACGCGGGGCCGAAGTCCTCGGCGGGTTCCTCGTCCTCGAAGCGCTCGACGGGAATGCCCTGGATGCCCGTGTCGAGTTCGGACCGGCTGCTGTGCCAGGCCGAAGTCGCCTTGAAGACGTTCCTGAGCTGCTGGGCTAAGCGGTGTACGTGCTCCGGATCGTTGGCCTCGAGGTCGTCGAGCAGTTGCTCGAGCACACGTTCGGCGCTCGGCTGCGCCTGCCAGATCAACTCGCGGATTCTCAGGTAGTCGTCGCTGGCCCGGCCGCGGTCGCCGTCTTCGAGTGCGGCTTCGCCGCTTACGAGCAGGACGACGAGGTTGTCGGGCCGCAGCCGGCGCAGCCGGTCCACCGCGTATCGCAGATCGGCGTCGGCTTCGGGGCCGTTCATGACTTCCGCATAGCGGAAGAGCGCGTACAGCGTCTCCGGGTCGTTGGGCGCGGCGCGCGCGGCGCGTCGGTAGTCCGCGAGCGCCTCTTTGTCTCGTGCGCCGGTCCACTGCAGGATCGCGGCGCGAGCCAGGAGCAGATCCGCCCGGTTGCCGCCCAGGTCGAGGGCCCGATCGATCGAGGCCAGCGCGGCTTCGTGCTGGTCCTGTCGAAGCAACGTGATGGCCAGATTCGCGTGGCCGAGCGGCTCGTCGGGCGCAAGCTCGACCAGTTCCCGATAGGTGCTTTCGGCATCGGTTGGCCGCTCGTTTTCGAGTTGCGCATAGCCGAGATTCCGCAGGCGTGCCATCTCTTCGGAGGGTTGAGCGAAGGCAGCCCCGCCGACGGCGAGCGCGGCGAGAACGAGAACACCTGGGCGCCACGGGATGCGCCGGTCTTCCCACACTGGGTGCGCCGGCCTTCTGGCCGGCTTTCTGGAAGGACGCGCCGCGACGCGGCGTGAGCGATTCAGTTTCGTTGGCATGGGCTTAGGGGGGCGAGATGAATGCCTCGTAGCGACGGTTGCGGTCAGTGACCGGGCAATCCTACGCCCCGGCGCGACTAGCGCCGCCAAACCTGTCGCAGACTCCATGTATGGCCCCAGCCCCCACCTCTTCTAGAGTAGTCGCCGCCGTGACCGCCAAGCGTCTCTTCCTGATCGACGGGTACTCCACGATCTTCCGGGCCTTCTACGCGATCCGCGGTCTGTCGACGTCCGCCGGTGAGCCGACGAACGCGATCTACGGTTTCATCAACATCCTGCGCAAGCTGCTGCGTGAGGAGGAGCCGCCGTTGCTCGGCATCGCGCTGGATGTCGGGCGCGCGACGGTGCGGACCGAGGCCTACGCGGAGTACAAGGCGAACCGGGCGCCGATGCCGGAGGACCTGAAGGCGCAGATGCCGGCGATCCGGCGGGCGATCGAAGCGTTCCGCATCCCGATTCTCGAACTCGAGCGCTACGAGGCGGACGACGTCCTCGGCACCCTCGGGAAGAAGGCGGAGGAAGCGGGCTACGACGTCACGATCGTCAGCGCTGACAAGGACCTGTTCCAGCTCGTGAGCGACCGGGTGTCGCTGCTTCACACGGGGCGCGAGAAGACTTACGACCCGGCTCTGGTGGAGCAGGATTTCGGCGTGCCGCCGGGGCAGGTGGTCGACGTCCTCGCCCTGGTCGGTGACAAGGTGGACAACGTGCCGGGCGTGCCGGGGATCGGCGCCAAGGGCGCGCAGACGTTGGTCAAGGAGTACGGGACGGTCGAGGCCCTGCTCGAGGCGGCGCCCGAGCTCAAGCGCAAGGCGTATCGCGAGGGCCTCCAGGATCACGCGGACAAGGCCATGCTGTCGAAGGAGCTGGTCACGATCCATACGGATCTCGATGTTCCCTTCGACCCCGAGGCGCTAAAGATGGAGGCGCCGGACTTCGAGGCGCTGGGGGAACTGTGCCGCGAGTTCGAGTTCTGGAGCCTGCTCAAGGAACTCGAGAGCGAGAGCGGCGGCCCGGAGATCGAGCCGGCGGTGATCCTGGAGGGCGTCGAGGCCTTCGAGGAAGCTGTCGAGACTCTGGGACCCCAAATCGCGGTCGGCGTCGTCTTCCGGCGCGGCGGCGAACCGGTCGGGTTCTCGTTCGCTCCGGTCGGGGCCGCGGCCGGCGAGGGCGGCGAGGGAGCCGCCGCCGCAGGCCGGGCCTTCTTCGCGGATTTCAGGCGTTCGGGCCTGCGGGACGCCGTGGCGGCGAAGCTGCGGGGATGGCTGGCCGACCCCGGTCTCGAGTTGATCGGGCACGACCTGAAGGAGGTCGTCCGCCTCTGTCCGCATGGGGACGGCCGGCCTGAAGTTGCCGCGCGCCTGGTCGACACGATGCTGATGGCCTATCTCGTCCACTCCGCGGTGCGGAGTTTCGGACTGGCGACTGTTGCCCTCGACCGCCTTTTCTACAAGGCGACGACGCCGGCCGACGCGGGGTTGGGTGAGGAAACCGCGGCTCTGGGCGAGGACACCGGGCTCGGCGTCTACGCGGCGGAGCAGGCGGTGCTTCCCGCCCTGATCCTCGAGGCGCTCGCTCCGCAGTGGCAGGAGACGCCGGGCGCGCGCGAGGTGTACGAACAGATCGAGGCGCCCCTGATGCCCGTGCTGGCGGCGATGGAGGAGGAGGGCATCGAACTCGACACCGGCGTGCTTGCCGACATGTCGCGCGGGCTCGAGCGGAAGGCCGGCGAGTTGGCGGATGAGATCTTCGAGCTTGCCGGCGAGAGCTTCAACATCCTGTCGCCGCAGCAGCTCGGCGTCGTCCTGTTCGAGCACATGGGCCTGCCGGCGCCCGGCCGCACGCGCAAGACGAAGAAGTACAAGACCGGCGCCGACGTCCTGGAACAACTCGCCCGGCAGGGCCACGACGCGCCCGCCAAGGTGCTGCAGTACCGCGAGTTGACCAAGCTGAGGTCGACCTACGTCGACGCACTGCCGAACCTCGTCGCGGCCGACGGCCGTCTGCACACCCGCTACCACCAGGCGGTGGCGGCGACCGGACGGCTTTCGTCGCACGACCCGAACCTGCAGAACATCCCGATCCGTACCGAGATCGGGCGCGAGGTACGGCGCGCCTTTCGCGCCCGCGACGACTACCTGCTCCTGGTCGCCGACTACAGCCAGATCGAGCTGCGCGTGCTCGCGCACATCTCGGGCGACGCGACGTTGATCGACATCTTCCAGCACGGCGGCGACATCCACCGCTCGACCGCCGCCACCGTGTTCGACATCGACCCGGTCTTCGTCACCGACGAGCAGCGGCGAGCCTCGAAGACGATCAACTTCGGGATCATCTACGGCATGAGCGCCTTCGGGCTCGCCCGCGCCCTCGGCATCGCGCGCGGCGAGGCCCAGAACTTCATCGACGCGTACTTCG
This sequence comes from Acidobacteriota bacterium, assembly GCA_021296535.1. Classification (GTDB taxonomy): domain Bacteria; phylum Acidobacteriota; class Thermoanaerobaculia; order Multivoradales; family Multivoraceae; genus Multivorans. The sequence goes on along the minus strand of JAGWAG010000014.1, from coordinate 1,197 downwards.
AGCGTTTTCCCGGAGTGCGTACCTACACCGAGCGGACGCTGGCGCAGGCGGAGGAAGAGCTCCGGGTCGAGACGCTCTATGGCCGGGTGCGCTACCTGCCGGACATCAAGAGCCGCAACCGTGCAGTGCGCGAGAACACGCGGCGGATGGCGGTCAACGCGCGCATCCAGGGCACCGCCGCGGATCTTCTGAAGCTGGCGATGATCGCCGTCGACCGCCGGCTGCAGGTGGAACTCGACGCCGCCCGGCTCCTCCTGACGGTCCACGACGAACTCGTCCTCGAGGCGCCGTCCGAGGCGATCGACGAACTCGCGGCGCTGGTCAGGGAAGAGATGGAGGGCGTTGCCGACCTGGCCGTACCCCTGGTCGTCGACGTCGGCACCGGTCCCGATTGGTACGAAGCGAAGTAGTCCACCGGGTGCGCCGCCTCCGGTCACTGGGTGCGCCGGCCTCCGTCACTGGGTGCGCCGGCCCTCTGGCCGGCATTCCGGCTCCGTCTGCTGCGCCGTTACGCCTACCCGCCCGTAAGCGCCGGAATCACCTGCTCGCCGTACGCGGCAAGCGTGCCTTCCTTGTCGTCGTGCATCAGGTAGACGGCGAAGTGGTCGACGCCCAACGACTTCAGTTCCCGCAGCTTCTCGATGTGTGCCTCCGCCGGGCCGAGGACGCACAGGCGGTCGACGATGCCGTCGGGCACGAACTCCGTGTCCGGGTTGCCGCTGCGGCCGTGGTGGGAGTAGTCGTACCCCCCGCGGCACCTTCGAGTCGTCCTCGCCGTAGCGCATGACCAGGTCGTGGATGTGGTTGCCGACCATGCCGCCGAACCAGCGCAACTGGTCGCGCTGGTGGGCCAGGTCGTCGCCGACGTAGGCCGGAGCGACCACGCAGACCGTGATTGCGTCGGGGTCACGGCCCTCGTCCTCGGCCGCGTCGCGTACCGCCTGAAGTGTCCACTCCAGGATCTTCGGGTCCGCCAATTGCAGGACGAAGCCGTCGGCGTGACGGCCCACCACATCAAGTGCCTTCGGGCCATAGGCCGCGACCCAGATCGGGAGTTCCGAGCCCGCGTCGCTGCGCCAGGGAATGCTCACCGGCGAGCCGTTGCACTCCGCCTCGCGCCCGGCGAACAGTGCTCGCATGAGGTCCATCGCGTCAACCATCGCGGACAGGGGCGCCGGCTTGCGGCCGATGTAGCGC